>JAPDIG010000059.1 GCA_025966525.1 Candidatus Methanophagales archaeon | reverse complement strand
ACCTCAACCGGCACACCAATCTCCATTGCCTCTGTCAATGCCTCTATCTGCGCATATACCTGCCTGTCGCGGTAATGTTTCATTGTCGCAGCTCCTGAAGGACATATTGCATTACAACCACCACAGCCCTTACAAATCGCTTCGCTTACCGTCATCACATGTCTTACTTCGTCAAGCGAAAGCGCACCAAACGGGCAGGCTTCTTCACAGCGCCCACAGCCTATGCAAACCTCCTCGTTTATCTCGCATATTGTGGGCTCTATTTTCGCCTTGCTCTTAACTAAATAAACAAGAGACCCGGAAGCCGCTGCTTTCCCCTGCGCTATGCTGTCTGTTATATCCTTTGGACTTGCACAGCATCCTGCAATGAACACACCATCTGTTGCCGTATCAACAGGTCTGAGTTTGGGGTGCGCTTCTAATAAGAACTGGTCAGGGGTTTTAGATAGTTTCAGCATATCTACTATGCTCTCCACGTTTTTATTAGGTTTCAATCCCACGCCAAGTACCACAAGATCCGCTTCCATCTCATACGGCTCGCCAATCAATGTATTCTCTCCTCTTATCACCACTCTATCACTGCCCGGTTTTTTGTATATCTCGCCCGGAAGCCCTCGCATATAAAAAATACCCTCAGTTTTCACCTGACCGTAAAATTCCTCAAAACCCTTCCCAAACGCTCTCACATCCTGGAAGCATATCGTCACGTTTGCATCCGGCAGTTGCTCCTTTACCAGATGCGCCTGTTTCGCCAGATACATGCAGCATACACGACTACAATATTCATACCCCGTTTGCTTATTCCTCGACCCCACACAGGAGATGAAAACCACATCCTTCGGCTCTGTTCCGTTTACTAATATTTTACCACCAGTTGGACCACTGGGAGAAGACAACCGCTCGAACTCTAATCCCGTAATTACATTCGGATATACCCCATACTTGTATTCCGCCGACACTGTCGGATCTATAATGTCATATCCAGTCGCCACTATGATCGTTCCTACCTTCAAATCTACTGTCTCCTCTTTTTGCTCAAAATCTATTGCTCCCGGACATGCCGCCATGCAAGGCGGGACTGCTTTACCTTCTTTAATGGTTTCAAGCGTTGCATCGCCACACTTACCCTCTTTTAGCAACAAACAGTGTTCTGCATCAATGGTATAAACAGGAGGAACGGCAAACGGAAAAGGTATGTAGATTGCACTTCTCTTACTCAATCCTTCGTCAAATTCGTTCGGTATATCTTTCACCGGACACGCTTCTACACACGGTGCACAATCTTTGTCCTTGCATTTCTCCGTATCTATATATCTTGGCTTCCTCTTTACCTTCACCTCATAATTCCCGATATACCCGCTTATCTCTTCAACCTCCGAGTAAGTCATCAGATTTATGTTCGGATGTGCTCCAACATCTATCATTCGCGGCGTCAAGATGGAAGCAGAACGTTCAAGGGTTGGGAAAGTCCTGTTCAATTGAGCCACGTGTCCGCCAATGGATGGACTTTTCTCCACCAGATGCACCTTGTATCCTGCATTTGCGATGTCCAATGCTGCGTACATCCCGGTTATTCCCCCTCCTATCACCAGCGCTTCTGGAGTGACTTCCACCTCTTTCTCCTCTATTGACTCCAATAACGAACATCTCGCAACCGCACTCCTTATCAATTCCTTCGCCTTCTCCATCGCTGCTTCCGGGTAGTCCACATGCGGCCAACTGCAATGTTCGCGTATGTTTGCCATTTCATAGTAAAACGGATTCAGTCCAGAATCAGAGCAAGTTTTTCTGAAAGTAGGCTCGTGCATACGAGGCGAACATGAAGCCACTATCACGTGGTTCACTCTACCTTCTGCAATGTCTTTTCTTATCAGATCTTGCCCCGGATCCGAACACATAAAGATATAGTGTCGTGCAAGAGCAACGTTTGGTAACGCCGCTGCATATTTCATAAGCTCTCTTACGTCCAACACCATCTTTATGTTTATCCCGCAATGACATACATAAACGCCAATCCTTGGTGCATCCTCCGGCGCTCCAGCAGCCACACCCTCTACATATCCCTCCATTGGGACCTTTGTATAATCATATTCTTCCGCCATTTCTTTTTTACCTCCTTTTTTTCTTTGGTAAAGCTTTCTTTTTTAAAGAAAGGTTTTTTATGCTCCTATTTTACCCACCATTTCTCTTAACGACTTATATCCTATGCACATCTCTTCTCCCATCTCCGCTACTGAAGGTCGTATTTTCGCTTTTCCCCGGGCTAAAAGAGAAAGAACAGCTGATGCTGCTGCTTTTCCCTGCGCTACACTGTCTGGAATATCCTTTGGACCCTGAGCGCATCCGGTAATAAAAACTCCTTCTACATCTGTATCAACCGGTCTGAGCTTTGGATGTGCCTCCTTCGCAAAGTTGTCCACCGTTTGAGATACCCCAAGCATTTTCAGTAACTTTTCACTGCCCTCACTTGGTTTCAAGCCTATTCCAAGCACCACGAGGTCTGCTTCGAGCTCGTAAGGCTCACCAAGCATTGTGTCTTCTCCTCTTACTATGACCCTCTCACTACCCGGGTTCTTGTATATCTCAGCTGCAAGACCCCTTCGATAGCTGAGACCTTCGCCCTTCACGCGGTCATAAAACTCCTCAAATCCTTTCCCAAATGCTCTTACATCTTGATAGCAAACCGTTATATTACAATCCGGGACTTTCTCCTGGAGCAAATGCGCCTGCTTCGCTAAATACATGCAGCATACACGACTACAATATTCATACCCTGTTTGCTTGTTTCTCGAGCCAACGCAAGACAGGAAAACCACGTCTTTCGGTTCCTTATTCGTTCCTGGTACTATTATCTTTCCAAACGTGGGACCACTCGCAGAAGAGTAACGTTCGAACTCCAACCCGTGAATTACATTTGGATACACACCGTACTTGTACTCCGCCGCCACTGTCGGGTCAATAATGTCAAAACCGGTTGCAATTATGATTGCTCCAACATTCAACTCTACTACTTCATCCTGCATATCATGATGTATGCAGTTTGGACCACATGCCAGAACGCAAGGAGGAGCTTCATCTTTGGTTATTTCTTCTCCTCTGTCTCGCTTTTTCACTGCTTCTATCGTGCTTTCAAGCGTTGCTTTTCCACATTTCCCCTTCGTCAGCATCAAACAACTTTTAGCATCAATGGTATAAGCAGCGGGAATTGCAAAAGGGAATGGTCTATATATGGGTGCTCTTTTCATCAGTCCTAAATCAAATTCGTTTGGAAACCTGCTCTTCAGTCTACATGCTTCTTCACACATCATGCAGCCGGTGCATTTCGCCTCATCCACGTATTTCGCATGTTTTAATACCTTCACTTTGAAATTGCCGATTGAACCTTCCACGCCTATTACTTCCGAACAGCTCATCAGGTTTATGTTTGGATTTACACCAACATCCACCAATCTCGGCGTTAAAATACAGGCGGAACAATCAAGCGTTGGGAAAGTCTTATCAAGCTGTGCCATGTGTCCCCCGATGGAAGGCGTACGCTCCACCAAATGCACCTTGAACCCCGCATCTGCTATGTCCAGTGAGGCATACATCCCTGCTATCCCTCCTCCTATCACTAACGCTTCTGGAACGACATCCACTTCCTTCTCCTCAATCTTCTCTAAAAGTGATTTTTCAACCGTGTTCTTTATTGAGTCCATCATATCCCTTGTTGCTCCTTCCTCAATAGCTCCTTGCTTCTCTCTTTCCATCTCCATCTCCTTTTCTGCTTCTGCTTTAGTTTCTGTCGCCATACCTTTTTCACCTCTTCTACATATTCGCTATCCTTATATAAATTTTTTGCTTTTTTTCTCCCATCACGGTGCCAACCTTCTCCTATCACGAGGGAAAAGCACCACTTCTCTTATGTTGTCTATCTCCAGCATGCTCATTAATAGTCTTTCGACACCAAGCCCCCAGCCTGCATGCGGCGGCATTCCAAAGCGAAAAGAGTCGAGATAAAACTCAAAACTATCCGCACTCAGCCCTTTCGATTCTATGTTTCGCTTTAGCAACTCGTATGAATGCACACGCTGCGAACCTGATGCGAGTTCTACTTTTGGATGCATCAGGTCAAACGCATAGCAAATGTTCTCCTTTTTCCCTTTGAGTCCAGCATCAACCGGCTGTGCATAAAAAGGTTTTATCGCACACGGCCAATCAGTGATGAAATAAAGCTCGCCTATTATCTCGCCCAGAGTACGTTCAGCAGAGGTACTGAGGTCTTCTCCCCATTCTATCTCTTCACCTGTTTCAGAAAGCAGTTCTATTGCTTCATCATAGGTTATACGTCTGAATGGTATTTTTGGGACTCCCAACTTCAAATTCAGCTTGGATAAACCTGGATATCCTTCTACCTCTGAATATACAAACGCAATAAGCTCCTCTAATATTGACATTACCTCTTTATCGGATACAAACGCGACTTCTATATCTACTGAAGTTGCTTCGTTTAGGTGTTTCGTGGTGTCATGCTCCTCCGCGCGGAATATCGGCGCTATTTCGTACACGCGGTCAAAGCCAGCCCCCATGAGCATCTGTTTGTAAAGCTGTGGGCTCTGATTCAAGAACGCTTCTCGCTCAAAATAAGAAATAGGGAATAGGGCAGTGCCACCCTCTGTTGCTGCACTTACTATTTTAGGCGTGTTTATTTCTATAAACCCTCGTTCATCAAGGAAATCCCTTATCGCTTTAAGAACACGACTGCGGATTATAAATATATGCTTTGTTCTCTCGGTTCTCAAGTCCATGAATCTCGCATCTAACCTCGTATCTAACTCGGCACCAACTTTCCCGGTGGTGTCCAGGGGTAGAATCTGCGAAGCCTCGTTCAGCACTTCCATTCGTTCGGGTATTATTTCATATCCATTCGGCGCCTTTTTCTCTCTCTTTACTTTCCCTTCTATTGCTACTACCGATTCACGAGGAACTTTTTTCGCTCGTTCAAACAGCTCCTTCTCAACTACGCCTCTATGCAGTGTAACCTGAGCAAAACCGCTAAGGTCCCGCACGATAAGGAAAAAGACACCGCCTAAGTCCCTCTTCTCATGCACCCAGCCTGCTACGCTCACTTGTTCTCCATCGCTGTCTGCGGTTATTTCGGTTGCGTATTTCCTGTTGTCTATCAGTGAGGACATGTTCTCTACTTTCCCTTTGCTTTTATCTCTCATTCACCCAACATCCTTGTAAGGATGCTTTTTCTTCCATCCTTTTCCCTTACATTCCACTCTTCCCTCTCAGGCACTGCCTCTTTTTCCTCCTCTCCTTCCGCTTCCGCTGCTCTACCTCCGTGTTCACTTCTTCGCACACGCACATCAACCAGTATAGGCATTTCAATGCTTGGACTCGAAAGTAATGCAACACCCTGCGGTATTCTTTTGATTTCCTCCTCCATCTCACTGCTCATGAACTCCAGCCCTCTGCTCAACGCCCTGATGTCATTTGGATTCGTTACACGAAGGATTATCTGTGTATTACACTGAGAAATAACGTTCTTATCCACACGAGCAGGTCTTTGTGAGATAACCAGCAACCCAAGTCCGAATTTTCTGCCCTCCGAAGCGATGGTTCTCAAAATATTAGAGCTGACCGCCTTTTCAAATCCACGCTCAGGGCAGAAGTTGTGTGCCTCCTCGATAACGAGCATAAAAGGTGGTATCTTCCCCATCTTCCTGCCTTCAAATACCTCTTTGCAAATACGGTAAACGATCAATTGCTGTAATTTCGGCTCCGCTCCTTTCATATCTATTATTGATGCCTTGCCCACCTTCACGAGCTCTTCTATGCGTGTTGGGCTATCAGATAATATGCCAGTCTCCCGAATTCTCTCCAGGAAGTGAATAATTCTCCACTTAGCACTGCTTTTGCTCTCTGATACCTTCTTAATAATATCTTCGATAGTATAAAACTCCTTTTCCGCCTTTATTACGTTTATACACTGGTATAAAACACCTAATTGTGCATCAGACATGGGAAATAGGTCGTACAATTCATTCACACTCAAATTTATTCCGTCTATGCGAAATAGTTTATCGGCGGCGGGATTTACGGAAAAATTCGACGGCGTGTAAACAACGACCTTAGAGGCATATCCTTTTGGAGTAATGCCAAATTTATCCATCTGCTTTCTCTCCTCTTCACTCCTGTTCTCGTATTTCAATGCGAGATATTCGCCGTGAGGGTCAATTATGAGCAGAGGAACATTTTTTTCAAGCAATTCCTCGATTAGCACGCCAGCAGTGTATGATTTCCCGCTACCTGTCTTCGCTAATATGCTGCAATGTTTCTGGATAAGTTCCTCTTTCCTCAGATATACTGGTATATTACGCCCGTCAAGCATACCTAAATGGATTCCCCCTGATTTGAGTCCCAATGTGTCCATGATGAACGCCTGGTCTGCTTTGAACACCTTCTCATCACGCGAGAACGTGTTCTTTGGCTGCATTAAAAATCCCCTCTCATCTTTATAACCTATGATTTCCGCAGTAGCTGTTTTTTTCTCCGCATCCACTATTGATATCACTCTTCCCAATATCCAACCATCTAATTCGTTCCATACTTTTACATACTCATTTCTTCTTACTTCACCAGCAACGATAAAATCGAACTCGTGTAGTCCAACTTCACCTGAGATTGTGCCTACTAATTTATACATCTTACGTGGGATACGGCATTTTTAAATTAATCTCGCGTTCACAATCCCATCCTGACCGGGTCTGCTCGTTACTACCGCATCTCCAATTTCCGTCTCTATCACTGCACCTTTTGTTGTTATATTCCGCCTTGCAAAGAAAGGATTCGCAGGATTGTTTTTCACCGCTATTATCTTAGCCCTTTTCGTGGCTCCGCTCCTCGGGTCTGCGACATTAGCAAAATCGCATCTGAGTAACCGCATTTTCTTGCCACCGCCTCTCGTTCTAACTTTTTTCCTTCGTATCACCCCGACAGTAGTCTCTGCTGCGGGTCTACCAGCTTCGTGCTTCCTCTTCTTCCGGTGAAGGTGGAGTCTTCCCCCGGTATATTTCTGCCTTGACTTACCTTGCCATCTCATTTTTTACGGTCCTTCAAAACCACATTTCGCACAACGGTATAAATTACTTTGCTTCCTGCATTTTGCGCATCTACTTATCTCGACTTCTCCGCAGTTAGGGCACGGGAAAACCGTGAAGCCCTTTTCCAGCAATTTTACCCCGCAGGATGTGCAGTACTCTATCATAGCATGCTCCTCTTCTTTTTATTTTTATCTTTACCTTTATCGCCTCTTCTTCATCTGCCCTCGCTTTCACCATCGACATATCCACCACAGTGGACGGCATACTATATTTACACTTACCTCCATTTATAATAATATCTGCTTTTATTTCTACTTCTTCTACGCAAGTCGGTGGATTTCTACCAGATACATTCGCACTTGTTGCTGTTATAGGTCCCGTTTCTTTTATTATACGAATTGCAATTTCATTGTCAGGGAATCTTACGCCAACGACTTCAGATGCCGCAGTTAAGACCTCAGGCACAACGTCTTTTTTCCTCAACAAGACCGTGACAGGTCCGGGCAACAGCTCAGTTATGATTCTTAATGATTCGGGATCGATATATGCAATTTTGTTTAGCATCTCGAAAGAAGAAACAGCAATAGAGAGGGGTTGTGAAGAATCCCTTCGTTTTATTTTATATACTCTCCGCACTGCTTTTTCGGAGAACGCATCGGCTCCTAATCCATAGACCGTTTCTGTGGGATAAATCACCGTGCCACCGTTTTTTATTATGTCTATCGCGGTTCTTATTTGGTCTTCTACCTTCACGTTACCTACGTATTAACTTATAATTCCTCTTAGCTTACTTTATCCTCTTTTTTACGTTATCCATTTTCACACAGTTTTTTATT
>JAPDIG010000058.1 GCA_025966525.1 Candidatus Methanophagales archaeon | reverse complement strand
GAAGTTGGGAGTGAGGCACGGCGACACATCTACGAGAGAAAGAGAGGCGCAGGCAATGGTTCCTCCTGCTATCTTGATTACAACACCGGAGACTTTACAAGCGATATTACCAGGTAGGATTATGCGCCAGCATCTGGCTTCAGTTGAATGGGTAATCGTAGATGAAGTGCATGAACTCGCATGTGACAAGCGAGGCTCACAGTTAGCACTTGCATTGGAGCGGCTTCGCTACCTGAAAAATGCTGATTTCCAGGTCATCGGCTTATCAGCCACCATAGGATCGCCAGAAAGAGTAGCGAAATTCTTGGTCGGAACAGAAAGGGATTGTAAGATAATCAACGTCCCCGTATCACGATCAATGGAGGTAGAGGTTTATTATCCAAGAGCCGACCCGGATGATTATAAACTGGCAGGAGAGCTTTATACATATCCAGAAGTCGCTGCTCGGTTACGATTGATGAGAAGACTTGTCGAGCAGCATAAATCCACTCTGATATTCACAAATACTCGTTCGATAACAGAAATTCTTGGTAGCAGATTCCGCGTCTGGGATTTGAACTTTCTCATGGGTGTACATCATGGCTCGCTGTCTAAGCCAACACGAATTGGAGTGGAAAAGGGAATTAAAGAGGGAAAACTGCATGGTATTATCTGCACGAGCTCTTTAGAATTAGGGATAGACATCGGGAGGCTGGATTTTGTTATTCAGTATAACTCACCGAGGCAGGTGACAAGGCTTCTTCAGCGTATAGGTAGAAGTGGTCATAAAATAGGCGGGATTGCAAATGGCGCAATAGTGGTTCAGGATTCGGATGATGCTTTGGAAGCTTTGGTAATTTGTCGCCGCGCTCTCGCGGAAGATTTAGAGCCCGCCAGTATTCCACAGAAGCCACTTGATGTACTTGCGCATCAAATAGCGGGATTACTCCTGATGAAGAGGAGATGGAGCTTTGAAGATGCTTTGAGCTTAATAAAAAAGGCATATCCGTATCGCGAACTCGAGGAGCGAGAATTGATCACTGTTTTAAACTATATGTATTCCCGCATTCCAAGGCTCGTATGGTTCTCTGCCGAGGACAAAATATTTCTGAGACCTAAACAGATAAAACCGCTCTATGGTTATTATTTCGAGCATTTATCAATGATTCCAGAAGAAAAACATTTCCTGGTCTTGGATGAAAGAGATAAACCAGTGGGTGTATTAGATGAAGCTTTTGTTGCAGAATACGGGAATCCCGGGAACAAGTTCATTGAAGGTGGTCGAGTGTGGAAAATATTGCACCTGTATGGGGGTAGGATTTATGTAAAGCAGGAAGATGATCCGACGGGTTCCATTCCAAGCTGGGTAGGCGAAGAGATTCCCGTTCCTTATGAAGTTGCGGAAGAGGTGGGGAAAATTCGTGGGTACGTGGAAACAGAGCTTGAAATTGGTAGGGAGATTGAAGAGATAGAACCAGAAAAAAAACTCTTGGAGGAATATCCTTGCAGCGAGGAGACTATTACAAGAGCTTTGTACGAAGTTGTTCAGCAAATAAAAATGGGCTACCCTGTGCCGACGGATAAGCAGTTAACGCTCGAAAGATGGAATGATTATATAATCCTGCACTGCTCGTTCGGGCTTCTTGCGAATAGAACTTTAGCTATGCTCTTAGCTACCGTAATATCTGATTGGACAGGCGCTCCGGTAGGTGTGCAACAGGACCCTTACCGGATAATGCTCAAAGCCGAAGAAAGCAAATTGGAACCTGAGGATGTTGAAGAGATTATCCGTGATCTAGCATCCAAACCAATCGAAAAGCTCGCATTGAAAGCATTAGTCAGAAGCAGGTTGTTTAAACGAAGGTTTATTCATGTGGCAAGGAGATTTGGGGCTTTAGCAAAGGATGCATCACTGAGCGACCTCGACCTGGACAACCTGATAAGGAGTTTTGAGGGCTCTGCGGTATTTGATGAAGCGATTAGAGAATCTCAGGATAAGGATGTGGATATAGAACTGACTGCCAGGCTTTTAAAGCGGATAAATGAGGGTGAGCTAAAAATAGCGGTAATTGAAGGAAAGAAGGGCAGCCCTATTGCAGGGATTGTCGAAGTAATAAAAAGGGGCTACGAGATAATCCCACCAGAGAGGATGCATCGGGTCATAATAAAATACGTAAAAGCAAGGTTGTTAGATGAATCATTAACTTTTGTATGCACAAATTGCTGGCAGTATGCAGAGATTAAGAGAATAAACGATGTAGAAACGGAGCAGCTTCAGTGCCCTGAATGCGACTCAAACAGGGTAGGAGCGTTAAAAGCGGATGAGAGCGAAATAAGGAAGGAGATACGCAAAATTAAAGTTAAAAGCAAGAAGGAAAGTAAGTTGATTAAAGATGCGATAAAATCGGCTGAGTTGATTTCAACCTTCGGCAAAGCGGCTTTGCTTACTCTGGCGGGTAAAGGTCTTAACGTTAGTGATGCCGTGGGGATTCTGAAAAAGGAAAGTGCGGTAAACGAGAACCTGGTAGAGCTCATAATCGAATCAGAAAAGGAGGTTTTGAAACGCAGGTTTTACAAACGTAAGACGAAAGTCAGAACAGAGGTTTAGAGGTTCGCGCGGTTTTTAACCTCCAGAATACAATTTTGAAACGCCTGATTTTTCGAGTACATAACCCACAATTATCACAGATTGGCTTTCGATGCCTGCATTCTTCACCTTCTCTGTTATGTCACTCAAAGAGCCTCTTATTATCTTCTCTTCCCTCCATGACGCTTTATGAACCACTGCTACGGGCGTCTCGGGTGGATAGCCGTCTCGCAGTTCCGAAACGACATCGTCAATGAGATGAATGCCGAGAAAAATGATCATTGTTGCACCATGCCTTGAAAGTTCTGCTATGCTTTCCTTTGCAGGCTTACCTGTTTTTCCAAACGGTTTTGTGATTATCAGCGTTTGTGATATGCCTGGCGATGTAAACTCTCTTTTTAGAGAGGCGGAGGCGGCGGAGAAGGAAGTAACTCCGGGGACAACTTCAAAACCTATATTCCTCAACATGAGATATTCCATTTGTTCTTGGATCGCAGAATAGAAGCTCAAGTCGCCAGAATGAAGCCTCACCACTTTCTTTCCTTCATTTACATATTTCTCAAAGATAGCGAAGATTTCGTCCCTGGTCTTACCATGACTGTCTATCAGTATCGCATCTTCATTTGCATATTTCAAAATATCTTTGTGGATAAGAGAGCCCGCATAGATTACTACATCGGCGTTCTCTATTTCTCGTTTTCCTCTTATGGTGAGCAATTCCGGGTCGCCCGGTCCTGCACTAACAAAAATCACTTTCGCTTTCATAATCCTGTGGTTCCTTTTTTACAATGAGCGTGGCGAGATAACGAGTCTTTTCTTTTATCTCAGAAAGTTTGCCGGTGAGCATTTCTTGGTCCTTAAACCCAACCTTAACACCTAAGACGGCTTTTTTATTTCCCAGCATATTTTTAATCTCAACTGTATTTTTTGGCTTGAGGAATATCAAGGAATCTGAGCTCCCGATTACACGTGGAGCATTTTTGGTTCTTGCATCGGGAACAATAGAAACGATTTCATTCCCTTCTGCAATAGGGACTTTAGCAATAGAGGAGCAAGCCGAGAAGGATGTTACCCCCGGAATTACTTCTACCTCATCCACAGAATCTTTGAAAACCTCCAGAAATCGGTAAAATGTGGAATACAGGCTAGGATCACCCAGCGTGACGAACGCCATTGTTTCACATCCCACTCCTTTTTCCAGCACCTCTTTCCGCGCCTTCTCCCAATAGAAGTCCAATTTTGCCTGGTCTTTTGTCATCGGGAACACCGGTTCAACAACCCTGGGTTCGCTTTCCCTTTCTTTTATAACTCCTTCAATCGTGAGCAAAGCCCAGCTCCTTTTATCCTCGCGCGACCTTGGAGCCACGATCATATCCACCTCCATGAGCGCTTTATAAGCTTTTAATGTGAGCAGTTCCGGGTCCCCCGGTCCTACACCTATTCCATACAGCCGGCTGAATCTCATTTTTTGTCTCCGTAGATTAGAAATACCGGATAAGAAGGTGCAAGGGCGGTTTTTCCTCCCAGGTCCTTTCCTTTGTTCAAGCAGATATTCAGAACTTCTGGGTTGATACCTCTGATTTTCAATACTTTTATGGCGTCCACCACGGTCTCAAGCCTGACAGCAGCGATGATAATCCTTCCTCCAGGTTTCAGATGCTTGAACACGCTATCAAACGATTTTCCCAGATTATCGGTTCCACCGAAGAAGACAACATCAAACCTGCTGTCCAGATTAACTTTCTCCATCTCGCCTAATATGAGCTCAATTTTGTCTTTTAACCCGAATTGTTCTATGTTCTTTCTTGCAATCTCAAAATTCTCCTCATCCTTCTCCACTGCGGTGACATCGCAACCTAACCGTGCGAATTCAATAGAAACACTTCCTGAGCCTGTGCCAACGTCCAAAATCCTTTCTTTTCCTTTTATCCTCGCTTTTGAAACGATAATCGCGCGGATTTCCTCTCGCGTTAAGCCGGCTTTTGACCTTGAGAATAAAGTATCAGGTATTCCGGTTGATTTATATTGCCACATCATTGCTCCTGTTCTTCAGATTCCGGGGTTTAACTAATTTCCACAGTTCCCTTCTTGCCTCTCCAATTGTCAAGGGATAAGGATTTTGTATTGGCAGCTTGTCCTCCTTCTGAAGAATCTCCATTAAATGCGTGATTCTCGGAAGCCGTAATCGCGAGTTTCGTATCACCGAAGCATCGGAAAAGACTGCTCTTGGCGTGCCTTCCACTACAAACCTTCCTCTATCCATAATGTAAATTCTTTCTGCGTATAGCGGCACGGCGTCGATATCATGAGTCGCTATAATCAAGGTGAGGTTCATCCTAATATTCAAATCAAGTAAAAGGCGTATCAAACTGCTTGAACTGCGTGGGTCTAAATTAGATGTGGGTTCGTCCAGCGCAATGATTTTCGGATTCATTGCAAGTACTCCAGCGATAGAAACCAACCGCTTCTGACCGCCACTGAGGTTATCCGGGCTCTTAGCCTTCAAATCCGCTATGTTTAACATCTTCAAGGCATTATCCACCCTTTCTTCAACTTCGCGCTTTGAAAGTCCCATGTTCCTCGGTCCGAATGCCACATCTGCCCATACAGTCGGTGCGAATAGCTGGTCATCCGGGTCCTGAAATATAAGTCCTACGGTCATCCTTATCTTATCTAAGTTCTTCTTTGTTATCTCTTCTTCGTTGATAAAAACGTTACCTTTAGTAGGGAAGAATAGACCGTTAAGATGGTAGAATAAAGTGGATTTTCCGCTGCCATTCGAGCCAATGACTGCTACCTTCTCGCCCTGCATCGCCGTGAAGTTAATTCCTTTCAGTGCTTCTGTTCCATCTGGATATGTATAATAGAGGTCAGATACTTTTACGGCACATCTCATAATCCTATTCCCAGGTGGTCAACGATTACCAGCCCCACCGTTACAGCGACGATTGCAACACAGCAAAGAGCATTTTTTGCTGATAATGGTTCATGTTCAATAATATGAGAATCTAGGGTATATCCTCTTGACAGCATTGCGGCATAGACATGCTCACCACGCTTTAATGCCCTCAAGATAAGCGAGCCAGCGATGGTACTGAGATTTCTCAACTTTTGCCTATACCCGATATTTTGGGAGAAACCGCACCTCGATGCTTGTGCACGGTACATTTTCACAGTTTCCTGCGATAGTAGATGAACATATCTCATCATCATCACGGCGAGGTCAACAATGACCTTTGGCACCCTGAACCACAGCACCGCTTCCATCGTCTCAGTCACCGATGTGGTAGCCACAAACAGGCTCAATATTGAAATAGAGGCAATTATCCGTGTAAACAGTAAAAAGGCAAACGAGAGTGATTCCTCGTATACTGGCAGTCCAAAGAAGGATACTACTTGATGCTCACCGCCATACGTGAATAAGACAACAACAAGCACGACAGTTGCAACAGAGAAGGGAAGGAGAACCAGCCTTTTTAGATATGTTCGCAGCGGTATTTTAACAGCAAAAGAGATAAGTGTGGCAGCGCAAAAAATAAAGAGTGGGATAGTAGGACACTGCATGAAGATAATACCGAATAAAAGTGCAAAAGCTCCCAAAAGCTTTACACGTGCATCAAGCCGGTGAATTGCTGAATCGCTTCCTACTACCAGCCTCTCAAAATCTACTTCATGTATTATATCCGTGAAACGCATCATTTATCCGTTCTCATTCTCTGCCTCTTTCGTTTCTCTTCGCAGTCGCAGATAATGTCCAATTATCAGGAATACGAAGAATCCGATTGTAGTTCCAATTCCGCACAAGGGGTCACCAGACAGCCATTCAAACATTTTCACGCCTCCTAAACAGCTCAGTCCAGAAATATCCGACAATGAAGCCGGCAACAATCCCTGCGATTGTGAATCCTATTGGTTCTCCTACAACATCAGTAATTGCTGGAGCTAACGATGTTGCCTCTGCATTAGCCGTGCTCGCTGCTGTATCTTCCACCATTGCATCTGTCCCTTCCATCTCAGAACCCGCGACGTAACCGAGATAAGCACCGATGACGAATATGACGGTTATTACAACCATCAGAGCCAACGCCGTTTTTGTAAATCGGTCAAGCACTTGGAACACCTCCCCATAACTTCTTCGCCACAAGGTCTGGCCTCCTATCTGCAATATACTGCACAACGCCTGCGGTGAAGACGAACTCTGCAACGGCAAGAGGCAACTGTGTGGGTATATAACCCACTGTATAGAGCGCCCAGTGCGAGAGCACAGAACCGGGATTGAGCGACAATGCGAGCTCAAGTGCCGCGACAATATAGCATGCTATATCTCCTGCAAACCCCGCAAAACCCGCTGCAAGCCATAAAGGCGATTTTACTTTCCTCAGCCCTAAGAACAGCAGGTATCCACTGAAGGTACCCAGTATGCCCATTGACATTGTATTCGCACCGAGTGTTGTCAATCCGCCGTGTCCGAAGAATGTCTGGAAGAAGAGCGCAATCGTGCTTAAGACCACGGTTGCAAAAGGACCAACGATTATTGCGGACAGTGGCGTGCCAATCGGATGCGAACACGAGCCCGTAACCGGGACAGGAATGTGCCACACCGAGATTATAAAGACCGCAGCGCCCATCATTGCAAGCATCGGCAGGTATGACGCGTTCTCTTTTGTGCCTCTTTTTATCTGCCACACCCCCACCGCGATAAAGGGTATGGCGACTGCAAACCATAGCAAACACCATTCTGGTGCCAAAATACCGTCTGATATGTGCATTCCTTTTATCACCCGAAGAAAGAGATGGGGGGTAGGTATATTTAAGAATTTCTATTTTACATTTTAGGACAACACATATGACCTAAATGGGTAACTATGGTCTTTTGTGTAGTCCTCCAAAAGCTCTTTTATCTCTCTTGCCCATTTAACCACCTCCACTATCTTTTCTTACGCTTATAGCCCAGTCCAATCCCAATCAGCACTAAAACCACAATCACTGCAATAATGCCCATCAACGGTGCACCGGATACAGGGAACGCTGGTGAGCTCACAGGCTTCTCCTCTTTCATTACTTTGCCTCTTTTCTCCGATGTTGCCTCAGGCGGTTTCTTCAATTCTTCTCCTACTTTGCTCACGCCTGTTACTTCGGTCATATTTGTGACGCCTTCAGCAGCTTCTTCTTCTGTTATTCTGCGAGTCCCGCCACCACCGCCTCTGAAATATGTTTTCTGCTCAGTAGATTCTTCCGGAACAGAAAGTACACCCTGCATATAATCCTGCAACAGCAGGTTACCACAGGTATGGTGGCAGCATGTAACGCCGTATTCTTCAACTGATTTTTGGTATGTTTCTGCAAGTGTTGTTTTTACAG
>JAPDIG010000057.1 GCA_025966525.1 Candidatus Methanophagales archaeon | reverse complement strand
ACCACCAGGTAGTGCGTGGTTCAGCACTTCCAGATAGTGGCTTATGGTATCAGGCGTGACCTCCTTACCCAATCTCGCTTCTAACAGACCGTGCGCATCATCCAGTCCTAAAACAATCCCCCTCTTCATATCGTCCCAGCACTGTTGCATCGCGGCATTGTTTATCCAATCCTTTTTATACAGACAGGTCTGTTATACTGACGAGGAAAGTTGAATAAAAAAGCGATGGAAGGGGAAAGGATAGAAGCTAAAGCAGATCTCGAATGCGATATTAAAGCTTTTAGCGAAATCAAAGAGGTAAAGTTAACTCTTATAGGAAGAGGAGAGAAAATCAGGGAAAACCGCTCACGACTGATAAAGCTATACTGCAACTGGAGAGGGCAAAGCCCGGGGGAACTGATAGAAGAAGCGAATAGAATAGGCGTGAAGAAAACAGAACATAAGTTAAAAGAGTTTTATGACTGGCTCAGGACTGACTATGTAATACCCAAAAAAGGAGGGAAGAGAAAAGGAGAAAGAGGACTGGCACCACGTTCAGCAGGTCGTGTTATCGAAGATGTAAGGGTATTCTACAAGGAGAACGATATTCCCATAGGCAATTTACACTTGCCCACGCCAAGGAAACTGAAAGAGAACTTCAGAAAGTTCCTATCCGCACGCGATGTAAAGCGGATGATAGATGTTTGTGAGCGATTACGTGACAGAGCGGTCATCCTGTGCGCCTTCCAGGCTGGGTTGGGGATGAAAGAACTTATCTCGCTGAACTATGGAGATGTGGCGGATGGTTTGGAGAAAGGCGAGATTCCTCTTACTTTACATCTCATGAGAGAAAAGGAGGGGATAGAATACTATACATTCTTAGGAGAAGACGCAGTTGATACCTTACGATGTTATATCAACCTTAGAAGAAAGGGGTCAAGATATCTGTCTCCTGAAGACATAAAAAACGATTCTCCTCTCTTCATATCAGAATCTAACCGCCGTAGAAAGGAGCGTGTAAGAGCTTATGAAGGTGGTATAAATAGAGCTATGCAGGCAGCAGCACTAAAAGCGGGACTGATAGATGAAGAAGAAAAAGGGAGAACAATAAACACTGCGGGAATACATGCCTTACGTGCCTCCTTCTCCACTATCCTTAGAGATCAGGGTGTTCCTTCAGACTATGTGGAAGAGATGCTTGGGCATAAGCTACCTTATGATGGTGCTTACATGAGAGCAACGGTAAACCGACTAAAGGAGGCGTATATGAAGGCATATCCTGCCTTGAGCATTAAACAGGTAGTCGTGAAGGCACCACCGAAAGAAGAGATTGATGAACGAGTTAAAGAGTATTTAGCAAGAGCAGGCATAACCAATCAGCAGGGCAGCATTTACAAGTGCCCCTTTTGTGGTAGAGATATTGATCAAAACTGGAAGGCATGTCCTTACTGTGGCTCGGACATCGGGATAACAAAATGTCCTAAGTGTGAATTCATCATTTCTGCATCCTGGAAGTTCTGTCCTTATTGTAAAGCGAAACTGAAGGATTAGATCCACTTGTGGGCAAATACAATACAACCGTCAAATTTAAGTTGATCATGTATAATTTTTTATATTTAAATGTAAGAAAATCTTACTCTATGTACAATAAAAGGGTGAAGGGAAAAATTGGGTGAAGCTGCAATTGTAAGGCAGGAATTGCTGGACGCGTTAGCGGAAATAGGGAAGCAAGGGGACTTAGGAGAATCGGTGGTGCGTGTCTGGAGCTGCATACTGTTCAAGTCCTGCCCCATATCGAAGAAGGAGATAGAAGAAGGCACGGGCTACAGCAGCGGATTGGTCAGCCTAAGCTTGCGAAAATTGAAAATTGTGAATATGATTAATGAAATCTATATGGGTGGAGAAAAGCGTTATTATGTTAATACCTCTTTAACTGATGCTTTTGATAAGTTTTCGAAGCGTTTTTTCGTGGATAACATACAACCGATGATTGCACTGCTGTCCGAAAATCTGGATATAATAGAGAATGTAAGAGTGAAAAAAGCGTTATTTGAACTTATAAATGAATGTAAGAAATTAAATCCTGTAATCCATATCTTCTCCAGGATAATCGAGGATATAAATACGAATGCGATAACCAGAGGAGAAAAGAAAAAGAGAGGGGGGATAATAGACTTCACGGGAACGTTCAGAAATAGCGTAGCAGACATAAAGGGAGGGTCTAAGTTGGTCTTTACTGGTTCGGTATCAGTATGCACGCCGTTTATCGAATTGCTCGCCTATGCGGTGAGAGATAGAGGTTTTGATATGTTATATGTACCGGGAGCAGATGCGAATGAAGCAAGGAAGATAAAAAAGATAGAAAACATAGGGTATAGCGTTGTAGATGAAAAGGGCGATCCCAGGGATCCTGATGTGGTCGTAGTGCTGGGTGGATTAGCGATGCCAAAGTTTGGATGCTCGCCAGATGACGTCCTTCGTTTGATTGAAGATATATCCGGAAAGAAAAGACCGAAAATCATTGGCATCAATTTCATGAATGCGTTCGAGCGTGCGGGATGGGATAAGAAGATAAATTTCGATACGGTAATGGATGAGACGGTAGTTAAATAGGAACTGCGCTGGCTGCTTTTTTGCTTGCAAAAAAGTTTCACTTAACTGCAACTCCCACTGCACGTTTTATTAGCCACCCTATCTCATCAATCTCTTTCGCCATAGGTCCTTTCTTATCTGGTACTTCAACGATAATGGGTATTACACCGCGTTTTTTCGCGTTTATCTCTCTTATCTTATCTCTGTTCTTGGCTTTGGCGGCAAATCTTTCGTTTATGATTATAATAGCAAATTCCTCTTTTGCCAGTTTATCCAACATGCGAGCAACTTCTCCCTCCTCCTCTAAGCCATGTTCATATTCATATACATCCTTTACACCCGCGAGCCTGAAACCCATAGCTGTTTCAGGGTCACCAATTACGGCAATCATTTTACCTCCCTTTAAAAAGAGTTTTCACTATGTCTTCTCTTAAACTTGCAGAAAAACGCGCCAGTCGCTGCTCAAAGGTGTTATTTACCTCTATCTTTCCATCTCTGCCCCTTACAAGGACTCCTCCTGCGGACTTTATTCTTTCATCTGATAGTGACAAACGAATATTCACACCCTCTGTGCTTACTTCCTTAGCTATATTTTTTAGCAGCTCTGGCGACACAAAAGATGCATCCTCCGCACTGAGCATCACTTCCAATTCGCTACTGCTGCTTGTGCTACTCCCTGCGATTATACTCATTGTAGCATCCCGTATCAAACCAGCGAGGATATCAGAATAAGAGTTTCCCTTGAAACCACTTGTTTTTACTTCCTTTATCCTCTTCATTGCTTCCTCTAACACTTTCGCGATCATCTCCTCTTCAGCAGTCCATCTTAGCTTCCTCGCATTTAATCGCGCATCTCTAACTATTCGCTCGAGCTCCTCAACACCTTTTCTTTCTTCCGCCTTAATGACACTCTTCTTTTGAAGTTCTACCTGAGCAGTCGCTTCTTTGATCAATTCATCTGCCTTTTTCTTTGCTGCGCTAATTATCTTCTCCCTCTCAGAAACTGCTTCGTCTTTTATCTTCTCCACTATCTCTGTCGCACCCAACTGAATCACCTCAAGCCTAAAATTTTTTCTAACACGAGGTTTACTGCAGGGTCGAGATTCGATTCCGCAGTTGACCTCAGCTTCTCAACTTCTGCCCTGGCATTTTTCATTATCGCTCTCTCTTCTTCCTCGCCTTTCTTTGCATACTTATCTGAAATCTGAACCGCTAAGCTCTTTGCCTCCTCTCGTGCATTTTCTTTTATTCTATTTACTTCTTCCTCCGCGTCTTTCATTAGTTTCGCAGCTCTTTCCCTTGCCTCTTCTATTAACTTTCTACCTTCCTCTTCTCCTTCTCTTATTAACTTAAGTGCTTCTACTGCCATTGTATTCTGTTATACAAACTTTCTTTTTAAAAAGAATGTTTGAACAAAAAAGTTTTTCTTTTAGCACAGGTTTTCTTTTTTCTAAAAAGAAAAAGTGTCATGAAAGTCATATCTATAATAGGCGAGAAGAAGTCAGGGAAAACATCGCTTATCGAGTATTTGATTGCATATCTTAAGGAATATGGTAAAGTGGGATGCATAAAACACGCTCATGAGTTGGACCTGGGTTTAGATGCGTCAAAAGATACAGCCCGTTTCTTTAGTGCCGGTGCGGAAGTTGTTATCGGTGCTTCAGAGGAAAAAACGGTAAAAATTGGTAGCGGTAAAAATTTGACGGAGTTGAAAGAAGAAATGGCGAAATCAGGTGTTGATTTCGTGCTTGTTGAAGGTTTTAAGAGCAGCGACTTACCGAAGATCGCATTGAGCGACTTCTCAAATGAAGAAGTCAGTAATATAATAAAGAGAATTCAGCTTAGAGGCAAGATGAGTGAAGGAAGGATAAAAGAGATAGTCGAACTTATTCTTTCCCTGGAGGATTACAAAGTTTTCTAAAAAGAAAAAGTGTAAGAAAGTGAAGATAAGTTTTTCGTGCGTAGATGCGACCAGCAACCCGGTGGACTGGATGTACAGGTTAGAAGACGCAGGTTTTCAGGGCTGGGAGATAGTGAGTGAAGGGCAGCAAAAGGTAGAAGGCGGGTTTAGAGAACGAGTGAAGGAAATATACGAAACAACGAATCTTGTTCTTTCTTTACACGCACCCCTCTCGGATATAAACATTGCGAGTGTAAACGAGGGGATATGGAAAGAGAGCATAAGGCAGATAAAAGAGAGTATCGAGAACACATACGAGTTCGTTGAACATATATGCGTGGTGCACCCGGGTATTTTATCGCCATTATCTGTGCAGACGCCGGAAAAGGCGGTTCAGAAGGCGATTGAAGGTCTAATGGCACTTTGTGAATTTGCTGCGGAACGCGGATTGCGAATAGCAGTAGAGAATTTGATATCTGTGAATATGATGCTGGGAAGGTATCCGGATGAACTAATTCACATAGTGCGAGGTGTGAATATGCACAATATCGGGATATGTCTTGACGTTGCACATGCGAATACGACACGAACGCTGGATGAATTTTTAAATATTAAGGCAAAGGCAGAGGATATGGAGATAATACATCTACATGCAAGCGACAACTTCGGAGCAGATGACCTGCATTTGCCATTGGGAAAAGGCAATCTGAATTGGAAGAAGGTCTTAAACCGGATTAATGATTATGAGTATGAGGGGATAATGGTGATGGAGTTATATACAATAGAAGGAGGAATAGAGAGTCTGGAGTTTATCAACAACCTAAAGTAAATGTGGACAAGGAATGAGCTGAAGTTCGGAGAAAGAACTTTTTTCCCCACGGTTCGGAAATTGAAAGAGATGAAGGAAGTCGTGTTTGACAAGAGCTTTTTAAAGCACGCGAACATGGATATGGAACTATATTTCATGTTCAGGGAAGTATCGAAGAATAAGGAAGACGCGAGGGAAATGGAGGAGAAAGGACTAAGATATGATATCACCATTATCCCTTCGAATAAGCTCGGTTTGGAATTTGTTAAGACTGCGGGGCACTATCATCCCTTTCTATCGGGTTCAAAGATAACCTATCCTGAGGTGTATGAGGTATTGGAAGGCGAAGCGCATTACCTTTTACAGCGCATAGGCGGGGAAGGGGGTACGGAGAAAATAACAGATGTAGTGGTGGTAAAGGCAAAGAGAGGAGATAAAGTCATTATCCCTCCTAATTATGGGCATGTTACGATAAATCCCTCTGAAGTGGCTTTAAAGATGGCAAACTGGGTTGCAAGAGCATTCTCCTCAATATACGAGCCGATGAAGAAGAGAGGCGGGGCTGCTTATTTTGAGCTGACAACGGGCAAGTTTGTAAAGAACGAGAAGTATGAGGATGTGCCGGGTATTAGATTCTTGAAACCATCGGATATAGAAAAGGAAGTGGGGCTAAGCATGGGTAAAGAAGAGGAAATGTACGAACTGATTAGAGAGCCCGAAAAACTTGCTTTCCTTACGAATCCAAACCTTTTAATAAAGAATCACTATTTTTAGTAAGCGAACAAAAGCAAGAAAAGTTTATGAAGAAAGAAGAAATCCTGATAGAAGCGTTGCCGTATATTCGTAAATTCTACGGCTCCAAAATGGTGATAAAGTTAGGCGGGCATGCGTTAGTAGACGAGAGCATTATGGATAACATCACACAAGATGTGGTGCTGCTTAGATTTGTCGGGATAAATCCGATAATCGTGCATGGCGGTGGTCCAGAAATAACGAAGTTGATGGAGAAGTTGGGCAAGAAGCCTGTGTTTATTGGCGGGCTTCGCATTACCGATGATGAGACTATGGAAATAGCAAGGATGGTGCTCGTAGGCAGCGTTAATGAGCGCATAGTATCGCTTATTGGTAAACATGGAGGAAAGGGAATCGGATTGTCAGGGAACGATGGAAAGCTAATAGTGGCAAAGAAGCTTAGCTCGCAGAAAGTTGGAATTGCAGGCGAAGAAAAAGAAGTTGACCTCGGCTGGGTTGGAGAGATAGAGGAAATAAACGCGGAGATAATAAACATAACCACTGAAAAAGGGTATATTCCCATAATATCGCCAATAGCAGTGGATAATGCGGGCAACAGCCTTAATGTGAATGCCGATTTGGTTGCAGGCGAGATAGCGTATGCGATAAAAGCAAAAAAGCTGATTTTGCTCACCGATGTTCCCGGTTTGCTGAGAAATCCCTCTGACCATTCTACTTTGATTTCAAAGGCGACAACTGCGGAAATAAAAGAGTTTATCGCAAATAGAATTATCGGTGAAGGGATGATACCAAAAGCAAAAGCGAGTTTAAAAGCTGCCTCCGGCGGCGTCACTTCTCATATACTCGACGGACGCGAACCTCATTCCATTTTGCTTGAGTTGTTTACCGATAAAGGAATTGGCACGATGATTGAGGGTTAATTAACTATAATCCACTTCACTACCTTTGTTATCTACATTAGAATACGTCACCAAAGCTCGTATTTCTTTTTCATCCAGAAAAGCTTTTGTATCCGCAGCGAGTTCTTTTGCTCTTTTCTCGCCTTCTACTATTGCATACGTTGCGGGACCAAAAGAGGACATCCCATGCCCTAAAGCATGGGTATCGAAGAAGCGGAAAAGCTCTTTTATTATACCATGCTGAAGCTCTACCTCCTTTTTCTTAAACCCTACCTTTTGCAGCATGGTTAAGCTCGTAGCAAAAGTAAATATGTCTTTTTCAAGCACCGAAGGCAGAATCCGCATAAGCGTTATCCTACATATCTTTTCAACTTCTCCGCTTTTTATCGGACAATACCGCTTGAAAATTTCTATCTCTTCTAGTCCATGTGCGCCCCTCTTCACCTCCGGTACTGCAACGACAAAGAACCAGTTTTCGGGCATAGTATGCTGAAAGAGAATTGGTGGTGGCGAAACCTTCGATGCAGAAGAAGGAAGGAAACTCGTTTTTGTTTTTGTATTCCCACTTTCCTTTTCTTCCTTTACCCCTGCTTCGCTCGCTCGAAATACATGACCACCATCTAAGATGAACCCTCCCTTAGCGAAAGCAGCCGTACCTATCCCAGAAGTGCCACCTCTTCCCACCAGTTTTGCTAATTCCACCACGTTATAATTCCTGTTTTCCAACACAGATATTGCTTTTGCCACACTTAACGACAGTTGTGTTTGAGAGCCCAAGCCTGCATGCGATGGCAACTTTCTCAACATCTTTACACGGTAATTTCCCCTTAGCGGAGGCTCTATTCTACTTCTTATCCTTTCCAATATGGAAACAACTTCTTTAGGATTCTCTTCGAGCTCAACCTCGTTATCAACCACTGATACCTCTATTTTCAAAGAGGGCTCATTTAGTGCCACACCTATTCCACCGTCCACTCTCCCAAGCTCCCCGTTCAGGTCTATAAGAGAGAAGTGGAGTCTGCTCGGTGAAGTTATAAGAACA
>JAPDIG010000056.1 GCA_025966525.1 Candidatus Methanophagales archaeon | reverse complement strand
CTTTTAGGAGTAGATAGAGATTATGTAAAGCGATTAGCAGGATTTAAAGAGAAACTTTATGTCCGAGTTTCGTTTAAAGCTGCCACGCCTGAAGGTTTTTTCTAAGCCATCTTCTCGCGTTTTGAAGCGACATAAACGTACAAATAGCAAAAAATTGAGCATGGCGGGAGCTGGATATTTGTAGCCATCGTATGTCTGCAATCCTTCGATTTTCACAAGAAACTTTCGACACATCCTGAAAAAGCTTATACAGCTCTTTGGATTGTCAATGCCCAGTTTCACCGCCAAAAAAACAGCAAGTTCTAAGAAGAAGCGCAATCCACCGAACTTGTGCGTGTCATAGTGAAAATCCCTTAAATCTTCCTCTGAAAAGAAGAAGAATTCTGTGATCGTATCTTTCATGTTATCTCGCCTCTAAATCTAATTATATTAGCAAAATGGTATATATAAACAATATGATGGAGATATATTCTTGGAAATGTGATTATTCATCAAAAAGAAACCAAGTGAAACTTTAAAGTAAAGAAATAACGCATCAAATCTTGTGCTCGTGCATCCAACACGCCTAAATCGCCTTTCTTCGCGGATACTTCATCAAAACCCTCTTTTCTTCTTCCTCCCTTCTTGCTTTTGTTTTGAGTTTGAGCATGCGAAGAATAGATTGCAAAAGGCACCGGCTCTTTTGTATGCG
Source organism: Candidatus Methanophagales archaeon (assembly GCA_025966525.1). GTDB lineage: Archaea > Halobacteriota > Syntropharchaeia > Alkanophagales > Methanospirareceae > QMVO01. The sequence continues at coordinate 7,390 of JAPDIG010000056.1, read as the reverse complement.
TTCTCACTGATACTGGCGTGTAGTGGTCAGGCATGGCTAATATTTTATAGCCCTCTTCAGTATCTGCAAATTCATCTTCTAACCCTCTCAACATCTTACCCACCACCAACGCATCGAAATCCTCTATCGCTTTCACTTTCAGGTCAATATCGCCTAAATGCCCCGCTTCATCAGGCGCTTCTACGTGGACCAGAACAAAATCATGCTCCCTCAAACTGCGCAACGCATATTCTGCCTTGCCTTCGTAATTAGTGTCAAAGTATCCCGTAGCGCCAGGTACGTCTATCACATCCAGCCCCACGCATCTTCCGACACCTTTTATAAGATAAACACCAGAAATTACCGAACCGCTTACTCCATACATATCACGGAATTTAGGCATTGTGGGTTTCTTACCACCGCTCCAGAGCCACACCATATTCGCCTTCCTTTTGTTCCCCGCCGCCCTTCTTGCGTTTATTTCGTGCTTCTCCAATATTTCTCTCGTAGTAAGCACGATATTCCGCAATATCTCTTCTCCCGGCAGTTCATCCGCTATTCGTGCACCAATTATATCGTGTGGAGGTGCCCCTCCGATTTCTTTCTCGCTATCGAACTTATAATCTTCGGATTTGGATTTGAGAACCAGAACATTTCGATAACTCATTCCCGGATAAAAATCAATTTGCCATCCCTTCTTTCCCACTTCTTCTTTTGCACGTAATTCTTCATTAAGCGATTCTATTAATCCCCTCGCCTCTTCGTTTGTTATATGCCCGCTACTATAATCCTCTATCCTTCCTTCTTTCTCGGTTACAAGGTTGCACCTAAACGCTATATCCCCTTCACCGAGGGGTATGCGCATGCCCATCGCCTCCAGCGGACCCCTTCCCGTGTAATATTTTGCAGGGTCGTATCCAAGAATAGAGAGAATGGCAATATCACTCCCTGCATCCATCCCCTCGGATATTGTTTTTACCGTGCCGCACATGCCCGCATTAGCAATGAAATCCAGATTCGGCGTGGATGCGATTTGTAAAGCGGTCTTGTTATCTCGCTCAGGAATTGGATAATCTGCCATTCCATCTCCTATTAAAATCACGTATTTCATTCTTTCCACTAAATTATATTTAAATTATACTCATATATTATAATAGGGGTGAGAACAGATGGAGACAGATATACCGCTGAGGGATGTAATGGTGCGTGAGGTAGTAAAGGGGGATAGTGACTTAACCGTGATGGAAGCGGCGAAACTGATGAAGAAATACGATGTGGATAGCATTGTGGTGCTTAATAATGACGAGCCAGTGGGAATAGTTACACAGGGGGATATAATTAGGGAGCTGGTGAGTAAAGACATAACACCCAGCACTGTGAAACTGAAGGACATAATGACCAAGAATTTAATAACCGCGTCCCTTAATGACCGTTTGTCAGACATAGCGAAGAAAATGGCAACGGAAAAGATAAGAAAGATACCGGTAATAGAAGATGGGAAACTGGTAGGTATAGTTGCTGATGTGGACATACTGGCAGTTTCCTCGGAGATGAACTCGATATTGGAGGAATTAATAGAGATGAACGTGGAAAGAGAGATACTGGGGAAAGAGAGTGAAGGGGAGGAAATGGGACAGGGGATATGCGAGAAATGTGGAAGCTTCTCAAATGACTTAGAATTGAAAAGCGGAATGATGGTGTGTGAAACTTGCAAAGAAGAGATGGAGATGGGAGCTGAATGAAACGAACTTCCACCTAATCAGATGTCTAACCTCCCTCGCACCGTTTAGTTTAATCCCTGATTCCTTCTGAAAATACTGAGAACACCGCTTCAGCTTCTGGAAGATTAGGAGAATCAACTAGTTTTGCTATTCTCTTCTCTCCTTTCGACTTTCTCAAATATATCCTGAAAGTAGCGGTATGCCCTACTATATGACCCCCTATGGGTCTTGTAGGGTCACCGAAGAAGGCATCCGGTCTCACCATCACCTGGTTAGTTATCATAACCACTGCGTTATTCAGGTCTGCAAACCTGAGTGCGTCGTGTAAATGCTTGTTTATCTTCTGCTGCCTGTCTGCTAACGTCCCCCTTCCTACATACTCACTTCTAAAATGTGCTGTCGCTGAATCTATTATCATCAACCGTATCGGCTTTTCCGTACTTTTCAATTCCTCTGCAAGCTCTCCCGCTTTCTCTACCAGCAATATCTGGTGATTTGAGTTATAAGCACGCGCAACGTGTATATTTTTAAGCACGTCATCGTAATCAAGTTCAACACCTTCAGCCATCTCCTTTATTCTCTCTGGTCTAAACGTATTTTCAGTATCTATCATTATGGCAGAGCCGTTTAAACCTCCTTTCTCCGGCGGTAACTGCACGTTTACTGCGAGCTGGTGCGCTATTTGCGTCTTCCCGCTACCGAATTCACCATAAAACTCGGTCATCGCTTGCGTCTCGAGACCACCACCTAACAAATTATCGAACGATTTTGACCCTGTGGTTAACTTGCCTATACCCTGCCGCCTTTCCAATATCTTATCGCCGGTCTCAAACCCGCCGATATCCGCGGCTTCTCTCGCGGCGTTTATTATCTTCGCGGCTGTCGCTTCTCCTATCTCAGCAGTTGCCACCAGCTCCGCTGGAGACGCCACTGCTATCGCTTCTAACGAATTTAAACCTGCTTCACGCAATTTCTCTGCTGTTGCAGGTCCAATGCCGGGTAAGTCCTCTAAGTCCACTTTCTCTCTTCACCTTTTCTTTTATCGCGTTACTGATGAATAATTATTTATGTACAACAAACATTTTAACTTTTAAATCTTTTCTTGCTCAATTAAAATCAGAATACAAACACCAGTGCCACTACTACGGAGCCGAATTTACCCTCTTCTACCTCTACGGATTTCACTTCTGACTTCTTTCCCTTCACTTCCATTTTCATTTTCTTATCCGGAATACGGGTCTCTATCATCTTATATAACTTCTCGCAAATTTTCTCCATCAGATATTCTCTTGAATAATGCCCATGATGCTCGCAGATGATACCGAAGTCCCTTTGCTCTACTCCATTCTCATTTTCTTTCACTATCCAGCCGTATCCTATACCAGCACCAATGATCTCGCCTGCCTTGCCATCTGCTCTTGACATCACACAGTAGGTTATTTCGCCGGGTATTAGCGTCACGTTGTCCCGTTCTATTTCCACTGCTTTCGCTGGCAGTATAGAAGAAACCTCAACCAAATTGCATTCGCTTATCCCTGCATCCCATAAAGCGAGATCGAAAGCGTTAGCTTGCTCGGGATCCATACCCACGCCGGAAGTAACGAAAAACGCCTTTGGTATCAATCTCTCTTGCTCCATTTCTGATTATCTATTGCTATTTGCTATTACTTATAAATAGCTTCCAACATAGAGTCCACATCCTTTATTGTAGGAACTACATTTCTCAATCTCTTTTTACTTATATGTGCGGCAGCGCAGGCATTAGCAAATTTTAAGCACTCCTCTGCGTCTTTCCCTTCCAGGAAGGCGTATATAAAACCTGCGTTGAATACATCCCCTACACCTGTTGGGCTTATCGGCTTCACTTTAAACGCCGGACAGCTTATCTCAAAGTCACGGTTTACCCAGGAAGAGCCCTTTGCACCTCTATGAATAATCACGTTTTCGCATCCTCTTTCTAATAATTCATGCTCACCTCGCTCCTTCCCGCTCAACCCTTTTATCTCCGCTTCGTTAACAAAGAGGAAATCGGTGGAAGGAAGGAAATCAAAAACGGTTTGTCTTGCTGATTCAGTCCACCCAAGGTATGCACTCCATCCTATATCCACACCAGTAGAAACGCCTGCGGATTTTGCAATGCGGAGTATTTTATTGTTTGCTGCGAAAAGACCCTCTGTGTTCCAGTGACCGGCACGCATCAAAAAACTGGTTTCCGTCAGCAGTTCAAAATCCATATCTTCTTCCTTGAGGTCTAAATTTGCTCCCCGGTCAGACAGCATTGACCTGCTGCCGTCTTCAAAGGATATGCTCACTGTTATCCCCGAATGCGGAAACTCTTCTTTTTGAGCTATCGTGGCGAAACAGTTGACGCCCAATTTTTGCAACTCCGATATTATCCATTTTGAAAGTACATCATCACCAGTCTTGCAAATAAGAGCGGTTTTTAAGCCTAAGGAAGCACAAGCAGCAGCGCAGTTCCCTGCTTGACCGCCTATACTGAGCATAAATTCACAGCCTATCTGCTTATCACGCTCTGGATAATCTCGAACTGGCATCGTGGCAATGTCATAGAACGCATCGCCTATGAGAACCACGTCATAATCTCCTTTTCGTTTTCTGCCTTCTCCAGAGGCTCCTTTTTGTTTAACTGCCATAGACTACTTTTTCTTCTAGGGTTAATTAAATAAAAGATAGTAAAATATGAAGATGATGCCATGCTATTAAAAACGCTAACGCTGAGGAATTACCGAAAATACAAGAATGTGGATGTTGAATTCCCGGATGGCATAATAGGCATTATCGGATTGAACGGGGTAGGGAAAACGACTCTGATAGAAGCGATAGGTTGGGTCTTGTTTGGGCATCATGCGGCAAGGACGACGAAAGAATTAATAAAAAGGGAAGGTGCATCGGCTAATGAGGCTTGCAGCGTTGCCCTGGAATTCGAGTTGGAAGGCGATGGTTATAAAGTAGTAAGGGAAATGTCAGGCAAGAATTTAGTGCCAAGAGCAAGCCTCGTTATCAATGGGAAACTCATAACAAACAACGCGGAAGAGGTCACGGAAGTCGTAGAGGACAGAATAGGCATGGATTACCCATCTTTTTTCACTTCGGTCTTTGCAAGGCAGAAAGAGTTGAATGCGCTGTCTTCAATGAAAGCTGCGGAGCGTAAAAAGCTCGTGCTTCGGATGCTTGGCATAGAGAGGATAGAAAAGAGTATACAGGCGATAAGGGAGGATAAAAGAGGAAAAGAGAAGCTTATAGAGGGTATAAAAGCCGCCATTTTGGATAAAGAAGGCAGAAAGAAGATAGAAGTGCTTGAAAGTGAGAAGAATGAATTGGAGAAGGCTAAGGGGCGGCTTTTACCTGTTATAAAGGAAATAGAGGCCGATAAGCGGGCGAAAGAGAAAGAAGCGGGTGAAGCGAAAGAAGAATTGGAAAACGCCACGAGGAAATATGAGAAATACATGGAGTTGAGCAATAAACTGGGTGAGAGAAGAAGCGACCTGGAGAATACGAGGAAGAGAAGAGAAGAGAAAGAAAAAGAGCTTGAAGATTTACATGATAAGAAAAGGAGGCTTGGGGAGATAGAGAGAAAGGAGGAGGAGTATTTTGAGTTGAAGGACAAAAAAGACGAGCTGGAAAGGGTAAGGGAGAAATATCGGCGTAAAAAAGAGCTGATGAAGAGCGAAAAGAAGACTACAGAAGAGATAAAGAGACGAGAAGAAAGGATAAGAGGATTGAAGGAGAAAGAGGAGGGGTTTAGAGGTATCGAAGATGCTTTTGAATCGCAGCGACAGGCAAAGGAAAAGATGGAGGAGCAGAGAGAAAAATATCAACAGAAGGAAGAGTTGACGAGGAGAAAAGAGAAGGCATTACAGGAAATACGTAGAAGAGAGAAGAAAGCAAACGAATTGCGAGAGGGGAGATTAGAATTTAAGGATGTAGAGGAGCGTTTGGAAGAGGTGAAGGGGAGGATAGAAGAGGTGCAAAGACAAAAGGAAAGCCTCCATTCCTTGCTCGGCGCTCTTAAATCTACTTTATCACAAATAAAGGAGGATGCAAAGGAAAGTCTGGCAAAGAAAAGGAATATAGAGGATTTGGGTCCTGATGGTGAATGTCCAATGTGTGAAAGGCAGTTGGGGACGCATTACGAGAGTTTGATAAGGAAGTTGAGTGACGAGATAAGAGCCAAAAAGAGAAAATTCCGCGCGTATTATGAGGAGTACAAACGTAAGAATGAGGAACTCGTCATTCAGAAAAGGAATGAAGATCTGCTTGTAAAGGAGAATAAGGAACTGGATAGGCGTTTAGCCAGGAAGCGTGAATTGGACGTGAAGGTAGAGAATGAAGAGAGGGAATTGAAAAGCTGGAAGGAGGAACTGGATAGGATTTTAACAGATTTGAAGCCTTTTGAAGGTGTTGAGTTTGACGCAAATGCATATAAAGAGCTTATATCAAAGGTAAACGAGCTTGAGAAGAGGGTTAGGGAGAAGAAAGGGTTAGAGGTGGAAATAGTACACGAAGTGCGTGAACTGGAACGCTGGCGAAAGGATTTGGAGACGATAAAGAATGATTTAGCACCCATTATAGGAGTGGAATTTGATGAGAATGCCTATAAAGATGTTATTGCTGCCCTAAAGAGTCTTGAGGTAGTGTATCGTGAGATAATCGGGCTAAAAGCCGAGATAGGAAGGATTGAAGAAGTGAAAAATAGCGTGCGAAGGTTAAGTGAGCTGGAGAGTAAGATTGTGGCGGATATAACAGCATTGAAGGTGCAAATAGAAGAATTAGCGTTTGATAAAATGACGTATGTAGAGACGAGGGCGAGATACGAGCGTAAGAAGGAGGATTTGAACGCGACGAAGCTAAAGCTTTTGGAGCGTAAGAACGAGTTTGAGAACGTATGCAGGGACATAGAGCGTGTGCTGGTGGAGATAGAGGAGCAGAAGAGGTTACTGGCAGAGAAGGAGCTCGAAGAGACGGAAATAGTGTATCTCAACTTGCTTGAGCGCATAATGAACGACTTTAAGGTGTATATGGTGGGCATGATTCGCCCTATGCTCTCTGATTACGCATCTGATCTGCTGCGAAGGTTAACGGATGGTAAGTACAGCAAGCTGGAGCTGGATGAGAATTATGATGTCTTCATTTATGACGAAGGGACACCGTATGAGATAAATAGGTTCTCAGGTGGTGAGGAGGACTTAGCGAATCTTTGTCTTCGGCTTGCGATTTCCGCTGTCGTCTCGGAAAGAAGTGCGATTCAGACGAATTTCATTATTCTGGATGAGATTTTCGGCTCGCAGGATGCTCTTCGGAAAAGGAATATTATTCTTGCATTGAACGAGCTGTCAAAGAAGTTCCGGCAGATATTTCTGATTACGCATATAGAGGATGTGAAGGATTATATGGAGTATGTGTTGAGGGTGACGGAAGATGAGGAGGGAGTGAGCTGGGTGAGGATGGGGACGTAAGAATAAATCCCAATGCGTTAAAGGGTGTGAAGGAGGACTGGAAGGAGATAGAGATAAATGTAAAGCAAGGATAATTATTGATGGGTGGCAAGGTTCATTACATCGTTTAGTCAAGGTATCTTGGTCTTTAGCTCGATAATAGACCTCCAGCTTTCGCTCTGCAAGACAGATAGTAGCCCAAGCGTATTCGCCGATGAACTCCTCGCTCACTTT
>JAPDIG010000055.1 GCA_025966525.1 Candidatus Methanophagales archaeon | reverse complement strand
TCCCTTCTTTATCTTTCTCGAATTTTCAGACTTTATGTACTCCTCCCCCAGCATGTCCCTGTCAAATCTCGCGTTTTTTCATTAAACTCCAGATACAAGTGTAGCAATGCCAACCGCTCCTGCGTGCTGCGAATAAGGAGGTACAATAATATCCACACCGAGCATATCCTCAAATTCTCGCTTTACTCCCTCCACTAATGACACACCACCAACAAAAATAACCGGTGGTCTAATTTCCATCTCACGTATCTGATTCTCATATACTTGTTCAGCAACTGAGCGACATGCAGCCGCAGCTACATCTTCCCTTTTTACTCCGGAAGCGAGAGCAACGACAAGACTTTGTATGCCAAATACCATACAATAGCTCTGCAACTCAAACTCTTCCTCCCCCTTCTTTACCTTCGACTTCATCGCAAGCTGCCCCAGCTCTGAGATGTGCACATCCAATCTGTGAGCCGCAACTTCCAGGAACCTACCAGACGAGCCACCGCAAATACCACCCAAATTAAACGTATTTGCTATTCCATTTCGCATCAGGATCAGCTTATTGTTCATACCACCTATGTCTATCACAGTTGCATCGCCTTTGTGTCGTTTGGAAAGCAAAGCAGCTCCTTTTGATACCACGCTCACTTCCTCTAAACTCAAGTCTGCCTTTACGTGTTCACTTACAAGTTCTCGCCCGTGTCCGGTCACGCCAATTGCATCTACCTTCTTTTCTGGAATCTCTGCTTCTTTTAACGCTGATTCTATCGCATCATCCGCACTTTTTACCGGGTCTGTCGTTGGCAGCCAGCCTTCCCCTGCTATTTCATTATCGCGCATCACCACTGCCTTTGTAGTAGAAGAGCCGGAATCAACGCCAATTGTAATCCCTTCTTGCTTCTCACGCATCAAAAGCGCCTTCCTGGTTATCAGGGTCTTCAGCGCCTCTAATCGCGAGAATATCTCTATCTCCTTTGGCTTCTCCACGTTTGAATATAATATAACAGGTATATCCGTCTTTTCATGCAGAAACCTCCTTATCATGTCTTTTACAATTGTTCCCTCCGAGCATTTGAAACAGGTGAGAAGAAGAGCGCCTTTTATCGCCGGGTCATCCAACATCGACACTGCCCTTGCCATCATCATATTCAGAGAAGGGCTTTCCGCTTCAAATCCAAACTCTTTACACGCCAGTTCCACTTTCGATAATTCCATCTCTGGATAAACCAATTCGATGCCCACGCGCTCTGCTATATCGTTAAGCAGCCATTGAATTCCACTATATTCCGTCCCACAAGAAATCTGCGCTACTTTCGTCATTTTATTTTATCCTTTTTATCCCTTCTTCTCTTCTCTCGATAACCGCTCTAAAAACTCCGTTATTGCAGATACCATCTCATCCAGCTTTTCTCCTCCTTCATACCTCACTTCCAATGTCGGTATCTCACGCTTTCTTATCAAGAACTTAAAGAATTCATCAGCGACGGCACAGCCCATACAGCCAAAAGTAGGAGGTGCATCACTCAGTATTATCGAAGCTTCTGCTTTCTCCAGCAGTGGTGCGAGCAGCCCTATTCTCCCTTTTAACCCCGCAGGTTCTTCTACCGAAACATATCTCAACGCCCTCTTCAGGTCCTCTTCGGTGATATTTATCGGCGGTGCGTCTATTTCCGCATCCCTCACATGTTCGCCTATTTCCTTCATCAATACTACCGCTTCATGCCCTCCTCTCTCCACCAAATCCGTCAGTATCATACTATTTGGCGGATACACAAGTACTTTCATTTTATATCATCCTCCTTATTGTTTTTATGTATATTAATTAAAACTTAAAATAAGTAAAAAGTTATCTATTTTTCCTGAATCTTGCAATCTTCAAATCCGTCTTTTCAAAATGCTCATCATCGGTAACCACTTTTGCACCAATGAAATGAGCACTTGCTGCTATCAAAGCATCTGCAATTGGAATTGTCTCAATCTTATACTGTCCAGCCTTTATCGCTGTTTCTTCATCTACTGCAACTGTTTTCAGATTTGACATCCTTATTTGCTCTATTCTCTCCTTTGCAAAATCCTCGTCCAGTCTTCTCGAATAGAGATAGTAAATTTCGGTCAGCGTAATGGAGCTTACAAAACCTTCTGCTTTGTTTTCATCCACTTCTCTCAAAACCTTCTCTACAAATTCGGCTCCATCTTCGTTATTGAAGAATGCAATTAACGCTTTAGTATCCAAAAGGTATTTCATATTCATAGACTTTCCTTTTCAAATTCTTCGTCCCATTCCTTTCTTATCTTTTCAATTTCTTTAGATGCTCCTTCTAACCTACCTTTATCTATGCCTCGTAACCTCGATAATTTCACTACCGGCTTTAGAATTACCCCATCATCCTCTCTGTGTATCAGTAATTTGTCGCCTCCTGATAGCCCTAACTCTCTTCTGATCCATGCGGGAATAACGATTTGCCCTTTCGATGATAGCTTTACAATTTCCATTTTTACCACATTATTATATATGTAAGAGATTATATAAATCTTTTATGGAAATGGAAAAAGAAAAAACTTCCATTTTTCCTTTCGCTTCAATAAGAGACGGGCAAAGGGAGTTCATGGAAGATGTAAAACACGCCGTAGAAGGCGGAAATGTTCTTATTGCTCACGCACCTACGGGGATAGGAAAAACAGTTGCTGTTCTTGTTCCCGCGTTGAAATACGCCATTGAGAATGGCAAGAGTATCTTTTTCCTCACTTCCAAACGCAGTCAGCACAAAATTGCGATTGATACGCTCAGGTTGATAAAAGGGCATGCGAAGCTCAATTTCGTGGCGGTTGATATCATTTCTAAGCAATCCATGTGTCCAAGAGCGGTATCGATATACAGGGAGTTTTATTCGCTATTCAACGAATTTTGCAAGTCCGAACAGCGCAATAGAAGATGCCGTTATTTCCTGCGACGTGACGAAGAAGCGCTGCTGCGGATTAGGGAAAGCATAATGCATGTGGAGGAGTTGTATAACTGGTGCACCTCCAGAGGAGTATGCCCCTATAAGGCGGCTTTAGAAGTTAGTGATACTGCTGATGTGCTTGTCTGCGACTATAACTACCTCTTTTCCAGGGACATTGCAGAAACGGTGTTAGAGAAAATAGAGAAGGGGTTAGAGGACATCATTGTAATCGTTGACGAAGCTCACAACCTCCCGGACCGTATAAGAAACAATCTCAGCAGTGAATTGCGAATGAACACCATAACAGAAGCTGCAAAAGGTCTCCGCCATACAAACCGAGAGATGTACGGGAACCTTATGGAATTGGAGCGAATTTTCACAAAATTGGCTATGGAAGCGAGTAAAAATAAAAAAGAAGAAATGAACGTGGATAGGAATTTCCTGGTAGAAGAGATGGAGAAGGTATTGCGACGGAGAATAGAAGCAATGAGTTACGACGATTTTGTAAACTCGCTCAGGAACATTGCAGAAGGCTTTGAAGCTTCTGGAGGCAATGGAGCCAGAACCAACAATGACACGGAATATATACTGTCAGCAGAGGATAAACGCGTGATTCAAAGCCTGAAAAAGAAACGTTCTTTTCAATATCAAGGTCTGACTGAAAACGAGGGGAAACCAAAATATAAGGACGAGATAATGCAAAGGAACGTTCTCAGTGTTGCTGATTTCCTCGATGGCTGGAGAACAACCGAAAAATGTTTCAGGATATTCTCACTTATGAAGCGCGAAAATCCTTCACTTCACTTCAAACTGCTCGACCCTTCTGTGGTAAGCGAGCCGATATTCGCAAGGGCACATTCTACCATAATGATGAGCGGCACATTATGCCCAACAGAGATGTATGCTGACGTTTTAGGCGCATCCACGGATAGGATAAAAGGTAAGGAAATTGTTTTGAGGGAATATAAGTCGCCTTTTCCAGAGGAAAACCGATTGATTGTGGTTACAAAAGAGCTTACAACGAAATATACGAAGAGGGGCGATGAGATGTACCAGAAGATAGCTGCGAAGATTGGAGAAGTGGCTAAATACGTACGAGGGGGTATGGCGGTTTTTTTTCCTTCCTATGCACTTCTAAAAAGCATTGCCACGTATTTACCCGCGGAAGTAAGAAGAAGGGCGATAGTAGAGCGGAGGGAGATGAAGAAAGAGGAAAAAAACAGGTTATATGAGATGCTAAGGGATGATGATGAGGGGATATTGCTCGCCGTGCAGGGCGGTTCATTTTCTGAAGGCATGGATTACGAATCTAACTTGTTAAAGGCGATTATCGTAGTTGGATTGCCGTTAAGTCCACCAACGCTGGAGGTGAAGACGATAGAAGGCTATTATGCAGGGAAATATGGAGCCGAGAAGGGAAAGCTGTATGGTTATCTCTACCCTGCAATAACAAAGGTGCTGCAAGCGACTGGTAGAGGCATAAGAAGCGAGCACGACCGCTGCATTATCGTTCTGATGGATTATCGATTTGCAAAATATCCGTATAAAAACTGCCTGCCTTCAGATTACAATGTGAGACTTACAGATAGAGCAGAAGAGTTCGCAAAAGATTTTTTTAAATATAGAGATACAAAAATAATAGGGCGAGGTTCAAGGTTGGGGGAAAATTTGAGAGAAGGTGTGTGAAAAAGAAAAAAGCAAAGTGCTTTTTCAATTTGCAATTTACTTTTTGCAATTAATTGCAGTTATAGTTCTTCCTCAAGTCCTTCGAGTTCCTCACCGAACTCCTCTTCTACTTCTTTCTCCAGGTCACTACCAGCGCCAGCACCACCTAAAGCGTCTCCTAATAGCTCCTTTATGGATTTGAACATCGCAAGTGCTTTTTCCTTGTCATAAGGGAAATTAAAACGCTTTCTCCCAAAATCACTTTCTACTATTTTTCCACCTTGCATACTTCGTACCCAATGCTGCTCTATGGAGATAAACTTGCCATATTGCCCTTCTTTTACAAAACCTCGCCATACTAACCTCGGGCTGCCATCCTCCTTTTTTAGAATCACTCTATATCCGACATCTTTTACTGTTCTTATACCCGGACTTATTTCACTCATGGTTTTTCTTTCACCTATACCCCATTTATATTTTCTGTCAATATATAAATTAGGTGGATACACTTAATAAATATATCGCTGTTGGTTATGAGCAACGGGTGAATCTACGGGATAAATTTTCTATTTTAGTGAATGGGTTGAGTTTAGAGCGAAGGTGGGACACTCAGGCATACATCCATGTTATTAACCATCTTTAAGTACTCGTTCTAATTTCTCTGCGGCATGCTTATGGTCAAATTTCTTTGCTCGTGCTAAGGCATTCATACCAATCCTCTTCCTCAGCTCGGCATCTTTTAAAAGCATAATCACATACTCTGAAAAAGTGTCATAATCATCAGCCACGAACATGTCTTTCCCATTTACTGGATTCATTCCAAAGGTAGCCAGTCGAGTAGCAACGGTGGGCAGAGCACAAGCCTTAGCTTCTAAGAGCTTACCCCTGAACCCCGTGCCCAACTCAATTGGTGCCACAAACACATCGCTATTCCAGTAAAATCGCCGCACATTTTCATTATCTCCTCCTTCCTGAACAATCACATTCTCACTTCTCAAATCGAGGAGTTCCTGGGGTGGATGAAAACCAACTGCATAAAACTTTGCATCCGGAACTTTGCGCTGGATTTTATCCCAGCAGTGGTTGATAAAATTCTTTACGGCATCCACATTGGGATAATGCTGAAAATTGCCCAAATAGAGGATATTTTTTGTGTTTCTTTCCCAGGACTTAATCTCTGGTGGCTTGTAAAATGCCGTGTCTACTCCGTGGGGCACAACTCTGATTTTATTTTTCAGGTTTGGAGCGTAATTTATCAGGATATCAGCATCCTCTTTTGTCAGAGTTAAAATTCTATCAGCAACATCGTACATCTTAAACTCGTAGTTAAAAAGCTCCTTTATTGTGTTCTCACTAATATCTTCTCCTTTTTCAACTCTCAGTTCAAACGCCTTAGTATAACATTCATGCACCGAAATCACAGTCATGGTATCTACCGGGATGATGCGGTGATTTGCTTCTATATACTGCCCCATCATTGAATATTCTGCAATAATAGCATCGAAATGCTCTTCTTTCAATATTTGGCAAAAAGCTTCTTCAATGCTCGCATCATAACCTCCATCGCCGGTTAAAAAGACCCTCGGTCTGTTCAATCTTTTATAAAGAGTTTCTACTTCATCCTGTGGTCGTTCCCTGATAGAAACAACCTTGATGACCTTTTCACAGAAGGGCACAAGACTTTTATCCTTACGATCCGCATCTGTGTAAGCAGGGGCAATTAACGTTATTTTATGCCCCATTGAAGACAGGTTCTTTATTCTATGATAGATAAGGATGGGTCCACCTATGACGTCCACGCGAGGAAGCAGCTTTGGCAGGAACAACAGTTTCAGGGTCTTTTTCATTTTTATTCGCCTCCTTTACAAATAATGTCCCTTATTCGTAAACGAATTTTTCCGCGGCTCGTAAACAGCATCAATCCATGCCAGCGCTTCTGCAGCTCGCATAGGCTTTGAAAAGGGTCGTATCTCGGCACCGCATCAGTTTTGGCAATTACGATATTGTTTAACGCCTCTTCACTACCCTGTCTGTCGCCCTGTGCAAGGTACTCCTCAGATAACAATTTGCATGCTTTCTCTATCTTCTCTTCAAGGTCACTTTTTAAAAAACAGCCTGGATATGGGTCAAAATCTTCTGGATAGACTTTCGTCATCCCCTTTATCTCTTTTTGGTGCTCTATCTTTGCTCGCTCGTAGATGAAACGATAGATGTCTTCTCGCAACTGCATCCAGATTGGATGCATCTTTGGCGGTGGAAGATGCTTGATGGACAGTTGATTATCCAGGAAAAAGTGAAAGCCAAACATCCTCGCATTTATCAAGAAGTCTATATCCTCCCCTCTCCTCACCACAGGGTCAAAAGGCACGGCAGTGAAAAGACTCCGGTGGATAACCATTGCGCCACCAAAAACAAAAGGCGTCTCTTTCAACCTCGGCTCCGTTCCAATAATTTTATCAAACGCTTCGTTCATCCTGTCATATAGGTCCCAATGCTTCATCCAGGGACGAAAGTGTTTTTTAACGTGGTAATCCCCATCTGCTTGAAGGTAATAGCCCGCTACTGCGTTTACAGTTCTGCCATCTATATTCTTGCCAATGAATTCCTTAGCCTTAGACAAGAATTTTGGGTCTTCAAATACCTCGTCATCGTCAATAAGCACTGCTACTTCTGAACCCAGGATATGTGGGATGAACGTACATAAATTTCGAATGTTGGAATAACCTCGCAGGTGGAGAAGGTCAGGAAACTCCTTCTCGCCCTCTCTCACCAGCAGCTCATGTATCTGCGTAAGATGAGTACGCCCAAAAAGCAATACTTCTACTCCGGGATTGGATGACTTGATGATCTTAGCAACCTTCTTTTCAACCTGCGATTCAATATCTTCCGCAGTGGCGACAGCAATTATTACCAGTTGAAACTCTTTATCCTCCAGCTTTTTTATGCTCTGTATTGCCCTGAGTAAAGTTCCTTCAGTATCTAAAGGAGTTGGGTGGTCATAGATAGCATCGCCTTCCTTCCAACCAATCTCGCTTTCCCTTGCCCAATACGAGGGGATTACCATTGTAAGTTTCATGATAATGATAAATAAAGATTTTTGCGAAGCAAAAAGGTTCAGAGGAAAAATTGTTCGTCAAGGTATTTATATATACAACATAACCTAAATATGGTACACAATGTTCATCATCCAAAGCTATGAGGAAATCCCGTTTGCAAACCCTTCCGCGCTATACGATATTTTGAGGACTGAGGTAGGGGGCGAGGATAGGGAATCATACCTGTTGGAATCCCGAGAGGGGAGCGACAAATTGGCAAGGTATTCCATTATAGGCTTCGACCTGGCGTTTAAATTCTCGGTAAAGAACGGTATGTTAAAAATAAAGTCTTATGATGCGCTTTTCGCTAAAGAGATGACGAATAAGGCGAAAGAATATGAGAGTAAAAATCCCCTAAGTATGATTAAAGTTTTCCTTAATGACCTGAAGATAATGGGAGAGAGAAGAAGAGAAAGATTTATCGGCGGTTTTGTTGGTTATATTTCATACGATTACATCCGCTATTTTGTGGATGTGGGGGGAAATGCAACTGATGTCCTGAAA
>JAPDIG010000054.1 GCA_025966525.1 Candidatus Methanophagales archaeon | reverse complement strand
TCGTCCCGACAAATTTGTATCCTTATTTTTTTAGTCCTCTAATTATAAAGTCCTTTCGGTTTTTTCCTTTTCGTAACCCAAAGGGGTAACCTAAAATCGCAACCTTTTTATGCCCCTTCCATATACATCTTTAACCACAAAAAATGGATTCGGAAGAAGAAGCGTTCGATAAAATAATTAATGCTATCCCAAGCATGGGTGAAACGGGAGCTACTATTGACGAAATTTCAAAAATAACCCATTTAGAGAGGCATACGTTATCTAAATACTTGAATCGCCTGCGCGCTGAAGGGCGTATCTCTTACAAACGAATAGGAAGAGCAAAGGTATGGTTCGTGAGCAAAGCCCCTCTGCAACATATCTTTAGATCGCGCGAAGAAGACCTGACATATACAGAGAAGATTTTCTCCCGCATATTGTCAGATATACCGGAAGGTGTTTTGGTCCTTGATTTTGATTACAATATCATGTTCATGAGCAGGTATTTACTCGCTCTTTACGGAGACCGTGTTGGGCAGAAATATTATCAGGCTATCTTTGGCGCAGGTATAGGCGAGGGTCTTGAAGCGCATCAAAATCAAATAAAAGGGATTATTGATGGCAGCTTAGAAGAAGCAGAGAGCCAGGTGGAAGATAAAGAAGGGAGAATCCTGGAGATAAAAGCGAGGAAAGTGGAAAATCCCGACGGTTCATTCTCTATTATTGCTATTATTCGTGATATTTCAGAAAAAGTTGGACGAGAAGAGCGAATTAAAAATCTTTCTGAACTGCATAAATTGCTTGGTGAGGCGGTTAATCGGTCATATACAATTGATCAATTATGCTCAACCATTCTCGGAAATCTGTGCGTTGTAATTGGTTACGATATGGGGGATATATGGATTTACAATCACGAAAGCAACCTGCTTTCCTGTTCTGCACAGGTAGGCTACCCACGCATGGGGGATCGGGGAAAAGGAGATACGGTTGATGAATGGAAAAGGGGTATTGCAAGAGCAGCAATCATTAGTAAAGAACCTATTTTCTTTGTCAAAGGAGAGATGAAAGAGGGAATGAAGGCACATTCCTACTATAATTATGCCCTCGAGTTAGCCGCTGAATATGATCTTCAAGGGTTATATGCAATCCCTTTACGGACAAAAGGGGAACCTCATGGCGCACTACTAATTCTTACCAAGCGTGGAAGAACCCTATCAGAAGAGGATATAAGTTTACTTGAGGGGATTTCAGAAGGGATTGCTGGCGGTATTGCAAAGATAAAAGTTGAAGAAGAGTTGAGAGTAAAGGCAAATGCGGTTGAAATATCCATTAATGCGGTTCTTATGGCGGATACAGAAGGTAAACTAACGTATGTGAATCCGGCATTCTTGAAGATGTGGGGTTATGACAGGGAGAATGAAGTTTTAGGACGATTTTGCACAGAATTCTGGCGCCAAATCGAGGGAGCAGGTGCTGAAGATATCCTAATTGCAGTGCAGGAGAAAGGGGATTGGGAGGGGGAATTAATAGGTGTGAGAAAAGATGGTTCGAAATTCAAACTCCGATTATCTGCTTCCCTGATAATAGGAAAAAAAGGACCACTTCAATTTGTAGCTGTTGCGGTTGCAGAGTAAAAACCGTCACATTTATGTGCGCTATCAACACATGTATATAGTGTGACGTGCATAATAATGGATATGTGATGTAAAATGACAAAGGTCAAAACTAAAACCGTGATGGTTGTTGATGATGAACCCGATGTATTGGATACCATTGCGCAAATTTTAGTTACAAACGGCTATAAAACTATTGAAGCAAAAGATGGGCAAGAGTGCCTGGACAAGCTAAGAGAAGAAATCCCCGATATTGTTCTGCTGGATATAATGATGCCTGGACTGAACACAAAGGAGATATTAAGGGCGATAGAGAAGGACCACAGGTTGTCAGGGGTGAAAATTATATTCCTTTCGGCGATTCATATGCCAGAGGCGGAGGAAGAGGGTTTGCTTGCATCGAAACAAGTTGTTGATTTTATAGAAAAGCCGTTTACCATACGAAGGATGATTGATGCGATTGAAAAAGCAATTTGTTGCTTCCAAATATTAAGCGTATCAAGAATATGACCGACATAACCTACTGTTTCACCTCCGAGATACGCAAAGAGAAGGACCGAAGGTAAGGGCTGCTATCCCGCCTCACTTTTCTGCTTCTCTTAACCGTAAACGAAACGGTTAAACGATTTCTACGAGCAGGATATCAAAAGTCAGGTCCTTCCCAGCCAAAGGATGGTTTGCATCTACCGTCACGCTCGATTCAGAGACACCAATCACCGTGACCACCATTGTTTGACCATCCGGTTGACGGCTTTGTAACTGCTGACCGACTTCAGGTATCAAGTCTACCGGCAATTGGTTTCGATCTACCACCATCACCATTTCCTCACGGTGCGGGCCATACGCTTCATCCATCGGGACCTTAATGGTTTTCGATTCGCCCGGATTCATCCCGACCACTGCCTGTTCAAAGCCCGGGATTATCTTTCGCTCACCTATTGTAAATTGCAGCGGGTCACGATCAGTGGAAGTATCAAATACTGTACCGTCCTCCAGTTTACCGGTATAGTGCACCTTAACAGTATCACCAGGTTTTGCCTGTGCCATTTTTTTCCTCCTTTTGTTTTCTTTTCTCAATCATTTTTTACCTCTTGACTTTTAAATAGTGATAGTATATAAAGGAATAGTTCAGGTACATGAAAGCACAACCGGTTCCTTGCCAAAAAATTCCGCAACGGTCATAAGCTTCTTATTCTCTTCATTTGCTACGTTCCACACCTTTTCAGTCCTTTCCCTGAACTTCTTCTCCCTTGGCAAATGATGGTCATAAAAAATCAATTCAGCATCAATTGAGTGCACAATTTCCACGGCATTCTCCACCGCCCGGTTTAAATTAATCCGGTTCAGCAAATAGCCAAACATGTAGGTCGGAGGACCATCCAGGATAAGCACCTGAGGGTTCTCGTAAATTATTTGCTGCGCATAATCCTCAATTACAGGACCGTCGAGGTCAGAAGAATGAATGAATTTCTCGGTTTCGTGCTCTACAATTGTATAAAATACCCAACCTACGCGTGAGAACTCTAAGCCGTGAAACAGTGGTTTACTGAATCGAAGCGATGTATTACCAAATTTAAACTCTTTGCCTTCAGGATATACAGTTTTGAGCGAAGGGAAGTTAAACTCAGGAATCCTCGCATTTTTTAGCCAGTTAGCTACTCGGGCGTCAAACCATTTCGCCCCTTTTTCAAAAAGCTCTGTTCTTCTTTTATTATAATCCCCGAAATCTTTTCTGCGAGCTACTGGCAAATCAGCCAAAGGGTCAGGATATTTTTTCCCTGTTCCCTTTGTTTTCATTAATGATTCAAGGTTTGTTTTCCCGTAAGCTTCACAGATAGCGGAATAGAAGCTAATTGCTCGCACTCGCTGTGAGTCGTTTATGTATTCATTGGGGTTTTTTGCGAGCACTAACTTATCTTTATAAATGCTCAAATCAGTTGGGAAGTAATGATCATAATGGTAGTGCGAGATTATAATTATATCGGCTTCTTTGCTTGCTCTTTTTATCGCTTTTCTACCTTCTTCGCGCCACTGTCGCTTTTTGTTATCCGAAGCAGGGAAAGAGGGTTGCATTGCTGCTATTCCAGGGTCTATCAGTATCTTTACGTCAGGGGTTTTGACCAGCGTGCATGAGGACTTTGCACCAAGCGAATCAAACCAAACAGGTTCGATTATTATTTTCTCCACCTTTGATGTAACAATTTAATTAAAAGGTTTATTTTGACTTTTGCATTTTTCAATCTTCTAACCCTTTAACTCTGTGTATGTTATTATAAGAGCAAAAAGGCACAATTCTACCATCTGGCAAACCATAATGAATCACACATTTCCTTACACGAGCTAAATCGAAATTGTATGGGTCCATGAAGTGCATAGAACCGATAAATAGAAGATTGAAATGGAGGTTGCTTAAGTCCCAGTAACTGCGGCTTTTTACGAACCCGGCAAAAAGGTCCTTTAAAAAACCTGGACGGATGCTTCTTAAAGCCGCGAAAAAAGGTATCTTTTTCTTTTTTCTATATGCCGCCGCTAATCTTTCCATATCCACGTATTTCGTTATCGGCTCTGCTTTTCCTCCTGCTTTACCGTTTTTCTCAACCACGAGATAAGAAAAAGCACCACAAGAGAAATGGCAGCCCACCTCTGATTTGCCCAGGGTTCCAAGCAGCATGCTAAGCCACGAAGGAGGAAAGAAATCATCCGTACGAATAAAATCCGTTTGTTTCTCTATATTACTGATGACGTCAGAAACCGTTATCCTTTCGTTTTGGTCATACGAGGTTCTACCGCAGAAAGAAACAGGCTGGAAATTTACCCCTCTTATAATATCACTGTTCTCTATTGCAAATTTTATAATAGCACCAGTTTGGTCGTCGTTCACGCCTTTTACAATGGTAGGCACAAGAACAATAGCAGGTTTAGGCCCTGCATTTCGATGGTTTTGTATTGCTTTTTTCTTTATAGCGAGTAGTTTTCTGCCCCTCAGCTTCTCGTAAGGCGCTTCTGTTACACCATCGAATTGAAGATAAACAACACTTGTGCCTGCGGATTCTATCTCTTTACAATACTCTTCGCTTTCTGCCATTTTTAGACCGTTGGTATCCACTTCCACATGGTCGAACTTTTTCCTTGCGTAAGAAATAAGTTCGGGCAGATCGTCTCTTAGTGTGGGCTCACCGCCACTGAATTGAAGTCCTGTGGCATTTGTATTTGCAGCGAAGTTGTCTATAATCGCCTTTATTTCTTCTATATCCGGGTCTTTTTCATGTCCTCCACTATTCCCGTTACTTTTTGCAAAGCAGATAGGACATCTCAGGTTGCATCTCTCGGTTACGTCAATGACGCCCAAAGCAGTGGAGGATTCATGCTGTGGGCACAAACCGCAATCGAATGGGCAGCCTTTATATTCGCTTATGGATGCTGAGCCGGCATTCGACTCCCTTCTTCCTGCTTCTTCTATGTTTTTCGCTTCAAATTGCTTGTACAAGAGATAATCTGACCAGCATAAGTCTTTAAAAGAGCCGTGTTCCGCACAGCTCTTTTCCATATAGACAGCTCCGTTCTCTTCGTACAGTTTCGCATCTATGATGCGATAGCATATCGGACAGATGCTTTTGGTGATTCGGATGGGATTCATTTGTTTTTGGATTTTTGATATTAATTTCTCTATATTTATTAAATTGTGAATCGCAGACCGTATACAAAGGTGAGTGGAATAAAGAAGCTGGAAGGAGAAGCTAAATTTGATTTTGGTGTTTTCGTCTATTTTGGCACTTCGGAGACATTCAGGACCACACTGCGCAGAGGTTTACTCGATGCCATCGTGACGGAGACTAAGTGGTGTGATCGAGACCACACCGATTGAAGGAATAATAAAGAAGATAAGGGATAAAAGAGGGGAAATACTTGACCCGAGAAGAATAGACTGGGTAGCGGGGTTGCGGCTAGCACTCGAGCTTGGATACGAAAGAGTGGGTGTTAAAATATTCACCACGAAAGACGCTGAAAAATGTAGAGCTATCAGCGAGCACGGAGTGATATTTGGGGTGCACCTCACGGGCATCTCTAGATCAGAGGCTGAGGAGTTCTTCAAAATCGCAGACTTGATTACTGCTTGCGCATCGCCGCACATAAGAGAACCGGCAAAGAAAGAAGCTCGTTTGCAGGTTGGCACTGCAATTCCGATATTCGCACTCACGTCTTCCTAATACTATATGCTCTATCAATCAGATCATATATCCGTTTTACTTCTTCTTTTGGTTCTCTATCCACATACATTTCAACTACATCTCCAGAGGTCTTTGGCGAAAGAGTCAGTTTACTAAGTGAAAGAAATCATACCCTGTATATCCTGCGGTATAAACGAATTCATTCTTATTCATAATAGCTGGCCGCTTTACTAAAACTTCATAATTCTTCTTTTCAGTCTTTACGCCCATCTCCTTCTTACCTCCCTTTGTTTAATCCCTTTAGATAATCAGATACAAGTTTTACTAATGCAGTATATATTCCTGCTTTATCATACGCCGTTAAACTTTTAGCTAAGTAATCTAAACCATCCCTGACCTTTATCACAATATCTTTTGTTTCTGAATCGGTCATTTTTAAAGATGCATCAGCAGCTATATGCGCCCATAGGTGATATCTGAAAGTACTATAAATCTTTTTCTCTCTTCTCCGCTCTCTGCCTGTAAGAAGCGTGAAAGAGGTGCAAGTCGTAGCCTTCATACGATGCAATCGTTGCGACGACCGTGGAGTCAATTCCGCCGGAGCAAACACAAACTGCGGTTTTGATTCTTACCGTTTTATCCCTTAGTTTTATATATGCATCTTTTATAATAAATATTATGGTATACTATTGCTCTTGAGATGCAGAGGGAGAGGTATATCAGATTAGCACAGGAGATCCTGAAGTATTTCAAGTGCGAGAGATGTGCCGAGTGCTGTCGGACACTGCCCATCAGTTTGGATTGGGAAGATATAGAACGGTTGTATAAGCTTGAAGGTGAGAAATTCCTAGATAAGCTGAATGATAATGTAATAGAGAACTGTTTGAAGACGCCATGTCCATATTTAAGAGAGAGAGAGTGCTTGATTTACGATAAGAGACCGGTTGTATGTCGTGTGTTCCCGTTTGAATTCGCATATCCTTTCCCATCTATCCGGTGCTGCCCGATGGGTAAGAAGATTTCAGCAGAACTCGGAAAGTTTGAGCGTGAGCTGAGAGGTGGAAAGAAAGAAGATAGAAAGGTGGAGCATCAAAAGATGATTCAAAAGACGATAGAAGCTTATGACCGGTTCAGCGATTTCATGTTCGGTGAAGGAAGGGGTGTGAAATGTGAGGTAACCATCGTTTCGTTAGACCTGCTGGAGGAATTTTTAAAAAAACTGCGAAGGCAGTAACCACTTTCCAGTATTCATTTCATTTCTGCCCTGCCCAAACTGAGGAAGTCCAAATATAGAGGAGTAGAGACTGGGATATGATAATACATGCCATTCAGAATCCAATTGGCACGAAAAGACTAAGGGAGATAATAAAGAAGAAAAAAGAAGCGAGAATAGTAATAGTCGTGGATGACCATACACGAGCTGCACCCAAAGAGGAAATACTTGGTGCCTTAACAGAAGAAATATGGGAGGAGCAAAAGAGCATATCACCCTGCTCGTGGCTTTTGGCACGCACGCACCGCCAGATGAAGAAGAAATAAAAGGAGACAAGGTTAAAATAGGTATAGTTAAGAACGGCTTAGATATGTTGTTAATGCCCGTTTTATGACTCTTTGGCATGGATATACTCCGTTGGATCATCCACATCCGCCTCTCTGAATCCCCAGCGCCGGCGTAAACACGACTCGCAAATCCCACAATGCTTCTCGCCACCTGAATAACATGAATAAGTCAAATGCAATGGCGCTTCGACTTCTATCCCCTTTTTTATGATGTCAGGTTTAAACAAATCCACTAAAGGTGCTTTTACTGTTGGCGGTTGAGAAAAAGAAGCCACGGCTTTCTCCAATACCGCATTGTACCGATCAACAAATTCTTTTTCATTATCTGGATACGCTCTAGCCTCCTCTGCATTGAACCCCACGAAAAGAGCTTCTGCGGAAATGACTTCTGCATAAGCGCTCGCGGTAGCTAAAAGAATCAGATTTCTGCAAGGAACCCACGTAGATGGTGTCTCTTTTTCTTCTAAATTTACTTCTTCAGCCACGGGGACTTCTGTCGTGATGTCAGTCAGAGCAGACCCGCCAAGCTCCTTCAAGAAAGCTATTTCCACGCACTTCAAGTCCTTCGCACCTAAATAAGCTGCTATTTCTCCTACTGCTTCTTTCTCCTTCTTCTCTGCCCGCTGTCCGTAAGAAGCGTGAAAGAGATGCAATTCGTAGCCTTCTCGCGATGCAATCGTTGCTGCAACCGTGGAATCAATTCCGCCGGAGCATATACAAACTGCGGTTTTAGTCATTTTGTTTGGTCTATTTTATATTAGATTGAGCTACTAAAAAAGTTGTTTCATGGCACCCAGACACACCTGCATTTCCAGTGGAGATTGCACCCCGTGATAACTTTTCAGTTGATAGATGGTATTTTTCAATACTGGCATTCGCTGCCCTCGAGTCGCGGCAGTTACGGAGTGACTTGACACCCGAAGTGAGCCACAAAGCCCGTGTTATACGATGCTGCAGCTTACTCATGACTTCTGGCTTCATACTTTTCTCTTGATTCTATTATAAACAATGTAAGTTGCTCTGCTTTCCTGGCATAAGACCTATGCAATTGTGGTTGCTGAGCTGTAGTGTCCAGAGACATTAGAGCTATCTGGCACATTTGTTGCTAAATTAAATGTTTTCCCGCCCTCAGCAGCGATTTCATATTACCAGATTAAGACCAAAGCGAAACGAGTG
>JAPDIG010000053.1 GCA_025966525.1 Candidatus Methanophagales archaeon | reverse complement strand
AAAAAGAAGACGATTAGACCTTTGTCCGTCTATAAGCTTCAGAAATATTTATAAATGTTTCCCATCTTGATAGAAATAACCTATAAAATTTTTTAACAGGAATAATATGACACCCCTATTCATCGGAATAGGAAACGCAGGTGGAGCAATTCTCGATGCTTTAATGGAATATAAAGAGGTAAGAAGAGCCAAGCCAATCGTTATCAAGCCCAAGCCCGAACCGGAAAAAGAGAGCGATAAGGATGATAAAATAGAGGCGATTCTAAAGAAAGTAAAAGGTATCGAATTTGCTTTTTTATTCTCCGTACTTGGTGATTGCGATGCCACAATTCATATAGCAGAAATGCTGGCAGATCTAAACATAAAAATATTTCTTGTTGGCGTTTTGCCGGCGAAGAGGCGAGGAAAAAGAGAAGAGCTGATAAATGCATATTATTCGCTGGAAAAGCTAAAGGAGCATGTTAACTCCTTTATAATCGTTGATAATCAGAGGATAGCGCATCTTCCTAATTTCGAGGATTATTATCCCCAGTATAACAGGTATATCGCATCTTGTATCGCAGATTTTCTTATTGGGACATGGGCATCTCGACCCAGTTCGTTAGTGGGGAAGATGCAATTGTCTATGTCTATGCCTATGCCTATGGATGAGGTCATAGAAGCTTTATCTTTCGAGGATGAGCCCGGATATGTGGCATTATCGAGGGCTTCGGAGCTTACAAAGGGTTTATGGGGGTATATCTTCCCTTTTCTACGGCACAAACCTCTTGACCTCAGAACACTTCTTCATGTTTCGTTGGATAAGCTCAGCGTTTCTGGTGGACCGATAGGCAGTGAAAAGAGCATCTCCTTTCTTCGAGTCCCTGAATATTATATTAGGAGTGGAAGTATAGATAGAGAACTGATAGAGGAATTCATACTCTCGCATTCAAAAGAGTGCCATCTGGCTGTGTTCACCACGAGGCGAAATATAGCCGCGATAACCAATTTGTTCACCTATAGGTTAGACCAATTGGAAAGATTGCGGGAGATAAGAGGGATTGCGTATGAAAGGGTATAAAATATTTGTTCCACTTGCTCTGTTAGCATTAATCGTCATTGGTGTCGTTTTACTTTTCGCACTGGTTCCTTATTCTGACCTTGCAATAACTATTATACTCATCTTCATCCCAGCAGCAATAGGTGTATCGTTCTTAGTTCGATACCTCGTTACGGTAAGAAAGAGGAGCATAAAGGAGAGGGTGATGGAACGGGACATTCTGGAAATTGCAAATCGGTATGCAGAACAAATGCGAATTTTATACGATTTCGAAGATAAATATGCGGTAAGCACAAAAGAATTCAGGAATGACTTGGAGAAGGTAAAAGAGGGTTTGTTTGAGCTGGGATGCGAGGTAAATGGGAAGATAAGAATAGACAGAGCGAAAGTCAGGAAAGTAGTATATTCAGATGTTGAATGGGTGATTAAGATGTTCGAGGGCATAAAAGACAGGCAAGAGGTCGTCCTTTATTCCCGGTTGATAGACAAATGCAGAGATTATTTGGAAAGTATAAAAGAGCTTGAAAACGCAGGGTATGAGAATATACGGAGCAAGATAGAGGGGATAGAATCCAGAATAAGAAGGAGCGAAGGTGTAGAAGTAGACTCGCTTGAGCTATCTATGTTTATGAATGGAGTTGCTTCAATCCTGGAGGAAGCGCTGAGAATCTGTTTGCGGGATGCACAGGATTTAGAAGTGGAAGGAAGAGAGAGTGCAAAGGCAGATACCGCCAGAATCAGAACCGATATAAAAATTGCCGAGCACAGCATAGAGCATGGAAACAACGAAAATGCATTAAAAGTGTTGAAAAGCGTGATTGAAAGATTGACAGGGGTGCTGAGGGATGCGTTTGAAAGCTATAAAGCCCACACGCTTGAGCTGATAGACGTAGTAGCTGAAATTTCGGGTACGGAAGAGGATAAAAAGGAAGTGGAAGAGATAAGGAAGAACATCGAAACGTGCATATTGCCTTCACAGATGCAAAAGCTACGCGGGTTTGGTGATGCGCTTATAAGCAAATCCATAACCGCTCTTGAGGCAGTTTATAACAGGATATTCGAGGTTGAAGGGGAAATACTGAAAGAAAACCCAGCAACAGAAGTCTATCCAGTGGAATATTGGACAAAGGACAAACTGGGCGAGATTGAGGAACTCAGGTCTATATCAGCTTCGGATATAGGGAAGTTCATTCACAGATACCGGCTCTTAGCTTCGGATGCACAGTCGAGGTTGATGTATGATTCCGAGAGGTTGAAGGATATAAAGGTAAATTTGTAATGGTATGAGCCATGTGCGAATTTGAAGAGGGATGATTTTTCTATCTTGAAGAGCATAATTATTTAAATACTCTGAAAGTTAAATAGATATTAAAGGGAAAGAGGTATTAGATATGGAACCCTCGAGCATAGGAATATTGATTATTGTTATATTGCTCATCATAGAGGTAGTGGTGATGTTGACAAAGTTAAAAGTGGACAAGTTGCTTCTTCTTATGCCCATCACCGGTGTAATACTCGCTGTTATATCCTTCGGGTTGAATGAATACAGGGATAAGATTCTGTCCTCTTTATCTGACTCTGCCTCTTATGCCGTGATATATATTTTGCTGGCAGCAGGCGTCATATCAGGATTATTTGGTGTCGCAGTGTGGTTCAAGGGAGAGAAAGAAGCAAGAAGGCTTAGTTCAGCCGCAAAGAGCATAGATAGCGCGGTTGCGGAGATTGAAAGCGATATAAGAGGGAGCGGTATGGAAATAGAGCATTTCGACGATGAGATGAGCGGTATTAAAAAGAAGGTAGAAGATTACGAATCGAAGGAGAAAGAGGTATAAATAATTTTTTGCGTAGAGCAATTAAGGAGGCATGTTGTCTGAGAGATGGAGAAGGAAGAAGATACGGTAAATCGGATTGTCATTGGAATTGGTGGGCAGGGGAGCATCATCGTAAATAATATTTTGCGAATGCTGAAGTTCAAAACAGGGAAACTGCCAAAGAACGAGGAGTTTTTGATCATAGATACTGACCAGGCATCTGCGAACGCATGTAGCGAAGTAGAAGAGCGGAAGAAGATAATTCTCAACAGACCAGATACGATTTTGATGCGAAACACTAATAGATGGCTTCCTGACCCTTATCTTTCGGCTGCCGGTGCGGGATGTGGACAGCATCGGATATATGGTAGGGCGATGTATAATGTGCATCGAGAGAGGATCTTCAGTGCGATAGGAACAACGGCGTCGGAATTGAGGAACAGAACAGGAGGAAAGGACTTCTTCATTCTGATGGTATGCGCATTCGGCGGGGGAACAGGGTCGAGTATGCTGCTCGATGTTGCAATAGACATACGCGATTGGATATCAAAACAGTTTGGGTCTGAGCCGGTGATGTTTGGAATTGGAATTCTGCCTTCGAGCAAGGAATCCGTGCTTCCGACAGGCAATGCCCTCGGTGCGATGAAAGAACTTCATTTCCTTATGTCCCATACCGAAGACCTCATAATAGATGACAAGAATTATTCCAATCCATTCAAATTGTTCTTCCTCCTTGGTAGAGACCTTCAAGGGCAGAACCGGGATGAGGAGTTGGAAAGAGCGATACCGAGGTTCCTTCTCGACCTCGGATTCCTGCCTGGTGGAACGGTAGAAACGAAAGGAAAGTGGCTCGACCTCAATGACCTTCAGAACAGAGCGAGGGGTTACGAAAACAGGTTTGATTCTTTAGGTTATTACGAGTGCGTATTTCCTACTGAGAAATTGTTTTTGTATTATGATATTGAGGATGAGATACCGCGGGTAAGACAGAGATTAGTAGAGATTGAGGCAAAAATATCGGATATAAGGGGGAAAATAGATTCACAAAGGGGAGAATTGGAAAGGTTTGAGGGTAGGATAAAGGACGTTCAGCGAGAGATAGATAGTTACGAATCGGCAGCGGGAATGTTTTCTCACGTGAATACGGCTGCAACTGCGGATGCAAAGGCGAAACTGGATAGGGCGAGGAAGAAATTATCAAGCTTGAAGGAGGAGGTGTTTGACCTTGAGATAAAGGCAAGCGACGCAGAGGAGGAGAAGAGACTGACAGAGCGTAATTTAGAACGCCTTGAAGCACTTAAGAACAAGCTTTTCCGGGAGATAACTTCGCCCCTGAACACGAGGAGTTATCATCAGATAGAGTTATCAGAAGAGGAGATAAGAAGCTTAAAGCGGAGCAGAGAAGACCTGAAAAAGCTCTCCTTCTTTGAGATTATGAAAAAGCTCGACCGTGAAGAAGAGTACTTCAGGTGGACGCATTCACCGATTAATGAGGGGGACATCATATTTAATCCGATGGTAAATTACCGGCATTCGATAGGGAATGCCATGACATCAAAATATATAGACATCCTTCATGATTACGGATTCCTGTCGTTGGATGCACAGGGGAACGTGGTGAACGAGGAGGAGAAGTTCGGGCATTTCATCGCGGTATTGAGCACAAGGGCGGACAATTTTGATGATGCGAGGCTTGGCGGTGGTGCATTTAAGAGCATGGTGACAGAAAGATTTACTAAAGATGCAGACGTTCTGAAACTGAATACGCCGGCGCGTGCACACAGCTTTGCCATGTACACGCTTATGATAGGGATTCAACCATGGGCGCCTGGTCCCGGTCTTCCGCCGCGACTACGTGAATTGGAATGGCTTGAGCACGCGTATAGTGCGAGCGATTTCTCTAAACTGCCACGGCACCACTCTCTTTTCTACGGGACTCCCAAGCCATTCTCCATAATCACTGGGATACCTTACATACCGGGTGCGGAGGAAAAAAACATGGATATGGTAACGAATTACTGGAGGGATTACGAGATAATAGAGCCCGAAGCCATCTGGAACAACGTTCCCATCGTGCTTGCGCAGTGCCTGAAGATGTTCGACGATTTGCTAACCGGCATGGATATGGCAGAGGATATAAAAAATGTGCGTGTCCCGGACCCAGAGAGTTACTCAATAGCAAATCTTACGATGCTGGTTCATGGGTTTGAAAACGCGAGTAAAAGCATGGAAAAGGTGAAGCGATGGACAAAAGAAGCAGAGAGAGGATTTATGGTATTGAAAAACGCGCTTGACGAATTAATATTTAAATTAAAGGGACTGGAGAAGGCACCTGCTAAAGATAAAGCAGCGAAAATGCTGAGAATGATAGACGATTCCTCAAGAAATATGGAGATATTACTTGACAGGATTGAAGACCTCTCGAACAGGTTCAGTGATGATATAAAATCAGTCATTGAAAAGGGGATGGTTTTTTTAGGCAGGATACCTTCAGAAGAGACCACATCAAGCGTGATAAGGCATATAACGAAAGCGGAGTCCGAGATATCGAAACTAAGAGAGGACAGTATGAAGGTGGCAAAGGGGATAAAAGAGATGGGTGGACCACTCGCAGCGATGTTATCCGCACTAAAAGAATTGAAAAAGATAACGGAATCAGGGGAATCAGAAGCAGAAGTCGAAGGTGGTGAAGAGAGAAAAGGGAAGATGAAGGTTGTAGAGATGCCTGATTTATCACTGAATATTGGAAGGGGAGAAGAAGGAGAATGAAGCACCTATTTTATATTTCACTTGTTGTGCTGGTACTTTTAATTTTATCCGCAGGAATTGGAATCGCATCAGCTCAGCAAGATGTATTGAGGCTGGATGTAGATAAATCATACATCATAAACCTGGATACCGGTGGTACTAAGGCATACTATAAAGATTTTTTGAATACCGAGCAATTAGAAGGTCACACGCTTGAGTTCCACATATATGTGGATAAGGTCGAAAAAACGCCTATCTTAGATGAATATGTCTTAAAACTGGAGACGAACCTGGAGGGACCACCAGAATGGAAGTTTGGCGATGACTTCCGTCGTTCCGCAGAGTGGATAGTGTGGAAGGGAAGAGAAGAGCATGAACTCCCGATGCGACCAATTATACTAACTGGAGAGGTCCCAAAGCCAATAATTCCAGTAGAAGAGCCGGGGTTTGAAGCATACAAAGAAACTAAAGGAATTGGAAAGCGTGAAGTGTATGTCCGGTTAACTGTTGGAACGACGAAGGATGGATCGACATTAGAAACTATTATACAGCCATTGGAGCCGTCAATGGAGTTCTTCTCGACGAGTGAAGGGATCCAGACAGCAGAGAGCGAGATAGCGAAAAATTTGGAAGCAGCAAGGGGTAAGATTGGCAGAACTGATTTGGAAGAGGATATACGCAAATTATATGAAGAAGGTCATCCGGGTTGGGCATCAAAGTTATCGGAACATTATAAGGCGCTATCTGTCGTGGCTGAGCCACCTCCTCTCGCTCTTTATGTCATCCTGTCGGTGATACTGGGCTTGATACTGGGTTCGGCATTCGTGTATGTGTATGTTTCGAGGGGAGGGGGAAAAGGAGTAGATGTGAGTCAGATTTCATCTGAGTTGAATGAGACATCGGGGAAAATAGAGGATAAATCGAGTTCAATCAATGCGATATCAACGCGGTTTGCGAGGAGTGAGGATGAAGAGAAGAGGAGTGTTGCAAGAGAGTTGATACGGATAAGGGCGAGTTTGAATGAGATTTCAAATGAGATAAGGACAATTGCGGATAGAATTAAGAGTTCACGATAAACCTTTTCAAGAAAATTGTATAGAAGGAAGCGATACTTTATATACAAAAATAAATGGTTAAACTTTTTGGCATTTCAGGGAGTCCACGAATCGCCGCGACCGAGTGGATAATTCAAGAAGCGTTACGATATGCAGAGGAGAAATGGAACGCGGAGACGCGATACTTCTCTGTTCGCGGTAAGAAGCTCAACTTCTGTCTCCACTGCGACCACTGCATCAGAGAAGGCAGTTGTATTCACGACGATGCGATGAGAGAGGTATATTCGGGCTTTGAATGGGCAGATGCTATCTTGATTGGAACGCCAGTGTATCAGGGAACACTCAGCGGTCAGGCAAAAGTTATTCTCGACAGGATGAGAGCATTTGCAGCGAGCAAACCTCATGCGCTACGTGGAAAAGTAGGAGCAGCAGTTGCGGACGGTGGAGACCGTATAGGAGGGCAGGAGCTCGCAATCCGGGCTATTACTGATTTCTATTTGATAAATGGGATGGTTCCCGTAGGCGGGGGTCCTTTCGGTGCGAACCTCGGTGCAACCTTCTGGTCGAAGGATAAAGGTGCAGATGGCGTTAAAGAGGATGAAGAAGGCTTGAAAAGTCTTTATAAGACGGTGGATAGACTTATAGATGTTTGGCTTACGCTGAAAAATAAATTTTATATCTCAAGATATTGAATAATTACTGTATGAAGATAGCATGGGGGATTACAGGCTCCGGGGATCAGTTAACCGAGTGCGTGACTTTTATGGAGGAGCTCACAAAGAAGTACAACTTAGAGGTTCATGTTTATCTCTCCAGGGAAGGGGCAGTGGTTTTAAAGTTCTACAAGCTATTGAAAGAAGTTAAAGAGCATTTTCCAAAGGTGAGTCCGGAATTAGGACCAAATGCTCCCTTTTTATCAGGAAAAATACAGCTAGGCAAATACAATTTCGTTTTAATCGCTCCTGCAACGGCAAATACCGTGGCAAAGATAGCTCATTGCATCGCGGATTCGCTGATTACAAATTCGGCGGCACAAGCCATGAAAGCAGACGTGCCTGTGTATATCTTTCCCGTGGACCAGAAAGAGGGCGAGATAATAACAAAGCTTCCTAACGGCAGAGACCTGAAGTTAAGAATGCGGAAAGAGGATGTGGAGAACGTAGAGAAGTTACGAAGAATGCAGGGTATCACAGTCTTGAGCCAAATTGAGGAGATAGAAGAGGTGGTGAAGAAGAATATAGAAACTGACGCTTCTTAGAAGTAAAGTTTATGAGGACATAAAATAGTTAACGTAGATAGTTGTCATGAGCGTGGGACTGCCCACTAAGCAAATGATGGAACAGATAAGCATTCGACCATCCAAGGAATCTGATGAAGCATCGGTTTATGATTTAATTACCTTATTGATGGGGTTTTCTCTTGATCGGGAGTCATTTCATGATGTCTTCGTTCAAAATCTTCGTGACGACACAGTGTTGTACTACGTTGCCGAGAGCGATGGGTGTGTTATAGGCTTTGCAAGCCTCCATATCGAGCCTCAGCTCCATCATGCTGGGCTGGTGGGAGAGATTCAGGAATTGATTGTGCAGAAAACGTTTCGCGGTAAAGGTACAGGCGCTCAGCTCGTGTCGCGACTTGAACAGGAAGCACAGAAACGAGGCTGTGTCTCTATTGAAGTGACAACGAAGAACTATCGTGTTGATGCACAACAATTTTACGAGCAGGTGGGCTTTACTCGAACGCATGTGAATTTTACAAAGAATTTAAAGTTGAACCAATGAGAGACAAAGACAATTCTCTTTCATGTTGGATGGGAAAAAACTTCTTTTTATCTTTATCAACAACTATTTATATTACAACTTTGATGAGTATGAGTATAGGAGGAGGAGATGTAAAATGCTAAAAGACCTCATAACCTCGATGCGCCCGAA
>JAPDIG010000052.1 GCA_025966525.1 Candidatus Methanophagales archaeon | reverse complement strand
CATCTCCACCTATGCTATGCCCGTTAAACTCCAAATAGTCTGGTTCTCCGGGATTACTGGCAAGATACACCACCGTAAGATTTGCCTCTGCTACGTTCGTGGGGTCAATTGCGCCTTTAAAATTCACCGAAGCGAAATCGTTTGTTGTCGGCATCGTTCCAGCCCAGCCCCTGCCATGCAGATTCACATTCCCATCTGCAACCCAGTATGAAATCTCAGGTGCATTCGCATCCTCATAGATTGCTACAAGGATGATACTGTATATCCTGCCATCGAGTTTATTCCCACGTTCACCCCTGCTGGTATTTGCTACGGCGATGTTTATCCCCGGAGATATTTTATCTGTTATATCATAAAAGATCCAATAGACGCCATGACCGGAACAATAAACATTTTGATTGGTATCTTTCTCGCCGAGGAGGGGTGTTTTACCAAGGTCTTTACCGTTGAGTTTTGTGTGAACCCAACCGGTATATCTCTCAGTGCCACCCCAAACACCTACATATAGCCTCGCCCACTTGATTTTAACGCCTTCTGGCACTGCAAATGTTTGTGTAGATGGAGGGAAGGCAAGCGCACGACTCTCACCTACATATATTCCCCCTTTTAAAGCGCCTTGAGCTACTAAATCCAGCTTGTCTGTATAAGGCGCACCGTCAAAGCAATAGATTGCTCCTGCTATTTGTGTTAGTAGCAATATACACGATATACTTATCAAGAAAAGAACCAATTTTTTCTCCATAATAATCCAAAATTATACATTCTTAAAAAAAGGTTTACTCAATATAGACATTCCCAAAATGAAGGGCTATTTCTCGCTTCGCTGCTTCTTCAGAGTCAGATGCATGTATTATGTTTCGCTGAACGTCGATGCCGTAGTCGCCCCTTATAGTCGCGGGCTTTGCAAGTTTGGGATTCGTAGCTCCTGCCATTTCCCTCGCGGTTGCGATTGCATTCTCGCCTTCGATCACCATTGCCACCGTTGGAGCAGAGGAGATGTAGGAAACGAGATTCTCGAAAAAGTCCTTTCCTCGATGTTCCTCATATTGCTTTTCCGCCGTCTCTCTGCTTATCTTCGAAAGCTTCAGCGCGACTATCTTGAACCCTTTCCTTTCAAATCTGCCTATTATCTCTCCTATAAGACCTCGCTCCACTCCCTCTGGTTTTATCATCAAAAAAGTCCGCTCTTTTTTCATAGTTTAATATATTATTTCGTGGTCGCTTTTGCACTCGTAATCCACTTTATTTTTCTCCTTTTTCTCCCCAGCTTTATCATGTTGCGTTCACACTTAGAACTGCAGAAATAAAAAACGGTTCCATCGCGTTTTACATACATCTTCCCTCGACCCGGCTCTATTGGCGAATCACAAAAAGAGCATTTCTTCTCCATCTAAAATCATCTCCTAAATAATTTCCTCACTTCTCTATCCGTCTCCAGCAATACAATAATATCGCCTGTTTTTATAGGTCCTCTGCAATTCCTCGTTATAATCCTTCCTTTATTCTGCCCTTCCAGTACTTTACACCTTATCTGCGTGGATTCACCATGCATCCCTGTCCTGCCTACTATTTCTATTACCTCAGCAGGTGTTCCCTTCTCTTCGCTCATTACACCTTCCTCCTTATGTTACCTTTTTAGTTTCTCCAGTTCCGCTATAATCCCTTCAATCACTTCTTCTGCTTTTCCGGGGTCAACGATGGCAGCAGAGGCACAACCCTTGTTTATACCACAAGCGGCACCTAAATCTTTCTGGCTTTTCACGTACAAGTAAGGGGTGCTTTTTTCTTCGCATAATGGTGGAAGATGCATTACGATCTCCTCAGGATTTACGTCCTCACCAATAAGCACTAACTTAGCCATACCCCTTTCTATGATTTTTGTGGTTTCATTTGTCCCCTTCTTTATGCTCCCCGTAGTTCTTGCCAACTCTAAAGCCTCCAACGACTTACTTTG
The DNA here is from genome assembly GCA_025966525.1 of Candidatus Methanophagales archaeon. Classification (GTDB taxonomy): domain Archaea; phylum Halobacteriota; class Syntropharchaeia; order Alkanophagales; family Methanospirareceae; genus QMVO01. Next base: position 6,773 of record JAPDIG010000052.1, on the reverse strand, counting down.
CAAATCCTCCGGCGCCTCAAACTTGACATATACCGGCATTGGCTTTTCATTCCCTTTCCCTTTTTCTTCCTCACTCATCTTTCATCCCCCTACAATGTTATCTGCGCTTTTACTCTGATATTAGATATTGCTTTAAGTTTATAGTCTTCAAGCAGGATAGGCTGTACACTCTCGACTGGCACACTTAATGAAATCTCCTTTGTACGTCCATATCTCCCTTTGCTCACTATCACTGCGTTTATTAATCCCAGGATGTCCAACTCAGAGACAAAATCGGTAATACGCCGCTGCGTCAACGCCTCCATGCCCAGATGGTTACATAATCTCCGGTACATATTATAGACCTCGCCGCTGGAGAAGCGTCTCTTGTTTCTTTCCCTGTGTAGCAGGAGCACACTGTTTAACACGATTTTTGATTGCAACGGCAGCGTTTTTACCACTTCAACGATCTTATTCGCTTCTATCTTTTCACTTGCCAGTCGCACATGCTCCTCAGTTACTCTATCAGATTTCGTGCGTTCTGCAATTTCTCCTGATACACGCAGCAGGTCAAGAGCACGTCTCGCATCCCCATGCTCCTGGGCAGCTAAAGCTGCACATAGCGGTATCACTGCATCGTCTATCACTGACTCTTTGAACGCTATCTCCGCCCTCTCACCCAGAATATCCTGCAACTGATCGGCATCATAAGGTGGAAATATTATTTCTTCTTCACCTAACGACGACTGAATCCGTTGGTCCAATAGCTCCGTAAAAGTCAGGTCATTTGAAATGCCTATCATGCTTACTTTTGCGCGGTTTAGCTCGCTATTTATCCTTGAGAGGTTATATAAAGCTCCGTCTCCTTTGCTCGCTAACCTGTCCACCTCATCCAATATCACAATTACGCATCTATCTTCTCTATCTATCCCAGTCTTGAACTCTGAATACACCATATCCGTGGGCCACCCTATCATTGGAACTTTCTTATTGAACACCCTTGCGAGATAAGCAAAAACTCGATACTGTGTATCAAATACCTCACTGTTGATGTATATCAGTGAGCACTTACTACCTCTCTTCTCTCCCATCTCTTCTAATTCCTTGCTCACATATTTCACCGTAGCAGTCTTACCTGTCCCAGTCTTACCGTAGATCAATATGTTGGAGGGTGTTTCCCCTTTTAACGCTGCCGATAACGTATTTGCTAAACTTTTCATCTGCTCCTCCCGATGTGGGAGATTCTCGGGAATATAGGTAGGACGAAGCACCTCTCTGTTTGCAAATATCTTACCTTCGCCTATCAGGTCCTCGAACAGGTTTTCCATATCTTATCTCTACCCCACATTATCTTCTTAAAAAATTTCGATGTGAAAAATAAAATGCACCATACATATAATTAAAGTATTGTTTGCGGATATGTTTCCATTGGAGCGCTTATCATATCCAGGCGAATACGGCATTTGCAGAACTGGGAAGAGATGAAAGAGAAAATAAAAGAATATTTAGAGAGCAAGTTCGGTATACCTTTGCGAATACTAAGCGTAAAGGGATTGGGATTGGAGTCGAAGCAAAAACCTGAAGGAGAAATAAAAGGGTTTGGGTATGGCAAACCTTATTTCGTAGCATTTGAGACTGGAGAAGGAAAAATAAAAGAGGTGGTTATCTCATCGATGCGTGGGAATGGATTTGGGCATGACCATTTCTCAGACCGTGCGCAAATAATGCTATGGCAACACCATGCATTCAATAAGCTTCCAAAGCATGTAAAATCTCACGACGTCGGTTACTTTACGAAGGATGGAAGGATGGAATCAACAAGTGATGCGGAAGAATATTTCATTGTATGCGATAAAGTGGAGGGGGAAGAATACGTTGCGGATTTGAACAGGTTAAAAGAAGGGGGAAAATTAAGAAAAGAAGATGAGGAAAGGGCATCTGCGCTCGCTTCCTATTTAGCTGATATACACGCTGTCAAGAGAGAAGATGCAGGACTTTATGTACGAAGGATAAGGGAGTTAGTTGGGCATAGCGAATGCATGTTCGGGCTCACAGACAGTTATCCAGCGCAAAGTGAGTTCATAACGAGTGAAGAGCTGATGAATATAGAGAAGCTTAGCATAGACTGGAGATGGAAGCTGAAGGAGAGAACAAAAAGGTTGTGTCAGGTTCATGGTGATTTTCATCCTTGGAATGTTATTTTCCGGAAAGGAACTGATTTTACGGTGCTTGATAGGAGTAGAGGAGAGTGGGGGGAAGCCGCTGACGACGTTTCCGCAATGACGATAAACTATTTGTTTTTCGGGCTTCTCAAAACAGATGGAAGAGAGATAGATATGGATTTCAAGAGGTTGTATGATTTATTTTTCGAGGTGTATCTTGAAAGAACAGGGGATTATGAACTATTAGAGGTGATACATCCGTTTTATGCATTCAGAGGTCTTGTAGTTGCTTCTCCTGTCTGGTATCCAAATATTGGAAGGGATACGAGGACAAAGCTGTTCAACTTCATACGGAACGTGCTTGAAGAAGAGCAGGAGTTTGACTACGAGGGTGTGGGGAAGTATTTTGAGCGATGAGCAAGTTTTACGAGGTAAGAAGAAGAGACGGTGCAGCAAGAATAGGTATTTTGTCTCTACCTGGCGGAAAAAAGCAAACACCTCTGCTACTCAGAATTGATTCGTTAAATGCGGGTGAAGTGATAATCAACGTAATCCATGCTGAGGATCCCTTGTTTAAAGAACTATTTAAGGAAGACCGATGGGATGTTTCACGGGGAGCTGTCCTTTTACCAGAAGTTCATCCTTTGTTCACAAAAATGAAAGAAGCGATACCTTCGCTATTTGTGGATTTTTTTGTCCTTTCCTTCGCTTCTAATCTGCTCAACAGTCCCAGGGATTTTGTTCGCAGAATAATTGATGCAAGAACTACAATACCGCCGGATGTAGCGTTGTGGGTTCCGGCGATAGCGACAGCGGAAAATGCCGCTCTTCTATTCTACATAGGCGCGGATATAATAGACGATACGAATGCAGTGATAAAAGGCTACCAGGGTATCTATCTCATGGAAGAAGAGGGAGTAAGATTGAGCGAGTTGGATGATTTGCCATGCAATTGCAGTATTTGCTCTTCTTTAAGTATAGACGAATTGAGGCATAAGAATAACAAGGAACGGGCTTCATTAATCGCGAAGCACAACACGCTGCTTCTTGATAAAGAGGTGAAAAAGATAAAAGAGTGTATAAGAGCAGGTAATTTGCGTGAGTACGTGGAGATGAAGGTGCGGGCATCAACGTTTTCGACCGCAGTGTTAAGAATCCTGGATATGGAAGAAGAGGAATATTTTGAACTCAGAATACCTGTTGCTCGAGACCAAGGTATAAAAGCGAACACGATGGAATCATTGAAAAGGATAGAGGTGAAGAGGTTTGCGAAACGCGTTCTGGAAAGGTATGAACCTCCGGAAAGGAAAATTTTGCTGATATTGCCCTGTTCAGCGAAGAAGCCTTATTCCACCTCGCCATCCCACGCAAAGTTCATAGAAGCGATTGAGAACTATCGAGGGCATATACATGAGTTAATCTTAACGTCTCCACTTGGTGTTGTGCCACGAGAACTGGAAGCGGTCTACCCCGCTGCATTCTACGATATTCCCGTAACAGGCTACTGGGATGCAGAGGAGCGGGAATGGGTCTCTTCGTGCCTGCGTGCTTACCTTGAGTGGAAAATGAATAATTATGACGTGGTGGTTGCACATCTCAGCGGCGCGTATAGAGAGATATGCGCATCGGTTGCGGAAGATTCAGGCATAGAAATCGTATACACGTGCGAAGCCAACGAAGGGACAACTTCAAGAGGTGCTTTAAACAAGCTGAAGGAGCGAATAGCCGAGTTGTGTGGTGATAAACAGCGATTATCGGGATTTGAGATGAAATCGAGCATGATAAAAGCGATGGCGGATTATCAGTTTGGTATCGGCGCTGGAAGCGAGCTTGTGGCAAGAAAAGAAGGAGAAGAAGAAAGAATAAAAATAAACGGGAAGTTTCCCTCTTTCAAGCTCAGCTCGAAGGGCGATGTTCTTGCGAGAATCGTACCGGAATACGGGCTTCTGGTTCTTACGGTGAAAGGAGCTCGTAGAATCGAAAATTTGCTTTCTTTATACAAGGTGGAAATAGGTAATTTTGTTCCTAAAGGTTCGATATTAGCGCCCGGCGTTATAAATGCCGGCGAACAAATAAGAGCGAATGATGAGGTAGTGTTCTGCGGCGAGAAGGCGTTTGGTGTGGGTAAAGCGAAAATGAGTGGTTGGGAGATGGTGGAGTCGCGAAGAGGCGTTGCTGTGCAGGTGAGGGCGGTGGAAGAAAGGTGAAACGAGAAGTAAAAAAATTAAATTAAAACTCTTATTAGGTGATCGATATGGTAGGAACAGTAGCAGAAAAAATAATCAACGGGCATATTGTAGAGGGCAAACCGGCTACAGGGGAAGAGGTCGCTTTGAAGGTTGATCAGACGCTTACCCAGGATGCAACGGGTACAATGACTTATCTGCAGTTCGAGGCAATAGGTATACCCCGGATAAGAACAGAACTGAGCGTTAGTTATGTTGACCACAACACACTACAAACAGACTTCAAAAACGCTGATGACCATAGATACCTACAATCCGTAGCTAAGAGATATGGCTTGTATTTCTCACGCCCTGGTAATGGTATCTGCCATCAACTCCACCTGGAAAGGTTTGCTCGTCCGGGTAAGACACTGGTTGGTTCTGACAGTCATACACCCACTGCTGGTGGCATAGGTTCGTTTGCCATTGGTGCTGGCGGTCTGGATGTAGCAGTTGCCATGGCTGGTATGGCCTATCGGATAAAGTATCCAAAGATTGCAGGTATAAAACTTACAGGGAAACTTCCGGATTGGGTCTCAGCCAAGGATGTTATACTGGAAGTCCTTCGGAGGATAGACGTCAAAGGTGGGATGGGGAAAGTGCTGGAGTACTTTGGTCCCGGAGTGAAGACCATTAGCGTCCCAGAGCGAGCAACAATATCCAATATGGGCACAGAAACAGGCGCAACTACGAGCATATTTCCAAGCGACCACGTAACAAGGGCTTTCATGGCAGCACAGGAACGTGTAGACCAGTGGATTCATCTTGAAGCAGATGCAGACGCAGAATACGACGAAATCATGGAGATAAATCTGAACGAATTAGAGCCACTGGTTGCTCTTCCACACAGCCCAGGAAATGTCAAACCGGTGAGTGAGATTGTAGGGATGGAGGTGCAGCAAGTGGCGATTGGTTCTTGTACCAACTCCTCGTTACGCGACCTCAAAATAGTAGCAAACATACTGAAAGGGCATACCATTGCAGATAACTTGCATCTCACTATAAATCCCGGCTCGAGGCAGGTGGTGGAACATCTCGAGGAGAGCGGTGAGATGCGGTACCTTGTAGCCGCGGGTGCACGGATACTTGAAAATACCTGTGGTCCATGCATAGGTATGGGTGCTGCTCCTCCTTCTCAAAGCATCTCCATACGAACATTTAACAGGAACTTTGAGGGTAGGAGTGGAACACCGGATGCGCAGATATACCTGGTGAGCCCTGAAGTTGCAGCAGTGACTGCAATTCGGGGTGTAATCACAGACCCACGGGAGTTCGGCGATTATCCGCAGATAGAGATGCCTCCGCGGTTTATCATCAATGACAACATGTTCATCTGTCCGCTTCCACCCGAGGAGTCTGTCAAAGTAAAGATCATAAGGGGACCACACATCAAGCCACTGCCTGATTTTCCTCGGCTTCCAGATACGCTGAAAGGAGAAGTGCTCATTAAGGTCGGGGATAATTTTACAACAGACTACATCATGCCCGCAGGAGCGGCAATCCTACCACTGAGGAGCAATATACCTGAAATATCAAAGCATGTTTTTGAGCCGGTTGATCCCAGTTTCCCCTCAAGAGCTTTGGATAAAAACGGAGGGTTCATAATAGGTGGTGAGAACTACGGGCAGGGCTCGAGCAGAGAGCATGCCGCACTGGCACCTAAGTACCTGGGGATAAAGGCAGTAATTGTGAAGTCTTTCGCTCGCATCCATCTCGCGAATCTGATAAACTTTGGAATAGTACCACTAACATTTAAGCATTCCGCGGACTACGATTCCATAGATATGGGAGATAATTTAGAAGTTGTAGTAGGGAATTTGGAGCGGAACCGGGACGTGGTCAGACTCAGAAATCTGACACGAGATACTGAAATCGAAGTTACACACAGCCTTTCAGAACTTGATGCCGAGATATTGAAAGCTGGGGGTAAACTGCCCTGGGTGAAGGGAAAAGTTGGGAAATACTGACCGTTACCAACATCAAGCACAAGTTAATATTATATTCCGCAGGCTAAGAGTAAGTGAGGTGGTGAAGCTGAAGCCCGAGGATATTAACGCTGATAGGAAGCTTATACACATAAAAGGCGCAAAGGGGAGAAAGGACAGGTATACGATGCTTTCAGATGTGGCTTTAGATATGTTAAATGAGTATATTCAGAAATATAAGCCAAAGGAGTAGCTGTTTACAGGGGCAAAGCCTGGGGCGCACGTAACTACGAGAACAGTCCAGGCAATTTTTGAGCAGGCTTGTGAAAAAGCAAAGATAGGGAAAGAAGTTGGTGGTCACTCACTGAGGCACAGTGGCATAAAAGTTCAAAAACAGGGGGTATATACGAAGTATTTCAGATATACTGCCAGAATGGAAGGATATGCGAAGTTCGTATATACCACCAAATTGGGGTGATATG
>JAPDIG010000051.1 GCA_025966525.1 Candidatus Methanophagales archaeon | reverse complement strand
GTATATATAAACATGGCACATATATAGAGAAAAAGGAAAAAGAGTTCTAAGGAATGTTTAGCGATGAACAATGCAAGATAATATCATCCTGGTAGGGACGGGGCATATATTAGAGAAAAGCGTGAAAGAGGTAGAGGCGGTAATAGACAGAGAAGAACCGGACGTGGTTGCTGTTGAGTTATGCGAAGGCAGGTATAATGCATTAAAAGGAAATGTGGAGGATTTTTCAATAAAGGACGCGATGAGTGGTGGCAGTCCATTTTTAATACTCACGCATTGGCTGCTTGCTTACGTGCAACGAAAAATGGGTGCGGAGTTGGGAATTGAGCCAGGTGCAGATATGATGGCTGCGATAAAGAAAGCAGAGGAAAAGGGCTGCGAGGTTGCGTTAGTTGACAGACCTATTCAAATAACGATGCAGCGGTTCTGGAAAAAGATGACCTTTTTAGAAAAGATAAAGATGATTTTTTCGATTATCTTTGCGATTGGTAGCATGGGAAGCATGAGAAAGGACAGGGGAGAGAAAGGAGGTGAAGAGGAAGGGAAAGAAAAAGAGGAAAAGAAGTTAATGGTTGGTGGTATGAGTGCAAATAAGGAGATAGAGCTTGATAGAATAACGGATGACGATGTAGTCACACAGTTGATGGAGGAATTAAGGGAGTTTTCGCCAGGTGCTGCGACAGCACTGTTAGACGAAAGAGACGCATATATCGCGGGGAGCTTGCTGGAACTCCAAACTCAAACTCCCAAAGGAAGTTTGACCACAAACGCATCGCACAGAAAAATAGTTGCAGTGGTTGGTGCTGGGCATGTGGCAGGGATAAAGAACCTTCTCAGTCATCCGGAGTTGATACCGCCTAAGGAGGAGTTATGTTCGCTTCCCAAGAGAAAGTTTGGAATAACTATAAAAAATCTGTTGGGAGTGGGATTGGGCGTGGCTCTCTTGATTATCCTTTTAGCGGTCATTTCCGCTGGTATATCTTTCCATGACTTGCTTAGGGTGTTGCCTTATTGGATTGTAATAAATGGCGTTTTATCTGCGGCGGGTGTTGTCATAGCGAGAGGTCATCCTCTTTCTGCGCTTACCGCTTTTTCTGTGGCTTGGCTTACTTCTTTGAATCCCTTTTTAGCTGCTGGCTGGTTTGCAGGCTGGACAGAGGCTCATTTTCGAAAGCCAAAGGTAGAAGACGCAAAGAGCATGTTATACGTGGAATCGTTGCGAGAATTAATGAGAAACAAGCTGTTTAAAGTTATCCTTGTGGCGGCGTTGGCAAATATAGGAAGCATTGTTGGAACGTTTATCGGAATTGGTGTTGTGGGGCATGAGTTGGGGATAAACATACCTGATATATGGGAGGGCTTGAAAACACTCTTACTTTAAGAAAGAATGTGCTAAAGAAAGATTTGAGAAATAACCACAAGATTAAATGATAGAAAAAATAGTCATCTGGCCCGCTTATTTAACAGCGGGAAAAACAAAGGGAGAAGGGAGAATAATATCGAGAAGAAATGCGGTGAAATCACCAAAGGTAGAGGAGATAGAAAAGGTAGCGAGGATGCTCGGCATGGAGCCTGTGTTGGAGAAAGAAAAGGCATATCCAAAAACGCACTGGGATAAAAGTGGAAGAGTGCTGGTGAATAAAGTAGGGAGGAAAGGAGAGATTGTGAAGGAGATTGCGAAGGGCATAAAAGAGATGCGAGAGAAATCAAAGAGCACAAGGAGGTAAAAAAGTCAGCTCAACAGTTCCTTAAATCTTAACGCATCCCCATACATAGTGTTGTTATTAAAAAGCACATAGACTTCTGAGAAGTTCTTATTCATGCATCTCTCGTATAATTCCTTTAAATCCTCCTTCTTGTAAGTATAGCGATACATTCTTTTCCCCGGAGGAGAACCGTGCAATCGGAAATAAGCAAACCCGGCAGGAGTAAGAGGATCATCTGCGAAAGGGTCCACGCAATGAATGAGGTCAAGCTCCGCACATAATTTTCGTATTGTGTTTTTACTCCATTTCCCCCTTTGCTCCCATATCTTCTGTATATCTCTCCTGTTATTTATTGAGCGAAAAAAATTACGCATATTGTTTATATTCTCTTCGCTTTCTTTGAAGCTTGCAGGGCATTGAAAGACAACTATTTTTGCATCCAACGCTTTTCGTATCTCATTTGTAACTTCCCATGCCTCAAACACTTTATCCGTTGGTCTAAAGAACCCGTACTTATTCCATTCATGCTCAGCTATTTTTAGCTTTGACTTTCTATATGTGGGGCTGGTCGGCTCATGTGTAATCAACTGCCATGCTTTCAGCGTAAACTCAAAGTCTTTTGGTGCACGCATTCGCCATTTTTCTGCCGTTGATTTGAGCATGGGTTTGTAAAAAGTTGTTTGCACTTCTAATAAACGCAAATTAGTAAATACAATATCTTGTGACCTTGCGAAACCACAGATTCCCACCTTAATTTTGACCATCCGAAAAGGGTGAATTAAAATATTTATGATTTATAGTTATAGTATGTTCATATATTAAAAAGGAGTGAAGATAAAAATGGGCGAAGCATTGCGAGTTAAGGGGCTTAGTAAGCAGTACGAATTATCGAAAATAGGTAAGAAACTGGTGGCGCTGGCTGACATATCCTTCGAGGTAGAAAAGGGCGAGACGCTGGGGATAATAGGAAGGAGCGGAGCAGGGAAGACAACTTTGCTTCGCATGCTCCGTGGTTACGAGAGATTTGACGAAGGGGTAGTAGAAATGGATGGCGTCAGGGTAACACCCGATGCATCCTGGTCGGAGTATAGAAAGCTTCGACAGAAGACCGCTTTTCACCTTCAGCGGTCTTTTGCACTCTATAACATCTCAGTGATAGACAACGTGATAAAGCGACTGAGGGCAAAACAAACAGGTTTTGAAGAGATACCGGAGTTTGAGGATGAATACGAGGAGTTAAAGGAAGAGGCATTTAAAATACTCGATCTTGTTGGGCTGAGAGACAAATGGAATCATTTATACACGATTTTAAGTGGCGGGGATAAACAAAGGGTTTTGCTTGCCCGGCAGCTTGCGAAAGAACCTTCTTTATTATTGCTTGACGAGCCAGGTACGATGTCAGACCCCTTGACCAGAAAACTTCTACTCGACTCGGCGAAAAGGATAAAGGAAAGAACAGACATCAGTATTTTGCTTGTTTCGCACATGCCAGAAGTGCATAGGTATCTCTGCGATAGGTTACTTATAATGGATAAAGGGAAGATAGTAGAGGATGGAGATACGGAAAGCGTGATTAAGAAGTTCTTAGCTCCACTTGAGCCGGTAAGACCTTTAGCACCTGTAAAGGATGAAAGAAATACCGTGGTCTGGATTGATGGTGCTTGGAAAAAATATGACATTGTCACGTCGCATACATTGATAAGAACGATAGAGATGCAGGATGTCAATGTCAGGGTTCCAAAAGGTGATATACTCGGGATAGTTGGTCCTTCTGCAATGGGAAAGACGGTCTTGATGAGATTATTGGGCGGTTTTGAGAAGCCTGATAGGGGGCACATCCTGATAAGAATCGGTACTGTTGACTTTGCCAATATTGCAGAATACGGTAGAAGGTCAATAGAGGCGAGAAGCAAGTTGGGTATTATCCATCAAGAGTTCGCACTTCCACCTTATCAGTTTGTTCAAGACCTATTTGCCCGGAAGATGGGGTTGAAGAAGTTTGAGAGAGTAAAACAGGCGATGGAAAGAGCGAAGGAATTTGGGATAAGTGACGTCACACTTGATGTTCTTTTACGGCTTGCGGACTTACCAGAGGAAGAAGCAAAGGGTAGGCTCAGAGAGTTAGGGCTTGAGATGGAGGTATTAGATGAACTGTTTCCCGTATTCCCAGCGAGTGAGGCATTTAATGCTGCTAAACCATATCTAAAAGCAGTGAACCTGCCTGAAGAGATATTCACTCGTTACGTCTCTGAGACGAGCGTGGGAGAGGAAATAAGGATTGCAATTGCCGCTCTTTTGGCTTCAAACTGCGAAATTCTGCTATTAGATGAGCCTTTTGGTGACATAGATCCGATTTCGCTGCGTATTGTGACGAATTCGCTGAAAGATTTAAATCGAGAGTTCGGAACGACCATTCTGGTTGTGAGCCACCAGCTTGACGTAATCAGGGAGCTTACACATGAAGCGATATTAATTGACGAGGGAATGGTTGTGATGCGTGGCGACCCAGATGAGGTATGCGACACTTTTATTGAGCGAAAGTTTAAAGAGTTGGAATAAAACTTTCTTATTGAGAGGAAGTTTGTAAGGTTTGCTCCGCTGGTGTAGTTCGGCCAAGCATGCGGGCCTCTCGAGCCCACGACCGGGGTTCAAATCCCCGGCGGAGCATATTCCAAATCCTCTACTTTTCCTATATACGTACCATCCAGCAAATACGCCCCCATATCTTCTATGCGAAGAAGTTTCGTGGCGATAGGTCCCAGAAGCCTTTTATTCGGCGAATTAAAAGTGATGCCACCACAGATTTCATTAAACGCAGGCATTATTATCACCCATGGATCGTTCCAGCCGCCTACCCTTAGCCCTGGGTATTGCTTCTTTACCGCTTCATAGTCGCATTTAGCCCGAATCCATACCGGTTTCATGCTCGAATAATGCACCTGAGAACTAAGTCGTATCCTTGGATGATTATGCCCAATGAGGATATATTTTGCAGAGAACAAATCTTGTGAAGGCCATGTATGCCCGTGCAGGTATCCTACGCCGTCAAACAAGAATCCTCTTGTACTTTTAATATATACATTGTGCTCGTGTTTTTGTTTGTGTTCTTGCTCCATCGCCTTTGGCAACAGTTTGTTTAAATGCCCATCATGGTTTCCTTTAACCACATATACCGGTGCATACTTAGCCAGTTTGGCCAGGAAAAAAGGCACCTCTTTTCTATCCGTCCACGATATTTTCGGCACTGCGTGCTTTATATCGCCTAATAAAACGATCACATCAGGCTCAGCAGCTTTTACACACCTTATCGCTCTTTCTAATAATTTCTCGGTTTGACTGCCGATATTTATCCCTTTTTCCCTTAGCTCTGCTTCTATACCTAAATGTAGGTCGGCAATCACCAGAGTTTTAAATTCGCCCTCTACAATCATAGCCGCATTGTTTATCAATGGTTTTAGTCTCGTGCTTCTGTGCATCTTTTCTTAAACAGTTTTCTCCCAAAAAACTATTTCTTTTCGTAAAGCTTTTTTCCTCTAAGAAAAGGTTTTAATGAAGGTATTAAAGAAGAAGATAAAGGCAAGAGGGGAAAAAGGGAAAGTCGGAGAAGTTTCTCTAATTCCCGAGTCGTTAGACGACTTATGGCATCTCAAGCATGTAATAGAAGCGGGTGACCTTGTATATTCTCTTACGCACAGGAGAATGGAAGAGGCAACAGATAAGATAAGACCGGATAAGACAGAGAAAAAAACCGTTAGATTGGGCATAAGGGCTGAAAGTGTCGAATTTCACAAATCCTCCCGTAGATTGCGTATAAAAGGGGTGATTGAGCGCGGGCTGGACACAGAGCTGGGTTCTTATCATACTTTTAATATCGAACCCGGTATGGAGCTTTCCATCGTTAAGACATGGAAAGAGCACCAGCTAAAGAGGCTAAGAGAAGCGGAAAAAGCCGTTGCTTCTCCTGATGTAATTGTGGTCACCATAGAGGAAGGGGAGGCAGTTGTGGGCATAGTAAGACAGTATGGTGTGGATGAGCTTTTTTCAATAAGGTATGGCTCTGGCAAAGGCATGGATACAGGCAAAAGAGAGGGAAGTAAAAAAGATTTCTTTTATGCTCTGCTAAACCAGTTGAAAAACTCTTTTCTTTCCACGGATGCGGAAGCAGTAATCATTGCAGGTCCTGGCTTTGTAAAGAATGATTTCTTTTCTTTCTTAAAGGAAAAGGATGCGAAATTAGCGAAGATAACGAGAATGGAGCAGGCTTCATCGATAGGTATGTCGGGATTTATAGAAGTTTTAAAAAGAGGAGCTGTGGAAAGGCTAAAGAGAGAGGAAAGACTGACACGTGAAGTTAAGCTGCTGGATAGGTTAATGGAAGAGATAAGCAAGGAGAAGGATGGGAAGGCGGTATATGGGAAAGAAGAGGTGAGAAATGCTTTGCGGTACGGTGCAATAGAAACTTTACTTGTCAGTGATGAAAAGCTCATGGTGTCGGGAATAAGGGAGAGAGAGAATGAGGAGGAGAGAATAGAGATAGAAAGTATTCTTAAGGATGCAGAAAGGGCGAAGGGCAACGTAGTAGTGTTTAGCACAGAGTTCGAGCCGGGCAAGAGGCTTAATGGACTGGGAGGGATTGCCGCTATATTGAGATTTAAGGTATCCGCTCAAAATTCAGCGGAGCAATTTAGCAATTGAGTTCAACGCCCAGGTCGGGATTTGAACCCGAGTCCGAGCCTCGACAGGGCTCAATGATAGGCCACTACACCACCCGGGCATTTTTTTCTTTATTCTGTTATCTCTTATATTTAGATACTTAACTTATATTCTTACTTATAAAATAAAAGAGAAAACAAAAAGAAAAAACTACAAGGTGATACGAGAATGGCAACAAGAGGAAAAAAGGCAGCGGAAAAGGTGAAGGTATTGATGGAGAAGACGGATCGAATAAGGAACATAGGTATCATCGCCCACATAGACCATGGAAAGACCACTTTGACTGACAACCTCCTCGCAGGTGCGGGGATAATATCGAAGGAATTAGCAGGCGAGCAACTGTTCACGGATTTTTACTATCTGGAGCAAGAAAGGGGGATAACGATATTTGCTGCAAATGCGTCTATGGTTTATGATTACAAAGGAGAAGAGCATCTAATAAATCTTATTGATACACCGGGGCATGTAGATTTTGGTGGCGATGTAACAAGGGCGTTGAGAGCCGTTGACGGCGCAGTGGTGGTCGTTGATGCCGTGGAAGGAGCTATGCCGCAGACCGAGACCGTGCTGAGGCAGGCGATGAGAGAGAACGTGAAACCCGTCCTTTTCATTAACAAGGTTGACAGGATGATAAACGAGCTGAAAGTGGATGCGCGGGAGATGCAAATCCGGCTCGGCAAGATAATAGACAAGGTAAACAAACTGATGCAGGGAATGAAAAAGGATAAATACGAGGTCTGGAAGCTGGATGCCGCAAAGGGTAATGTCGCTTTTGGCTCCGCGTTGTATAACTGGGCTATTAGCGTCTCGACCATGCACAAGACGGGGATTGGCTTTAAGGAGGTTTTTGAGTACTGCAAGCAGAATAACATGAAGGAATTAGCGTTGAAGTGCCCTGCTTATGAAGCAGTTCTTGATATGATAACAGAACATCTGCCTAATCCGGTAGAAGCGCAAAAGTATCGAGTTCCTGTGATATGGCAAGGCGATGCAGAGAGCGAGATAGGTAAAAGCATGGCAAACTGTGATAGGACAGGAGATGTCGCTTTTATGGTTACCAGCATCTCTGTGGACCCCCATGCCGGGGAAGTTGCCACCGGGAGACTTTTCAGTGGAACCGTGGAAAAAGGCACAGAAGTGTTCATATCAGGCGTGTATAAAAAGAACAGAATTCAGCAGGTGGGCATATTCGAGGGACAGGAGCGTGTAGAAGTGGATAAGGTGCCCGCGGGTAACATAGTTGCCCTCGTAGGTCTGAAAGACGCTGTGGTGGGTTCTACGCTTTCTACTACTGAGATGGTTCCATTCGAAAGCATGAAGCATTACAGTGAGCCTGTTGTTACGGTTGCGCTGGAAGCAAAGAGCACAAAGGATTTGCCACGACTGATAGAGGTGCTCAGGAAGCTGGCGAAAGAAGACCCGATGATACGCGTGGAGATAAACGAGGAAACTGGTGAACATCTCGTATCGGGAATGGGTGAGCTGCATCTTGAAATAATCACGCACCGGATAGAATATGATGAGAACGTTCCCATAATCGCTTCGCCACCTATTGTCGTTTATCGTGAGACAGTGGAAGGGCATGCTGGTCCCGTGGAAGGGAAATCGCCTAACAGGCACAACAAGTTTTATTTTGAAGTTGAGCCTTTGGGTGCAGAAGTAGTGGAAAAGATAATAACAGAAGGGATAGCCGTGGGCAAAGACAAAGTCTTGATGCGAGATAAACTGGTGGAAGCAGGTATGACCAAAGAAGAAGCAAAGAGAGTCGTTAATATCATCGAGGGAAACGTGTTGGTAGATATGACGAAAGGAGTTCAGTATCTACGAGAGACGATGGAGCTGATCCAGGAGGGTTTCGAGGACGTGATGCAGAAGGGACCTTTAGCAAAGGAGAAATGCAGGGGTGTAAAAGTAAAGTTGATGGATGTGAAGCTGCACGAGGATTCTATACACCGAGGACCTGCACAGGTTATTCCCGCAGTGCGGAGCGCTATACTTGCTGCTATACTGCTTGCGAAGCCTACCTTCCTTGAGCCGATTCAGGAAGTCTTCATAAGTATACCGCAGAATTTGCTTGGGAATGTAACTCGCGAGATACAGGGCAGAAGAGGACAGATACTGGATATAAAAACCGAAGGTGATATGGTTTCTTTGCGGTCAGAAGCGCCAGTCGCAGAGATGTTTGGCTTTGCTGGCGACATAAGGTCTGCAACCGAAGGGAGAGCACTCTGGAGCACCGAGTTCGCTGGCTTCAAGCCCATACCTCAAAATCTGTTCGGCGAAAAGGTGATGGAAGTGAGGAGAAGGAAGGGTATGAAGTTGGAGATGCCAAAGGCAAGTGAGTTCGTGTCGTAATATTGAGCCGCTAGTCCCCAAGTACCTTTTCCACTCCTTTTATTTCAGCTAAAACTCCAAAAAGCTACGGATTTTATCAATTATGGGGGCTGTCCCCCATTTTTGTAGACTTAAGCTAAATAGCGAAATAGTTTTTAGAAAAGAGGCAAATATCACTCCTTCGTGTATATTTATTAATATGTAACAAATGTACCCATCGTGACTTTCGGTGGATGGATGCCCTTTTCAGCGTCACAAAAGTGTGTGTGGAATTATCAAGCTCTGCGATTAATTGATGGACGTTTGATAAGG
>JAPDIG010000050.1 GCA_025966525.1 Candidatus Methanophagales archaeon | reverse complement strand
ATAAAATAGAATATCTTGTGGAAGAGGTTTTCCGGACTCAAAGGGAATGCGGTTTTTGGTGAGGCGGATAACTTAAGCGAATATCACCCTTTCACCAACCCCATCATCTCCTCCAAACCCCTCGTATTCACCACATCCTTCGCTTCGAGCCATCCCCTTCTTGCTGTTGCCACGCCATATTTTATCACTGCACCCATCTGCATTGTATCATGCGCGTCCGTTGAGATGGCAACTAACACACCATAATCCTTTGCCATCCTGCAATGCATATCGTTAAGGTCAAGCCTGTCAGGGAAAGAATTAAGTTCCATGACTGTACCAGTATCCTTTGCCACTTCCATCAATCGCTCCATATCCACCTCATATGGGTCCCTCTTTCCCAGAACACGCCCTGTTGGATGTGCAATTATATCCACATTCGGGTTTTCCATCGCAGTTACGATTCGTTTTGTCATCGTGTCCCTATCTTGCGAGAATTTCGTATGAACCGCACCCACGACCAAGTCCAGCGATTTTAATATCTCATCTGGAAAATCCATAGAGAAATCAGACTTTATATCCACCTCCACAGAGGATAAAACCCTGAAATTGGTACCTTCTTTCTCAAACTTCTCATTCACCTTTTCTATCTCCTTTTCCCTCTTCTTTACTTTCTCTTCATTCATCCCCCCAGCGATACCTACTGCCGGCGAATGGTCTGCCACTGCGATATACCTATAACCCAAAGAGATAGCAGTTTCAGCCATCTCCTCTATGCTGTTCTTTCCATCGCTCCATTTCGTATGTACGTGCAAATCGCCCCTTAGATCGCTCAACTCTACCAATTTCGGTATTTTATTCTCCTTCGCAGCTTCTACCTCTCCACGATCTTCTCTCAACTCCGGTGGGATATACGCGACACCCACGCTTTTGAAGACATCCTCCTCGTCCTCTCCGCCTATCTTCTCATCACCTCGGAAAATGCCGTATTCATTTATCTTTAATCCCCGTTTCACGCCCAACTCGCGTATTCTTATGTTATGATGCTTGGAACCCGTGAAATAATGAGCAGCAGCGCCAAATGAAGCAGCGTCCACCACCCTCAGGTCCACATCTATTCCCTTCAATACAATAGACGATTTCGTATCTCCTTTTGCCACTATATCCTCCACACCGTCAAGACTCGTGAACGCATCCATCACCTCCATCGGTCGCTTTGACACCACCAATATATCTATATCCCCTATCGTCTCACGCATCCTGCGCAAGCTGCCCGCAAGCGTTATTTTATCCACGGCATCCAGCTTCTTCAACTCGTTCACTATTGATTCAGCGCGAGGAAGTGCTTCAGAAAGTAATTTTCTTCCTTTATATCGTCTGTATTGCTCTATCCCTTTCAGTATATTCTCCTCTACCTTGGCACCCAACCCGGGAATCCCTTCCAACCTATGCGATTTAGCTGCTTCTTCCAATTCTTCTATGCTACTTATTCCAACCTCGTCATGCACCTTTGCTATGGTCTTCGGACCGAGACGAGGAATGGCTAATAGTTCAAGCAAGCCCGGAGGCACTTCTTGTATTAGCTCTCTATGCTTCCTGCAATCACCTGTCTTTGCAATCTCCACTATCTTCTTTGCAATACCCTCCCCCACACCTGGTATTTTCTTTAATTCGCTGACTCCACCTCGCTCTGCTATCACTTTCAGGTCCTGCGCAAGTGTTTCTATTGTCCGGGCTGCGCGTCTGTACGCCCTTATCCTGAACGGATTCTCTCCTTTTACTTCCAGAATATCAGCAATCTCATCAAAAATCCGCGCCATGTCGAGGTTTATCATCTTATAGCTTCACCATTGCCCTAAACTCTTCCTCGTCTATCACCTTTACACCCAGCTTCTCCGCCTTCTCTAATTTAGACCCCGCATCCTCTCCTGCCACCACATAATCTGTGCGCTTCGAGACGCTCGATGCCACTCTCCCTCCAAACCGCTCTACTATCTCCTTTGCCTTCTCTCGCGGCATAGATATCCGCCCGGTGAACACAAATGTCTTTCCTTCCAGAATCTTTCTCACTTCTTCTTCTGCTACCCCTACTCCCTTCTTTTCATAACTTACCCCTGCCCTTTCCAACTTATCCAGCAACACCTTCGTGCTTTCCTGCTTGAAGAACAGGAGAATGCTTTTCGCTATCTCAGGTCCTATCTCCGGTACGCTTATCAAATCTTCATAACTCGCATTCCGTAACGATTCCAGGTCTCTGAAATGATCAGCGAGCAAAGATGCGGTATGCTCACCCACATGCCTTATTCCTAAAGCATGAATGAGTCGAGAAAAAGTAGTATGCTTGCTCTTTTCCATTGCATTTAATATGTTCTGTGCCGATTTGTCTCCCATCCTGTCCAGCTTCAAAAGGTCTCTTTTCGTTAAGAAAAACAGATCCGCAGCATCCGAAACCATGTTTCTATCCACTAACTGTTCTATCACCTTCTCGCCCAGTCCCTCTATGTTGAGCGCACGAAGCGACGCAAAATGTTTTATCCGTTCTTTTAACTGTGCCTCACACGAAACACCGATACACCTCACAATCGGTCCCTCTTTCATTACTTCTGCACCGCAGACGGGACATCTATCCGGCATCCTGAATTCTTTCTCAGCTCCAGTTCTCTTCGACTTTATCACACTCACAACCTCGGGTATAACATCCCCTGCCCTTTCTACCACTACGGTGTCGCCAATCCGCACGTCCTTCTTCCGTAGTTCATCTTCGTTATGTAATGTCGCTCTGCTTACTGTCACTCCTGCTATTGATACGGGCTCTAACACCGCAACGGGGGTCAATGCACCGGTTCGCCCTACTTGCACCACTATATTCTTCACCCTGGTAAACTCCTCCCTCGCAGGAAACTTATAGGCAATTGCCCATCTCGGACTCCTCGATATCGTCCCCAACCTTTCTTGCTGCTCTATACTATTTACCTTTACCACTATTCCATCAATTTCATAATCCAACTCGTCTCTTTCCTTCTTCACTTTTTCGTGGTATTCAATTACGTCCTTTATATTCTCGAACCGCCTTACTAAAGGACTTACCTTAAAACCTATCTCTCGCAAATAATTCAGCACTTCCCACTGCGTTGAAAACTCCTTGCCCTCTGCTCTGCCAACACCATACGCGAAGAAATCAAGGGGTCGAGAAGCGGTAACCTTCGGGTCTAACTGCCTTACAGAACCCGCAGCCGCGTTTCTCGGATTTGCAAACATCTTCTCCCCTCTCGCACCTAATGCTTCATTCAACTCTTTGAATTTGCTCACTGGCATAAAAACTTCGCCTCTAACTTCCAGTACAGGTGGCGGAGGGGGATCAGAAAAAATACGCAGCGGTATTGTTTTTATTGTTCTTAGATTCTGTGTTACCTCCTCGCCTGTTTTTCCATCTCCTCTTGTACTTCCTACCGAGAGAACCCCGTTCTTATAGACAAGTTCCATAGCCAACCCGTCTATCTTCGGCTCCACCACATATTCTATCTTTCCCTCTTCTATTCCCAGAGACCTTCTCACTCGCTCGTCGAAATCTCTCACCTCGGTTTGGTCCAAAACACTGTTCAAACTCAGCATGGGTATGCTGTGTTCGTAGGTACCAAACTCCTCCAGAGGCTTCGCTCCCACCCTTTGCGTTGGTGAATCCGGTGTCACCAGTTCTGGATACTTACTTTCGAGCTCCTCTAACTCCTTAAATAGCTTGTCATATTCTGCATCTGATATCTCCGGCTCATTTAATACATAATATCTGTAATTATGATAGTGTATCTTCTTCCTTAAATCCTCTATATATTGCTTTACTGCTTCTTTCCCCTCTCCCTCTTCCATAATTTATAATATATAAAAACAGAAAAGAATTATATGAATTATGTTGAATAAGGAGATAATGAGGTAGAAGTAAAAATATGGCACAAGAAAAAGAAGAGGAAAAAGAAAAGGTGGATACGTTAATACCAGGTCCTGATTATTTAGCAAGTGGCGTCCACATAGGAACACAGCAAAAAACCGGTGACATGAAGCGATTCATTTACCAGGCAAGACCGGATGGGTTGTATTTGTTAGATATAGAAATTGTGGATGCACGACTGAGGGTGGCAGCGAAATTTTTAGCAAATTACGAGCCTTCCTCTATCTTAGTTGTAGCCGCGCGAGAATATGGTCATCATCCTGTGAACATGTTCGCTAAAGTAACGGGTGCGAAGTCAATAGCCGGGAGGTTTATACCCGGGACTTTAACGAATCCCGAATGTGATTACTTCGTTGAGCCTTCTATACTGGTCTTGACCGATCCAATGACTGATGCACAGGCATTGAAGGAGGGTGTGGATACTGGCATACCGGTAGTGGCACTCTGTGACACAAACAATTCAACCACTAACGTAGATTTTATCATTCCCACGAATAACAAGGGAAGAAAAGCGCTTGCCACCGTTTACTGGCTGCTTGCAAAAGAACTATTAAGGGAAAGGCATCGTAAAGAAGCTTGTGAAGACGAATTCGTATTCAATTACAGCGTGGATGATTTTGAGGCAGGGATATAAGAATGAGAAGAGCAGCAGTAGCAGGTGCTTTTTATGAAGCGGAGAAAAGTAGATTGGAAAAACAATTGAAAGAATGTTTTGCAGGTGTAACAAGAGAAGAGAAAGAGGGAGTTCTCGGGGCGATAGTTCCACACGCAGGGTATATGTATTCCGGAGGAGTAGCGGCGAATGTCTATGCAAAACTTCCAACTGCGGATACATTCGTCATTCTTGGTCCCAATCATCAAGGTATAGGCTCGCTTATTGCTGTTTCTGAGGACACGTGGGAAACACCCTTAGGTGAAGTGGAAGTGGACAAAGCCTTTGTCGATGCGCTGCCAAAAAGAATTATTGATGTGGATGAAACTGCGCATAAGTACGAGCATTCCATAGAAGTTCAGCTCCCTTTTCTTCAATTCCTCTACGATAAAAATTTCAAATTTGTTCCTATCTGTATGGGCTTAAGCGATGAGGATACAGCGAGAGAGATAGGAGAAGACCTCGCTGATACGATTACCAAATTTGATAAAAAAGTAGTTGTAATCGCGTCTTCGGATTTCACGCATTATGAACCTGACGGGATAGCGAGAGAGAAAGACGAATATGTGATAGCAGCGATAACAGAGTTAGAGGTTGAGAGATTCTATAACAGAATATACGAACGAAACTCGACAGCATGTGGTGTTGGTCCGATAGCAGTGATGATGTATGCAGCGAAAAAACTCGGTGCAAAAGAAGGAGAGTTGATAAAATACGCAACGAGCGGGGACATTATTGGTGATAGGTCCAGTGTCGTTGGATACGGGGGTATCATAATTTTTTAATATTAGAAAAATTAAGTATTGCTCTATGCAAGAACAAAACAAAACCCTGAAGTCTGCTCCAGAGCCGCTTGTTCCCACTTGTAGAGTGTTCTTTGCAGAGTTATTGAAAAGCGACTTCATTATAAAAGAAAGCGAAGAGACCATCCTCATTACCCCTACGTGTGCGAAATGCAACAGGCTCTTTGCGGTTGGCGAAGTAAAAGAGGTAGAGAAAAGAGGGAATGTAACGAAGATAAAAATAAATGACCTTACGGCTACCCTTAATGTCTACACCGATAAGGTCCTTGAATTAGATAAATTCATGGCTTTCGTCGGTAACCTGCATGTGCGTAAAGATGCAAGGAAAAGCAAAGGTGTTCTCATATTAGTTGAGGCTGCTGGCACGGTGGAAGAAAGCGTAAGAAACAATTGGATAATAAATACTGCAAGGAGAACTATGGAGAGGATAGGACTACTTCGTTCAAAGAAACTTGAGAGGGCATTTTATGAGGGCACTTTGAAGGAAGCGCTGGAACACTATGCGATTGATGATGATAAACTGGATTTTTGGGAGGATATGACAATAAACACCGTAAAGGGCGTGTGGAAGGATTACAGTAAAACGTCAGAAGAAATGGTCTTAGCGGTTTTGGAAGAGGGGGGAGGGAGCGGTGTAGGACGTATATTGTTAGTGCAGGAGTTGAAGAAGAAAGGATTGACGGAAGAATGGGTAGAGGAAGTAATTGACGAGCTTATCGGGGAAGGGAGGTGTTATGAGCCTGAGGTTGGAGTGTTAAAGTTAGTGGATTAAACCTTTATAGAAAGTTGTGTCTTTACTTATTTCGCTATCCTCTATTTATAATAGTCGAGGAGCTGACAATGGAAACATTTGAAAAAATAAAATGGATGGAATTACCGAGGGATGTTTTAGTTGGTCATGGCGTCCTGGAAGATATCGGTACAGTGTGCAAGCACTTGGGACTGGGAAAAGAGGCTATTGTTGTTACAGGTGCACATACAAGAAAGATAGCGGGGGAGAAGGTGTCTGAAATTCTATCTGATGACGGATATGAAGTCAGCTTGGTGGAAGTACATTCAGTTAGCGAAGAAAGCATAGAGCAGGTGAAAGAGGCATCGAAAGAAGACAAAGCGAAGTTCATGCTCGGTGTGGGGGGTGGAACAATCATAGATACGGGTAAAATAGCCTCTTTTGAACTCGGAATTCCTTTTATCTCGGTGCCCACTATCGCTTCTCACGATGGGATAGCATCACCAAGGGCATCTGTAAAGAATAAAAATAGAGGCAATCCGGTTTCTATGCAAGCACATGCTCCTCTCGCGGTTGTCGGTGATACTGAGATAGTATATTCAGCTCCTTACAGGTTTACCGCAGCGGGCTGTGGCGACATTCTTGCTAACTACACGGCAGTACGTGATTGGCGACTTGCCCAGCGATTGCATAATGCCGAGTTTAGCAATTATGCTGCTGCTCTTTCTGAGATGACTGCGAATATGATAATGGAAAATGCCAATGAGATAAGGAAGAAAGACGAAAGGTCGGTGTGGATTGTGGCAAAAGCGTTAGTATCCAGTGGTGTTGCGATAAGCATTGCGGGGTCCTCGGCTCCTGCTTCCGGGTCTGAACACAAATTCAGCCATGCTTTAGATATGATAGTGGAAAAGCCCGCATTGCACGGCGAGCAATGTGGTGTCGGAACCATAATGATGACCTACTTATATGGAGAGGACTGGCAGCGAGTTCGGGAAGTGCTGAAAGAGATAGGCGCTCCAACAACCGCAAAGGAGTTGGGCATAAAAGATGAGGACATTATAGAAGCGCTGATCTCGGCTCATAAGATAAATCCGGGCAGATATACAATATTAGGCGATTCCGGACTTACTTATGAAGCAGCAGAAAGACTCGCAGTGGTTACCGGGGTGATAGATTAAAAGCGGAGGTAGAAAGAGAAATGATGAACGAAAAAATCGTAACGTTAATTGGAGCAAAACTGGCGAATGTAGGTGATGAATTCATCTTTTTAGGAGTTTCAAATTCGAAGAAATGTGAAGTGTGTAGGTTAAAAAAGTCTTGCACGAACCTTGAAGTTGGCAGGAGATACAGGATAGAGCACGTAAAGGACGAAATAAAACATGACTGTAGCATTCACGAAGAAGGTGTGCGTGTGGTAGAAGTGATAGAACCACCGATAAGAGCGGCGATAGATGCGAAATATGCTTTTAAGGGCTCTAAAATTGCTTTTGAGCCCGTGGCTTGTGAAGAAACCGATTACGAGCTGTTTGATTCATGCCATCCATTGGGTCTAAAAAAGGGCGATAAATGCACAATTCTGGATGTAATAGGCGATGTCCCGGGCGAACAGGGTTTAAAATTGGTGAAATTAAAAAAGGAAAATAAATGATTATCTTGCCAATCAACTATTCGAAGAGCGAAGGTGTAAAAGAAGACATGAACACAAAAACCGTAAGGATTTCGATAATCGGGTTTGGGAACGTGGGCGGCGGCACAGCAGAGGTGATAAGGCGAAAACGAGAGGAGATAGCGAAAAAACATGGCATAGATATAAAAATCGTTGGCATCGCGGACTTGAAGGGTGTTATTGTAAATGAGAGTGGATTGAGCGAAGATGCGATAATGAAACTCAATACAGGGGAAAAGCCAGCAGATATGACAACTCTGGAGGTGATAAAAGAAGTAGAGCACGAGGTTATGGTAGAAACAACGCCAACTAATGTCGAGAATGGCGAACCCGGATTAACGCATATAATTACCGCTTTGGAATCAGATAGACATGTGGTAACCTCGAATAAAGGTCCTCTCGCGTTACAATATAGAAAGCTGATGCAACTCGCGGCACAGAAAGGAAAAGAACTAAGATTTGAAGCATCAGTAGGTGGCGCTATGCCGTTAATATCATTGGTGAGGGAGAATCTCGCAGGTAACGGGATAATATCCATAAAGGGCATTTTGAATGGCACCTGCAACTATATTCTAACAAGGATGGTGGAGGAAGGGTTACCCTACGAGCATGTGTTAAAGGAAGCGCAGGAGCGCGGGATAGCAGAGACAGACCCTTCTAAAGATGTTGAAGGAATAGATACCGCGGTGAAGCTCGTAATCCTGGCTAATTCCGTTTTTGATAGGGATGTGACTTATAAAGATGTAGAAGTAGAGGGTATCACAGATATAACACCAGAAGCTTTGAAGCTGGCTAATGATGCGGGATACGTGATAAAATTGATAGGAGAAGTGGACAGGAATGGGTGCCAGAAGGTTGCGCCCCGGTTAGTTCCAAAGCACGACCCGCTGAACGTTGGAGGCACGCTGAATGTTGCAACTATAAAAACTGATCTGGCTGGTGATATTACCGTCATCGGAAAGGGTGCAGGACCTATCGAAGCTGCGAGTGCTATTCTATCTGATATAATAGGGATTTACTCATAAATATATATTCAGTTTAAAAATGTTTGTTGCTCGAAAATACTTTTAGAGATACAATTTCCTATTTTGCAACTGCTTTAAAATTAAGGGATTATTTTTTTCTTTCGTCACCGTAATTACTTTTAACTTAATTCTTAAATACAATCTGCAGTGAAAGAATAAGAAATGGTTATTCAACATCCAAAGATGCCCGTGTACTCAGAAAAAGTTGGGGTGGACAGAGGAAACAAATGCCAAAACTGAACGCAGACCTAAAAGCAGAACTACTCGCAATAGGAACCGTGGATGTAGATGAATCACTGCTTGGAGGAACATCCATATCTTCAGCAGGTCCAGGTACAGGACAGAAATCCTTATTTTTTAAATCCGGTGGTCATCGAGTACGGTTAGACATCAACAGGAACTCGCCACTCAAGATGA
>JAPDIG010000049.1 GCA_025966525.1 Candidatus Methanophagales archaeon | reverse complement strand
CAGAAATGATCGTTATGTGATGGTCGTTTGCAACGTCAACAATCGCTTTTATGTTCTCCTCGCTTTCCACAGCCCCTGTTGGATTAGCAGGGGAATTTAATATCATCGCTTTTGTCTTATCTGTGAGTTTTTCCTTCACGTCTTCCACAGACATCGTAAGGTCTTCGCTTAGATGGACGCCTACTGGTTTTCCTTCTGCCAATCTCGTGAGTGCTGCGAAAGAAACGAATCCGGGATCTGGTATCAGCACCTCGTCTCCCCTCTCCACAACTGAAAGAATAGCGATATGCAATGCTTCACTTGCTCCAGAAGTAACTATTATCTCATCAGGGTCTACCTCAAAATCGTTATCTCTTCTGAACTTATTGCTTATTGCCACTCTCAGTTCTTCTATGCCTTTATTAAAGGTGTAAGAGGTAAAACCTGACTTGAGTGCTTCCATAGCTGCTTCTTTTATATGTTCCGGAGTATCGAAATCAGGTTCACCAAGTCCGAGGTTGAAGAACTCGCCGGAAAAAGCTTCAAACGCCTTCCTTATGCCTGAAATCTCTATCTCCTTGATGCGAGAAGAAAATCTTTGGGGCATCTTCCTTCCTCTCTATTCTCTTAATTAATTGTAATGTAAGTAATTGAAACATAATATATAGTTATCTGTAATAGGTCGCTCGGGAAAAAGATTTAAGAATGGGAACAAAAAAGGAAGTAATTGCTGAGATATTTAGAAGATGCGAGGAAAAGAAGGAATTTAAATGAATTTGATACAAGCGAGTCAAATATATTGTCGGTAGCAAGTAATCAAAGGATAATACATGATTTTCTTTATGAAGATATAGTTGCCAGTCCAAAGGTTTACAGTGCGAGGCGAACGAAGATGAAAATAATATGAAATCCATAAGATTGTTAAAAAATGCCCAATATAATCTTATCAGAGGGATAGAAATGACACATGATGATATCAGTATAAAAAAATATCTAAATCAGGTGTTTTTGATGGATATTATGGACCTTCTAAAAGAACTGCCGGATAAATGTGTTGATATGGTTTATGGAGATCCGGATTATAATGTTGGCATAAAATATGGAGATAAATCTTATACAAAAACTTTTGAGGAATATATTGATTGGTATATCGAATTAGCAAAAGAATCTATAAGAGTTTTAAAGGATACGGGAAATATGTTTTTAATAAATTATCCTAAGCAGAATGCCTATTTAAGAGTAAAATATTTAGATAAAGTATGTTATGAAGTTTCTGATTATGCGTGGGTGTATAATACGAATGTAGGTCATACTCCGAAACGATTTACTACAGCTCACAGAAGTATTCTTCATTGTCGAAAGACGAAAAACAATAATTTTTATAAAGATAATGTAGCGGTCCCTTATAAAAATCCGAGAGATAAACGTATTTTGAAAAACTTGGCAAATGGCTCAAAGGGAAGGATGCCTTACGACTGGTTATATTTTGATTTAGTTAAAAATGTAAGTAGAGAAAAGACATTCCATGCCTGTCAGATACCGCAAAAACTTTCTGAGATGTTAATCAAGTCTTGTACAATGCCCGGGGATGTTGTTTTAATTCTTTTCGGAGGAAGTGGTTCCGAAATAGAAATCTGCAAAGTTCTTAACAGACAATATATATCTGCCGAGATTGATGAAAAGTATCACAAAATGATTCTCGGCAGACTAAGTAAAGGTAAAATAGAAGAAAAATATAGATTAAGATTGAGAAAATATGAGGTCAAGAATATTCAAACACAACTTACACCTTGAAGAACAAAAGGAATATCTGATAAATAAAGAAAAGGCAAAGACTGAAAGTATATGAAAAGCGACCTATAGCAGATAACACATCATATACGCCACGGGCTTACGCCCTTGCCCTTCGGTCGCAACGTCGTATATGGTGGAACCGAGAAAAGCAGAGGTTGAAGCTGGAGATGAGTGAAGAGCAACCGCATTTGGAAGACGTGAAGATATTTGAAGCGCTCTCGGACTATTGCCAAGAATATAAAGTAGTATCAGAAGGGGAGCTCGCTTTGAAGATAAGGGAGTGCTTAGAATCGCTCAGTGCTGCCGAAAGAGAAGAGTTGGAGCGGAAATTAGGCGGAAATTTAAAGGAGTTGATTTTCAAAAGCATAACAACGAGGGAAGAGAAAATCTCCGTTTTTTCGCCTGATATGCATACAAAGGTAAATTATCAAGGCGAGGTATTTTACTGTTTGCCAACACATAGATACATGGTTGAGGAGTTAGAGGAGGCGTTTCTACGCTGGGCAAAGATAAGAAGCCCGCTAAGCGCGTTGAGGCGCGTGGTAAAGATTTTCATGGAACGATGTGGATATCAGATAAAAAATGAGAAGCGTGAAAATAATCACCTCGAAATGATTGCTTTGAAAGATAAAGACAAACACATACATATTTTCATTTTCCCTTCGATAAAATCGGTTCCGTATTTCATAGAGGAGAATCAATTATTATCGGCGGCATCGGAAGCAGGGGGAAAAAAAGTAATCGTGGTTCCAACAGAGAAAACCCCTGCTCCTTTCATCTCATTCTTCCGGGAACAAGACGTTGGTGACGTGCTGATATGGGTAGCAGATGTGGAAAGAAGTTCAATAGACCCTTTCATAGGGATTCACGAGGATGAAGCGATCGAAAATAATTTTGCGAACCCGGAACAGGCAAGAAGAGCGGTAAGTATATGGATGAAGAAGATGCACTTCTTTGACCTGTGATTTAACGCCCAAATCTTCTCTCGCGCCATTGAAAATCCCGTACAGCCCTGAGAAGGTCTATTTTCCTGAAGTTTGCCCAATTAACATCTGTGAAATAAAATTCACTGTACACAGATTGCCAGATCAGGAAATCAGTTAAGCGAGTTGCGCCAGATCTGATGACGAGGTCGGGTTCTGATTTGAATATTAACTCAGATTCTATTACTTTCTCATCTATCTCTTCAGGCTCTATCTCTCCCGTTTCCACCTTTTTTGCAATCTTCTTTATCGCCTTTGTTAGCTCGCTTCTACCACCGAAGCCTATTGAGATGCTAATTTTCTTCCCGGTATTGCCTACGTCATCGTTACCCAAAGCACCATGTCCGGATTCGAGAGCTGGTGTATCAGTATATATTGCAACAGAAGCTTTTTCTTTACTCAACGCCTTTGTTAGATGCTGTACGAGATGAGAGTATGCTTTTTCCAACAACTTCTTGTCCATCGCGTCCTGGATAAAGCCGATATAAACACTTATAATATCTATTTTCAGTGCATGACACCACTTTATAAAGTGTTTTAGCTTTTCCATCCCCAATCCAAAACCCATCTCATCAGAAAGAAGGTCAGTTTCATCTAAGACAAGAAGGACATGATTCACGAGGATGGGAGAACTCAATATCCCTCTTTTTAATAATTTTTCATATATGCATGAAATGGGGTTCAACATAGCGCAGCGCCGGGAGAGGGATTCGAACCCTCGCTCCCCGTAAGGGGAAGTAGGTTAGCAACCTACCGCCTTAGGCCTCTTGGCTATCCCGACAGTTTACCTAACTTATATTTAAGGAACCTTTATTTATAAATGTTTCCCGGAATAATGTGGATCCCAATTGTTGATCTGAGACTATGCAAAGGATGTGGAGAATGTGCGCAGGTCTGCCCAGATAATGCAATTGAGATTGTGGATAAAAAATCAATTATTGATTACAATGAATGCACTTGCTGCGGCGTTTGTGATAGGGTTTGCCCAATAGGCGCACTGGAAATAAAAAATCCGACGATGCCCCCAATATTAGAGAAAGGCGTTCAATTAGAGACGTTAAAAGATGAGGTGAAGAGGCTAAAGCAGAAATTGAGAGAAATGAGAAAGACCATGCCATTATAAAAGGGTATAATACTCATGCACGAACCCGAGAGGAAATACGAATCGAGGTACAAATCATGGATAGAGCATCAAGGAATAGGATTGGAGGTATTGTGAAAGCGATAAAGAAGGGGGAAGTTGCAGCTTCTGTAAGTATCGAGGTCGATATGCCAACAGTCATAACGGCGTTGATTACGAAGGCTGCGGTGGAGGATCTAGTGCTTAAGATAGTTAAAGTTTTATATTTAGAATATCAAGAGGTATATTAGACCTAATGATGTTTCACTTCATAAATCTATCGGAATCCGCATCCACTGATAACTATGAAAAAGGCAAATTATTTGAGAAACGCGTAAAAAAAATTGTAGATGAATGTGGATACACAGATATTAAATTACGAGAAGACTATCTTCAAAAGATTATGTTGAATTGTTGGAGAAAAACCCAAAGATCTGATATATAGAGCTACTAAAAGAGGCGAATGGATTCTAACAAATTATAAAATAGGTCTTAAAAATTTTCAAAACAAAAACAAAAGAGACAAGATGAGAGAGATAAACTTCAAGGAAATAGAAGAGAAATGGCAGCGTAGATGGGAAGAAAGCAAGGTCTTTGATGCAGAAATAGAAGGCGAGAAAAAGTTCTTTTTGACTGTCCCTTACCCATACACCTCAGGACCGCTGCACATAGGCCATGGAAGAACATATACCATAGGGGATATGATTGCGAGATTTAAGAGATTGCAAGGCTATAATGTCCTATTTCCAATGGCTTTCCATGTGACGGGAACGCCGATTTTAGCGATTGCCGATAGCATCGCGAAAGGAGAAAAAGAGGTCTTAGAGCGGTATAAAGATTACATCTCGATTTATGAAGATGAAGAGAAGGTTGAGAATGTTATCAATAGTTTCGGTAATGCGGAAAACGTTGCGGATTTCTTCGCTGAACGAATCTCAGAGGACTTTAAACGCATGGGATATTCCATAGACTGGCGAAGGAAGTTCAATACTACCGAGTCAATGTACAACAAGTTCATCGAATGGCAGTTTAAAAAGCTCTTCGATAAGGGGGTGATAAAGAAAGGGAAATATCCTATTACTTATTCTATTGAAGATGACTCGGCGGTTGGTGAGGATGACATTGAAGAAGGGGATATAAATAAAGTATCAATAATTGAGCACACGACCATAAAGTTTAAACTTGCTAATGACTCAGATACTTACTTGATTGCCGCAACGCTGCGTCCTGAGACCATTTTTGGCGTTACAAATCTATGGATAAATCCAGCAGCAAGATACGTTAAGGTCAGGGTCGGAAAAGAGAACTGGATTGTATCTGCGGAAGCTGCGGAGAAATTGGGCTACCAACGCGAAGGAGCTGAGCTTTTAGAGGAGAAAGGAATAGAGGGTGGGTTTTTTGTGGGTAAGAAAGCCAAGGAGCCGGTGGAGGGTAGGGAAATTCCTGTTTTACCCGCAAGCTTCGTTGATGAAGATGTTGGCACAGGGGTAGTCTATTCGGTACCGGCACATGCTCCTTACGATTACATCGCGTTAGAAGATTTGAGAAGGGAGGAAGGACTTGAAATAGCGCCAATAAAGATAATCGACATTGAAGGTTATGAATTGCCAGCAAAAGAGATATGTGAAAGAATGAGAATAGAGAGCCAGAAAGATGCGCGATTAGATGAAGCCACGCAGATAATCTATAAAGAGGAATTCTATCGGGGTGTATTGAATGAAAAGTGCGGGGGTTTTGCAGGCATCGAAATCGCAGCGATAAAGGATGAGGTTAAAGATTGGTTAAAAGAGAAGAATGTAGCAGATGTATTTTATGAGACTTCCAGGAAGGCGGTAACGAGAGGCGGAGGGAAGGTGATAGTTGCAGTATTGCAAGACCAGTGGTTTATAGATTACACACCGAGCTGGTGGAAGGAGAGGGGTCATAAACTCGTAGAAGGAATGACTTTCTATCCAGAGAAGTATAAGCCATATATGCAGGACATTATTGATTGGTTGGCTTTGAGACCTTGTGCGAGGAAAAGAGGCTTGGGCACAAGATTTCCTTATGAGAAAGAATGGATAATCGAGTCGCTTAGTGATTCTACAATTTATATGGCGCTGTACACCATAGCACACCTGCTAAGACAATTGCCGGTTGATGCATTAGATGAAAAATTTTTTGACTACGTGTTTTTAGGAATAGGCGATGCTGAGGAACTGGAGAAGGAAATAAATATAGATGCGGATACCTTGAAAAGGATAAAAAAGGAGTTTGAATACTGGTATCCAAATGACCTGAGACACACCGCACCACCACACCTCTCCAACCATCTGGTTTTCTTCTTAATGCACCATGCAGCAATATTTCCAGAAACTCGGTGGCCGCGGGCTATCACCTTGAATGAGTTGATGATTAGAGAGGGGCGGAAGATGTCAAAGAGTAAAGGGAATGTAATACCTCTGGCAAAAGTGTCAGAACTTTATGGCGTGGATTTATACCGGCTTTACTGCGCGATTAACGCGGATTTTGCAAGTGTAGTAAATTGGCGTGAGCAGGATGTGGATGCATTGAGGAGGAGATTCAATACGCTGGTAGAGCTATTTGAGGAAAGTATAGGTGCGGAGAAGTTAAAAGAAAACGAACTCACGCATATGGACAGATGGCTGCTGTCAACGTTTTACAGAAAGCTAAAGGATTCCATTGAGCGGTTTGATGCGTTTAAAATAAGAGAAGCAGGAATAAACATGGTATTTAATTTAATGAACGATGTTAGATATTATGAACACAGGGAGAGCGAGGGAAAGAGAAAGAGGATGGTCAGGAATCTAATGGAGGATTGGCTGCTAATTCTATCGCCTATTATCCCGCATATATGCGAGGAGATATGGCATAGAAACAGAGGAGAGAGAGAGTTCAATTTCATTTCTTCGCAGACATTGCCAGAAATAAAGGAGGAGCTTATTGATGACCGGGTGGAACGCGAGGAGGAATATTTGGTTTCATTGATTGAGGATGTAAAAGAGATAATGAAAATAGCCAGAATCAAGCCCAGTAGAATTTACATTTATACTGCGGAGGAGTGGAAGTGGGAGATATTCAAGGCGATAAAGGATTTACCTGATAAGGATAAGATTAAAGAAGCTATGCGGCTCAGGAAGGATAAAAGCACGGTTGATTTTGTGAAGCAAATGATGAAAACCCTTTCTTTTAAAAAATATTTTGAGCTTAATGAGGAAGAGATTCTGGAACGCGAGAAGCAGTATTTAATGCGTGAGTTCGGCTGTGAAATGGTGTTAAACGGGAAACACGACCCAAAGGGTAAGAAGAAGTTTGCTATTCCGCTAAAGCCGGCGATTTTTGTGGAGGGGTAAACGAAATCCGAACTCACAAGCACCAAATCTCAAATCAAAAAATACTAACTCCTAACTTCTCATCCGTTCAACTATCTCGCAAGCCTTGCATATTCTCGATGCTGACGGGGCTCCACACCGCTCACACCTCAAAAGTTCTCGTCCCGGTTGCGCTGTCGGTAAAAACTGCGATAGCCTTTCATATCCGCGCATTAGAGAATATTTTGTGCCCGGATGTCTCATTTCAAACTCATTCAGCATTCTTTTCACCGTGAAACGGAAAGATAGCCGGGCATAAGGACATTGAACCGTACTTATGGATATTCCAGCTATAAGTGCATACAGGGCAACTTCCTTTTCCGGGACTTTTCTTAACGGTTTAATCCTCGGGACAAACTGGGGTCTGCGCCCTCGCAGCCTGCCCAACCGCTCTATATCTCCTCGTATATAATTGATTAAAATCGTTTGTACTTCGTCGTCCAGATTATGAGCAGTTACAACCTTTGTAGCACCTAATTCCTTCGCTTTTGTCTCTATTACCTTCCTTCTCAGAACGCCACAAAAGGTGCAGGGCGCTTGCTCGAAACCTCTTGACACTATTTCATCTACCGTAAATCCCAGCTCGTGTTCAAAGTAAAAAGTACAAAGTTCTACTTCTAACTCCTTTGTAATATGTTCCGCATTCTTTAATGTCACCGAACGAAACCCCTTTATTCCTTCATCCACCGCAATCGCAATGAATTCCAAATCGGCGCGTGGTTGAAAAAACTTTTTTAGCATGTATAAAAGGGCTGAGCTGTCCTTTCCGCCGCTCAGTGCCACTGCAATCTTATCGTCATGCTCTATTAGCCACTGCTTTCTTATCTCTCTTTTCGCTTTTCGCTCTACATCCTCAATGAAATGAGCTTCGCATAGGTGCAACCCCGAGTATTTCTGATGAATTATAGCCGGATTCGTACATCTTCTTTTACTGCATTTAATCGTCATAGCCAGAGAAGAGTAGGGTGGACTAATAAATGATGTTCATGACATCTTTTATTGAATCCACATATTCTACCTGAATTCCTATATTCCTCTCGATATATTCTTTTGTATCTACGATGACCGGTTTCTGTCTAATTATGGTTATGCCACCGTAGTGTTTTCTCACCTCTTCATACCTCACAAGCCGATTGTTCTCACGAGGGAGGATAAAAATACGCTTATTAGCCTCTTTTGCCGCCTCTGCCTTCTCTATAACGCCTCCAATTTCACCAATATGCCCTTCCGGGCTGATTGTACCTGTCATGGTCACATCGTCGGGGAGCGTGACGTTTTCCAGTGCCGCGATGATAAGCGTTGTCATCAGGGCACCAGCGCTGGGTCCATCAACTTCGGGTACTTCTGATAATGCTTCAACACTGAAGATAACATCACTTCCCGAGAGGTCGCGTCCGGTATAATTCTCGGCTGCGACAACTGCGGTATTTGCTGCATCCTGGAAGACAACGCCCATTAGCGGTTTTGTTTCCACAAGGACACGACCGTACCCGGGTTTGATATCAACAGAGACCTGCATCATGGTTCCTTCTTCCACAATCCGACGAGAGTAAAAGGGATAGTTTCCGGTGTATTCCACCCGCCGCATCACCGCTGGGGCATCAAGCCTGGCTCTACCTTCTTCACCAGCAACGGAACTTCTGTTTATTTGGCTCTTGAGTTTTGCTATTTGTCCTCTGTACAAATCGAGCTGTGCTCTCGCTTGTTGTAGAGAGAGATTAGTCTGGTAAAGTTCTTCATTCAAGTTTGCATTTGCCTCTTCGAGTGCATTTATCTGTGTTTTAACCGCCGAAAGGTTCAGTTGGCTCTGGTTAGAAATAAAGTATATATTCGCCGAGATAGAAGCAATCAAAAGAAGAACTACAAGTGTGAAGATTTTTCTGCCCATTTTTTTTCCTCACATCTTGTTAATCTATGACATTATATAAATATTTCGTCTTGGCATGAATCTCAAATATAGTTTTGCCTTTTATTTTCTCAGCTTCCATCATTGCTTAATATAGCGGATACCTATTTAAGGTTTACTTAACAGAAATATAAAATGTAAGAACCGAAAAGCTTTTAACGAGATGGGTAACTATATAAATACGGAATGTAGATGTGTCGAGAACGGTTGCCAATGTTCAAATCTCATTTTTCTAGTTTCTGAGACCAATCTCCATGTTAAAATGGCATATACTATAGTTGCAATGGCTACAACTGCTGAAAATATCACAGCAAAAGCTCCACTATTTTCGTTTAGAAATTCTAATCCCATTATTTTCACCTTCTATTCCTAATCTTGGTGCATCGGGCATTTCGCTTAAC
>JAPDIG010000048.1 GCA_025966525.1 Candidatus Methanophagales archaeon | reverse complement strand
CTACGAATAATGAGCTAAATGACTTGCTTTAATAGCTCGATAAATTCTTGATTGCTACGAGGGATTTGCATTCTATATAGTTGATAAGTCCGGATATCGCACAGAACATCCGTAAGGGGGTCTGTAAAACAGGGTCGGTTAGCGCCTATTTTCTGTTGATATTCTTTCATTTACTTCTTCCCTAAAAGGAACGCCTTTTACACCCATCTTTTCAACAACGAAAGAAGACGCGCAAGATGCAAATATCGCCGATTTGATTACATCTCTCGTCTCATAATATCTCAACAAGAACGCAGCACCAAAAACATCCCCTGCACCAGTAGCATCAACTTCTTCCCTTTCAAATGCATCTACATGCTTATGATACGAACCCCTATCCCAATACAACTCCGCACCTTTCCTCCCCCTTGTCAACACAAAAATATTTGAAAGTGCCACATATTCGGGAACATCATCCTCAAACACATCCTCTTCACTGACTATCACAAAATCTACCATAGGTAAAATCTCATTCGCTCTTCCCCACTTCTTTTTCTCTATTCTCCCTCCCTCACCAACGCATCTCAGCCAGCCTTGTAGTGATATACCGATCATCGAGTCAAATCTTTTGATCATCCCTGCTTCTAACTCATTCAATACCGGGCAGAAATAAAGGATTTCTGCGTCAAACCACTCTTCTGGTATCGTTTCTTCCTTTATCCTATCAGCAACACTCGTGACAAATTGAATCCTCTTTTCCCTTTTTTTAAATGTTTTATTTATGAATGTCGTTGTCTTATCTCCTATTTGAAACGCTAATCGAATGCCTTTTAAAGCATCAAAAGCATCAAAATCCTTCCCTATGCTCGTAGCAATTGCAGAATCGAACCCAAAATTGCGTGCTAATATTGCTGAATATGCCGAAGCACCGCCGATTATTTTTCTATTCTTGTACAAATCAAAAGTTATGAAACCCAGAGAGAGCAAATAGGGTGGTTTAGCAGGGGATATATCCTCCTTTTTCTTCATATTTATAATTCATAAAAATAAGAAAAAATATAGAGAAAAAGAAGGGAGATTTAACCTGAATAGCCCCTCTTCTTTTCTCCAACTATTTTCAAATACCTTCTCCTCTTATAAATCCCTCCAGAAGTTCCCTTGCCACTTCGTCCGGATACTGTATTGGCGGATGCTTCATCGTATATGCAGATATTTCTATTAGGGGTCCGGCAATTCCTCTATCCAGGGCAAGTTTGCATACTCTTATCGCATCAATTGTGCTCCCTCCACTGTTTGGCGAATCCTCTACTGAAAGTCTGAGTTCAAGGTCTATTGGAATGTCCCCAAATATCCGTCCTTCCATCCGCAAGAAACATATTTTATTGTCGCGCTGCCATGATACGTAATCGGA
This sequence comes from Candidatus Methanophagales archaeon, assembly GCA_025966525.1. GTDB lineage: Archaea > Halobacteriota > Syntropharchaeia > Alkanophagales > Methanospirareceae > QMVO01. Next base: position 8,165 of record JAPDIG010000048.1, on the reverse strand, counting down.
GGGTCCTATATGGATGTCATCCGGCATCAATGGCTCAATCAGAACCGATTGCACCGCCTCTGTCTTCGATATCCTCTTTGATTTCAATCTCTCCCTGTTTAACATGTTCAAAAAGTCGGTGTTCCCCCCGGTGTTAAGCTGATAAGTCCGGTCGAGCTTACATCCCCTATCCGTAAACAACTTCGCCAACGTTCTGTGAACAATTGTCGCACCAATCTGTGATTTCACATCATCGCCGACCACTGGCAATTTCCTCTCCTCGAATTCCCTGCCCCATTTCGGATCTGATGCGATGAACACCGGCATACAGTTTACAAATGCGACGCCTGCATCCAGAGCTGCTTTCGCATAGAACCTCGTGGCTTGCTCCGAGCCCACGGGCATGTAATTCACCAAAATCTCGGCACCGCTCTCTTCAAGCTCCTTCGCCACCTCGCAGGGTTCCTTATTCGCAACCACGAAGGTTTTATCCTCCGGGTATCTGTGCATATGCGATGCAACACCGTCCAGAGCCGGTCCCATCTTCACTTCCACACCGCAATGCGGCACCCGATAAAAGACCGCAGTGCAGTTAGGCGCTGCAAAAACCGCTTCGCTTAAGTCTTTCCCCACTTTCCTCTTATCTACATCAAATGCCGCTACAACCTCTATATCCCCTGGTCTGTATCCATTGACCTCATAGTGCATCAAACCGATGCAATCCTTCGCATCCACGTGTTTGTAATATTCGATTCCCTGGACAAGAGAACTTGCGCAGTTCCCAACCCCAGCAATTGCTAATTTTATCTTTTTCAACTCTTTTTAACACCTCCTATTTTTGCTTCCGATTCGAACGCTACTTCAATCCAACTTATATTGAAATTATATCTTCAGTTCTATATAAATTATTTTTCACTTTTTACAAAAGCGAAACAAATTATAAGAAAATATCCACTACCTTCCGCTTCTCTACGTCTACCAACCCCTTATCCGTTATCTTTAGCTCTGGTATCACCGGTAAAGCGAGAAAGGACATCGTGATAAACGGAACTCGCAGTTCACAGCCCATCTCTGAAATTTTGTCTTCCATCTCTTTTTGTTTTCTTGCCACATAATCTAACTTTTTATCGCTCATTAGCCCCGCAATAGGCAATTCCAACTCGCTTTTCACCCCGCATCCGCTGCACAGAACAATTCCACCGCCTATCTCTTTCAAGCGATTGCAAGCGAAAGCCATATCTTCTTCGTTTGTCCCTATAACAACGATATTATGCGAATCGTGAGCGATAGAGGATGCGACCGCACCTGTTTTTAAGCCAAATCCTTTTACGAACCCCAAGCCTATATTACCGGAATAATGATGCCTTTCCACGACGGCAATTTTCAATATATCGCGAGCTATGTCAATGCCGCTTATCTCCGCCACGAGCTCTTCAGTCAGGAGTTCTCCTTCTATTAAACCTATGATTCTCGCTTTTCTTTCTCTTTCCGACCATATCCCAAAATCCTCTGACTTTACTCGCTTTATCTTTATACTTTCTCCGTATTCTGGATAATTATATTCATAGTTATATTCGGTGCGAGGAGCTAAATCCGTCAAAATAGTCCCATTCACCACTACTTTCTCCACTTCAAATCGAGCTAAATTCTTCAATAGCACGATGTCTGCAACTTTACCGGGGGAAATACAGCCTAAAAAATAGTCGAGTTTGAACCATTGCGCTGGATTTATCGTGCACATCTGCACTGCTTTCACAGGGTCTATGCCCTCCTCAACAGCTCTTCTAAAGACATGGTCTAGATAACCCTCGTCCTTTAAATTGAGCGGTGTTCGGTCGCCATCCGTGACGAGCATGCAATTCCGCGTATCTACGGATTTCAACAAAGGAGCGATATTTTTCAGGTTCTTTGCTACTGAACCTTCTCGTACCATCACCCGCATACCCAGCCGGAGTTTTTCCAGCGCTTCATCATAAGAGACACTCTCGTGGTCTGAGCCTACACCACTTAAGACATAAGCGTTTAACTCTCTCCCGCTGAGTAAAGGAGCATGTCCGTCTATTGGCGTTTTTAACTTTATCGCAACTTCTATTTTCTTCCATACTTCCTCCTCCTTCGCTATGACACCACCGTAATTCATCACTTCTGCTAAGCCTATGATTCCTTCCATCTGCATCAGTTTCTTTATTCCCTCATGCTCTATCCTCACGCCTGGGGTCTCAAGTCCAAGAGAGGGATCAGTAGAAGGCACGCAGGAAGGAGCCATACAAAATACTTTTAGCAGCGTTACCTTTGCCTCTTCTAAAATACTTTTTATCCCTTCGACACCTGAAACATTTGCTATCTCATGCGGATCCGCCACCACGGCAGTCGTACCACGAGGCACTACCGCCCTTGCAAACTCGCTTACCGAAAGCATGCTCATTTCTATGTGTGTATGCCCGTCAATCAATCCTGGAACTGCATAATTACCCCTCGCGTCTATCTCTTTTCTACCTTCGTATCTCCCTAATCCAGCTACTATTCCTTTCGCGATTGCAATATCGGTTTCGTATATCTCGCCACTGCATACGTTCACGAGATTTGCGTTTTTTAGCACCAAATCGGGTTTTTGTTTGCCTAAGGCGATGTTAATCGAGTCTTTTGCTTCAGTCCAAACTTTCATTTTTCTCTTAATTATCATTTAGCCCAAAAGGCTAATTAATAAAGCACACCCCACACCCAAAATAAGACCGGTAAGACCTGTCTTTAAATTCTGTTTTATTCGTGCTGCGGGAATCAGTTCTTCTACGGAAATGTAGGTCATGAATCCTGCTACAAGTGCAAGTGAGGCGCCTAATAAATTTAAAGATGTTCCTTTTAGGATATAATAGCCAAAAATAAAACCAAGTACTTCAAACCCGATTGTCACTGTTACTATAATAAAAGATTTCATTCGCTTTTTGGTTAAGCCGTATAAAGGGACGATTGTTGCGATATTCTCTGGCACGTCCTGTGCTGCAATCCCCAATGCTATCGTGATTCCCAGTACAGGCGTTAAAGCAAACCCAACCCCGATTGCCAATCCTTCAGGGAGGTTATGCAAAGCCATGCCGATAACAAGCATGGTAACGCTTCTTTCAATTGATGGCTTCTCCTTTTTAAGTAACTCCGGATTTATATGAGGCAGGGTTCTATCAACTCCTCGAAATATGGCCATTCCAAAGACAAAAGAGATAATTGCTAAGTAAAAAGGCATAATTTTTAGACTTTCAGGTATCAATTGAAAGAAGGATATACCCATCATCATAGAAGCAGCGAATGCTAAAGAGCCATATAAAATAGTTTCTTTTGGGTTCTTTATCAATCCAATTAAACAACCTAAAGTTTGTCCAATAAAGATCAGAGAAATTATTAATAATAGGTCTTTCATTTTTATTTTTTAAATAAAATTAGCACACAGCACCACTCCGTCACCACACATCTGAAAACTTTGAACGCACGCAGGTATCATCACAGTCTCGGTAGGAGTTGAAGAAAGTTCTACACTCGGTTTTGATTTCAGCGTAACATGCCCACGCACACACGTAAGCACTTGTAGCTTGCCTGCTGTGAACACTTTCACTTCGCCTTGAACCTTGAGAACCCGTAACTCGAATTTATCGCCTCTTAAAAGCGAATATTCTGCGAATCCTTCATCTTTACGCAAAAGCTTGTGCACCTTCTTTAAACCCCTGCCATATCCTTCTTCATCAAACCTCAATACTCTCATAGCATCCTTCAGATGCAGTTCCCTTCCCCTACCATAGTCATATACCCTGAAAGTTCTTTCAGATGCAGTGCTTACCTCATATACCTTAGTTCCAGCACCTAACGCGTGAATGACTCCGGCAGGAATGTGATAAGTATCGCCAACGTACGCATCAAACGCATTCAAACACGAAAGAAACTCTCCACTTTTCACCACTTCTTTAAATCCCTCTGCATTTATAAAATCCATGAATCCGAGATAAATTTTCCCTCGCTTCGACTCAAGGACATGCCACGCCTCTTCTTTACCGAAAACATCACCAAGCGAGCTTGCGTACTCATCATCCGGATGCACCTGCACTGAGAGATTATCGTCTGCCTTTATTATCTTCACAATCAGTGGGAATTTTTCCAAATTTGCATCTCCCAAAACTTTTTCCGGAAATAAACAGGTTAGTTCATCAAGTGTGAATTTTTGCAACATTTCAAACTCACAATAATTTCTCGGTGAAGCGCACCAGAACTCATAGCCCCAGGGCTTGTGCTCAACGAATGGCTTGATTTTTATGGGTCGTTCTACAAGCGTCTCTGCGATATCCTCAAACCTTTTCTTTGTTTCCACCATCCCGTCTTCAGAGACGCCACTCATCATCTCTGCAATTTCGCAGAGCGAGAAATCGTTCCCCGGAAGTCGAGAGTTCCACCACCTTTCCTTCGCACCCTTCTCCTCGCCAATCCGCATCTTAAGCCTTATCCTTCCTTTGTTTGGATGGAACACATCCACGAGAAAGCAATCCTCGACTTCGATTGATGCATGGTCAACCACGTTGTAAACAACGCATCTCTTCCCTCGTATCCGGTTTAACTTAGAATTTATCACGCATGCCCGCTCAAGCTGTATGTGTTTAGCAGTTGAGTTCGATATAACACTATTCCTTACCACTCCATTCTCAAACTCCGCATTCTCATATACAGAATCCAAAACCTCGCACCCCTTTTTTATCGAAGAAATGTCAACGCCTAAAAAAGCTCGTAATCGCCTTCCTACATCGTCATCATCCAGAATCCTCATCATATTTTCGTAATAACTCTCATTCGTCCCGAAATCCAGCCATACGGTTTTTTCGCTTAAAGGGAAGCTTTTTAATAGCGCAAGTGGCTCTGCACGAAATACCTCATTCCTTATTCTCTCTGCATGCTTATGTAGCCAGTGATCAGTTCCGGGTTCATCTTCAGGTGAAGCCCATAATTGCCATAGCTCATCTGAGTTGAACGTTCCTTTTCTCTCTCTCAGATTATCGCTAAATGTGTCGATCATATGTTCTGCCAGGAGACCACTCATCGTAAACATCCCCAGATTCACCATTACTTCGCCATCACCTCGCTTTTGCAACTTTCTTTTCACCACTTCGTAGTTACGAGAGTCATCGAAATCAAGAAGTTCGCAACCTTCTATTTTATTCTCTACACTCTTCACGATCTGAATACCGTATTTACTTGCAACCTCCTTTGTGAGCTTTGTCTTTAAGCCAAAGAGCATAACATGCGTGTTCTGGGCGCATTTCTTTATATCTTCTGGACTATCTTCAAATAACAAGAATTGATCGCCCCACGTAACCATAATGCGGGAAGGAACCGAAAAAGCTTGAAACTGCTTTATCACACCTTCCAAAATCATGCGCTTTGGAACCATAATGAACGCTTTGTTCTTACAAGTTCTTGCGAGGATGTTTCTGGTGCTCTCACCTGCGGTATGCACGATAAGAACGCTTTTTCCTTGTTTCACTTCATCCACAAGGTCTATCCCAGTAGCATTAGTGGCGTTTTCTATTGCGAACAGTGTACCAAGCCCATTGCCCGCAGCGCCGTTCCAGCCACTCTCAGAAACCGGGACAAAAATTGAGTTAAGAAGCACATTTTCTGTTAGCGAAGAGCGTTCCAACTTCTTTACTTTCGAGTCATCATTAACCACAACCACCACGTAGTCGAACATGGACTTTTCACCTATTTTTTAATATGCACGAATCAAATTTAAATATAGCGCTCAACTTCAGATGAAAACAAAAGCGGAAATCGAGATAAGCGGAGCAAATGCGGATTTTGTAGCGATTCCTCTGATGCCTGATAATATGGCTAATATGAGAACAGATATAAGGGAAAAAAGTGTAGTGACATATTTTGAAGCCCAAAAAATAGGTTCGCTAATCACAAGTGTGGATGATTATTTGATGAATGCAAAAGTGGCACAAGATATGGTAGAGCTTATAGTAAGCACAAAATCCTAATATTTATAAATGCATGCGATAGTATGTAATTACAAAGAGAGTGACCATGAATATGGAATTTCGGCTAAAAGCAGATCTTAAATGCAGTGGTAGTGTGAGCGGCGCTGTAAGTTCATCTGAGATAGAGGAATTTGTGAAGCATTGTAACGCAGAATTATTAAAGAAAGGTGCACCTCCGGGTTGCGGTGCTGAAATTGAGAGGTGGAACGTTACAGGAGAAAAAATAGGCTTGAAAATAGTTTCTGATCGGTTTGTAAGGGCACATGATGCGCTTCTCAGATTAAAGAACGAATTTGGTAAGTTTTTAGGAAAGCACCACATAGGGATAAGAAGTATGGAAATAGAGGACTATGAGATAGCAATGGAATGGAAAGAAGGGGTGGAGATAAAGAAATTACCGTTTGTTAGGGAAATAAAAGAAGAGAAAGGGGAGTTAACGCTTTTTCTGGATGTAGATGAATTTTCGTTAGAAAAGAGAATTCCTGATAGAATAATAAGATTACTGGAGGATAAGCGCGAAGCTGCAAGGTGGAAGGGTAAAAAGGAGCACTGGGAACTGCTGTTTGAGAGCAACAAAAAAACCTTCTATTTCAATAAAGACCCTACGGAGGAGATGATAAAGAGAGGTTGGATACGGCATGCTGCGGGAAGGGGACAGTGGATATACGGACCTCAGTTAACGAAAATTTTCAGGGCTTTTGAGTCCATATTGCTTGATATTCTATTGAAGCCATTAGGATATGAGGAGATGATTTTTCCTAAGTTTGTGCCCTGGGCGGTGTGGAAGCGATCAGGACACGCGAAAGGGATTTACCCTGAGGCGTACTATGTATGCACGCCAAAGACGAGGGATCCCGAATTCTGGGAGGAAGTGTCGGATTATTACAAAGTAACGAATGAGATTCCCCTGGACATGATTATTGAGCGGATAGAGCCCGTAGGGGGGATGTGCTATGCACAATGTCCTCCTTTCTGGGTTTTTCTGCAAGGGAAGATAATACCGGATGGAATTCTACCGATAAGAATTTTTGACCGGTCTGGGACCTCGCACAGATATGAAAGCGGTGGACTTCATGGTATAGAGCGGCTTGATGAGTTCCATCGCGTGGAGATATTATGGATAGGAACGAAGGAGCAGGTGATAGGACATGCTAAGCAGTTGCAGGAGAAGTATCGACGCATATTCGAGGAGTTTCTGGACATCGAGTGGCGAGAGGCATGGGTGACGCCCTGGTTCATGGCTCAGGAGGGTAAAGCAGGTCTGGCGGAGTTAAAGGAAGTAGGGACGATAGATTACGAGGCAATTCTGCCTTACAGTGGAAAATGGCTGGAATTCCAGAATGTGAGTGTGAATGGCGACAAATATCCAAAGGGGTTTAGCGTGAAGCTGCAAAGCGGTGAGGAATTGTGGTCCGGATGCTCAGGTGTGGGATTGGAGAGATGGGGTGCGGCTCTTCTCGCGCAAAAGGGGTTAGACCAGGATAAATGGCCCGCAAAGTTCCGGTCTGCCGTTGGGGAGTTGCCGGAGGTGTTTAAGTTTTTGTAATATGTTGTTATGCGTCCGATAGTAACATAGCTGTTGTCGCTTACGGTGTTAGGGTCCACCAATAATGTTCATACCCGAAGTTTTTTGTATGTTCCAGATATTGTTTCCATCATCATAGGCGTTAATTATATTGTTGAAGTAGTTGTTGTAGATGGGATTGTGGCTGGAATAATTGAGAACAATGCCCATCAGGTTGTCGCTGGCGTTATTGTCTGTAATGGCGTTATTGTTGGAATAATTGAGAACGATGCCAACAGAGTTGTTCGATGCACCATTATCGGAAATGTTGCAGTGATTGGTATTATTAAGATGTATTCCATATCCCTGGAGACTACCTATCACTGTGAAGCCACAGATATTCACGTAGTCCGTGGTTACATCGAAGACATGATCAGTTGGAGCAGTGGCGTTCACGATTGTTGAAGCGGATCCGTTTTCTGACCGAATCGTCAATCGCTTGTTCACATCCACATTCTCGTTGTACGTGCCATCTTTCACGCAAATTGTATCTCCTTCGGTTGCATTATCTATCGCATCTTGTATAGGCGTATTGCTGGCATAAAAACTGCCGCCGGCACGCCACCAACCTGTTTCATTTACGCAAATATCTCCACAAGTGCATGGTA
>JAPDIG010000047.1 GCA_025966525.1 Candidatus Methanophagales archaeon | reverse complement strand
GCCTCGCGAGTAGTCGTCTTCAATGGAGATTTGGTATATTGCCGACCCGTTCCCGAGCGTAACTTCCATGTTGTCAGCATGATACATGACGTGTGGTTCTTTAATTGTCTTTATTTCCACTTCGGTTAGTGGTTCTCTGCGCTTAGGATTTACATTTGGATTTCTTTGAGGATTTGCCTGAGGGTTCGTATAGACATTGAATCTTTCATACTCCTTTTCTACTTTTCCAATCCTTGCTTTTCGGCATGAATTACTGCCCTCTTTTTCTCCATCGTTTTTTTTAAACGCCTTCCCCGCCGTCTATTTTTCTGATGTCGCTGCAATATCCGTTCAATTGTTCTGATTGTCTTGGTATCCAAAATTGGTTTGCATATACATCCCTCTGTTAGATATCCAATTATCACTTATTCCTCTTAACTCTTCACCTGTATAAGACACATACCCCGTACTTAAGTACGGAGCCTGAAATAAAAAGCGCCGCAATTATCCCCGGGTTCAGCGATTTTGTTTGCCACCTCGCCAAGCATCACTTTCCTCCTAATTATACTCTTGTTATAGAAATTTCACGCTTCTTCGGCATTATCTGTCGCAGAATTTCTTTTAGCTGGGCATCATTTATCATACTTTTTATCCGTCCACTTTGCGCTAATGCTATTAACTGATTCTCCAACTGTTCTGCAAATTCGGGCTTTGCCATTCTTATGTTATTTAGCCTCTCCCTTGCTTCTGATGTGAGAATCTGCCGGATAATAGTTCTTTTAGCCTCTTCTATCTCTTTTTTTCTCGCTTCCTCTTCCGCAGCTCCTGCCTGCGCTTGCAACATCTGCTCATACTTTCTCTTCCTTATTTCCTCTAATTCTTCGTCACTTGCCATCTTTGACACCTGAATTCTTTATTTCATGTGCGATATCATCGAGGAAAGATTGTCCTTTCGGCGATATCATTCGCCCCTTTCTCCCCTTTTCTGGTTTAATTACATACCCTGCCTGCTCTAATTGCAAAAGCACCGCTCTTATTATCTTTCCCGAAGCTTCTCTAAACCGCTCTGGCTTCGCTCCCCTTCTAACTCTGCCACCGTAATACGTGCGCAGCCTCGACACCCCTACCGGTCCATGCTGGTATATTTGCCGGAGCACAGATGCACACCTCACCCACCACCAGTCGGTATCCTGCGGTGGTAATTCTTTGCTCGCTCCCTTTTTTACATCCATAGCCCACTTTGGCAAATGGATAGCCTTGTTCTTCTTCAATTTCTCCGCTGTTACCTTTACCAGTTTACTGGGGGGCACATCGTATACTGTTGTCATTTTATTATTTCTATTACCCTCAAAGCATAAAAAAAACTTATGGAATAAAAATAAACTTTTAGGGAATGAAAAGCAAAGGCACAAATACAAATGGTGTGAAAATAGGCTTAGAATGCCATGCACAACTACTTACGAAGTCGAAATTATTCTGCCCCTGCTCTACTGACTATCACAATTCCGAGCCAAACACGCACGTGTGCGCAACATGCCTGGGCTTACCAGGGGCTTTGCCTGTGGTGAACGAGCAAGCGATAAGATATGGTATAAAAGTGGCACTTGCATTGGGTTGTGAAGTGCAACCTGAAATAATCTTCTACCGGAAGAATTATTATTATCCCGATCTTCCAAAAGGTTTCCAGATTACGCAATATGATTTCCCCATTGCATTGAATGGGCTTGTGAGAATAGAGAATGCAGGTGACGGTGGCGGTAAAGAGAGAGAGATAAGGATAAGAAGGGTGCACATGGAGGAAGACCCAGGTAGGTTGGTATATAAGGGGACGATAGATACTGCGAAATATTCTCTGGTCGATTATAACAGGTCGGGAATACCGTTAGTGGAGATAGTGACCGAGCCTGACTTGAGGTCGCCAAAAGAGGCGCGTATATTTTTAGGTAAGCTCAGGAGCATATTGGAATATTTGGGCGTGTTTGAGGGCGACCTGGAAGGTGCGATGCGGGTTGATGCGAATATATCAGTGGGAGGAGGAGAAAGAGCAGAAGTAAAGAACATTTCTTCTTATAAAGGTGTGGAGCGTGCTTTATCTTTTGAGATAACGAGGCAAAAGAATTTATTGCGCCGCGGTCTCGTAGTAAAGCAAGAGACGAGGCATTATGACGAGGTGCGTGGCATAACGATTTCTATGCGGACGAAAGAGTTTGAGCATGATTACAGGTACTTCCCCGAGCCCGACCTTGTGCCTATTCGTATTTCTGACTTGGTGGGGGAGATAAGGAGGGAGATACCAGAACTTCCAGACGAAAAGAAGAGGCGATTCATCGCGCAGTATTCCATAACGAGGGAGCATGCGAATGCGCTCACTTTTGACATAAATATAGCGAATTTTTATGAAGAGGTGGCATCAAAAACGGATGCGAAGTTATGCGCTACATGGGTGGCAGATGTTCTAAAGGGAGAGTTAAATTATCGGGCTATTTCGATGCGCGAGGCATCAAAAAGGATTTCTGCCGAGGATTTCGTTGTAATACTAAATTATTTGAAAAGAGGCGTAATTACCGAGCGAGGAGCGACGGAAATAATACGGGAGATGCTCGACCGGGGAGGGAATCCTGATGAAATCATAAGAAAGAAAGGATTAGCAAGTATAGATTCAGCAGAGATGGAAAAGGCGGTGTTGGCGGTGATAAAGGAGAATAAAGCTGCTGTTGATGATTTTAAAGCAGGTAAAAAAGAAGCATTGAATTTCCTCGTTGGACAAGTGATGAAAAAAACAAGAGGCAGAGCCACTCCACAAGAGGTTCATCGAATGGTAAGAGAAAAAATAGGGGAATGATCGCAGAGGGTAAATAAGAAAGTAATGTAGTTAAAGAGTAAGGGTTTATATATATATATTTTATAGGTGGTAAAAATGGTAATGTATGCAGTTCAGTTGCCAAAACGAGTTGTTTTTGGTGTGGGGATAGGGGAGAAGATAGATGCAGAGGCGAAAGGATTGGGAGCGAAAAAAGCACTTGTGGTTACCGATGCGACAATGCAAAAGACAGGGTTGCTCGAAAAAATAGAAAAGCCTCTGAGAGAAGTTGTAGAAGTAGATATTTTAGATAAGATTGAGCCAGAGCCGACCTTAGCGGCTGCGGAAACAGTTGTTGCTGCTGCAAGAGCAGCGAAGTACGACCTGATTGTAGGTATTGGAGGCGGAAGCGTCCTGGATATGGCAAAAGTAGCATCTGCTGCTGCTGCGAACCCGGAGCAAGGTGTGAGCGATTTCTTGGGTGCGAACAAGATTGCGAACCCAAGCGTACCGAAAATTTTAGTTCCAACAACTGCGGGGACGGGTGCGGAAGCAACTCCATTCGCACTCGTAATTGTAGAAGAGAAGAAAAAGGCGATAGCAAGCCCTTATAATCTCGCAAATGTTGTTTTGATTGACCCTGCCTTCACCGCTACGATGCCACCAAAGGTAACGGCTTCAACAGGCATAGATGCTTTGAGCCATGCGATTGAGGCATTTTTATCCACAGGTTCAAACCCGCTGACCGATTCTTTTGCGTTGGAAGCGATAAGGAAGATTGCGAATAATTTAGAGGAGGCTTTTTCACATGGCGATAACCTCGATGCGCGTTTAAAAATGGCGTTAGCAGCGATGCTAGCTGGTATGGCATTTGGAAATGCGGGTGTTATAGCAGGTCATGCAGCAGCGCATACCTTCGGAGCAAAGTATAAAATCCCTCATGGTGTATCAGCAGCGCTTGCTCTGCCTTACATGATGGAGTATAATGCTGTTGAAAGTGATGCCAAGGAAAAGTTAGCGAAAGTTGCACGCGAGATGGGAGAGGATATTTCGGGGATGACGGAGGAAGAAGCAGCATCGAAAGCGGTTGCATGTGTTATGAACATGCTTGAAAAGTTAGATTTGCCCACGCGGCTTGCTGATTTGGACGTACCGAAGGAAGACCTATCAGACTTGGCAGAAGCAATGTCAAAGGAGAAAGGGTACTTAGCACGTAACCCACGTAAAATCGAGTATGAAGATGCGGTAAAAATGTTTGAGCGAATGTGGTCGGGGGAATAAATGAGCCGTAAAATCCTCGTTTCCCTTTTTTATCTTTTTTGGATACAATTTTTACTACCTCCTCTTAAACCTCTTTTCTATTTCTTTCTTGGTTAACCGAATCATCGTTGGTCTTCCGTGTGGACACGTGTAGGGTATCTTTGCGCTCTTCAACCCCTCCACTATCTCTCGCATTCCCTCATAAGATAACTTTTCTCCTGCCTTTATACTCGCTTTGCAAGCCGCAGTGGCGAACAAAATCCCTATCCTATCCTCCCTTTTACCACTCTCCTCCACTAAATCCTCTATTACCCCCATGATCTCCTCTTCGCCTATCAGGCGATAGAAAACCACTGGTATTGCTCGTATAATATAACCGTCCTCGCCAAATGGCTCTATATCAAATCCCATGGATTTAATTGCCTCTTCATTCTCACGGAGCAAATAGAGCTGATGTGGACTGAGTTCAGGGACGTAAGGTCTCAAAAGAGCTTGCTTGTCTATTCGATGCCCGTATTTCTCGATTAATCTCTCAAAATTTATTCGTTCCGCGGCAGCATGCTGGTCTATCATAATCACATCGTCCGCTTCACTCTGTGCTATGAGATAACTATCGAGAACTTGATAGAGAGGGGCAGCCCGTATGTCTAAACTGCCCCCTGCCTCACCCTCCTCAATCTCTGCCATATCTGCTTGAAAAGAAGTTTGCACTGCTTTTATTGCTGCTTTTCTCTCCACACCGGTAGCTCCGAAGAGATCAATACCCCCTGCTTCAGGTCCAACCCAGGCTTCGCCTTTTTCTTTCTCAACGACCTCTGGAATCAAATCCGCATGGTGTAACGTTGTGGAAACGGATTCGGCTATGGCGTGAAAAACTTCATCCTGGTGGTAAAAGCTTATCTCGTGCTTCTTTGGATGGATGTTCACATTTATTTCGCTTGGCTCGATGGAGAGGGAAACAACCGCGAAAGGATAAGCGTGCTTTGGTAACAAAGACATATAGCCTCTCTTTATCGCCTTGTCCATGACCTCGCTCTTTACAAACCGCCTGTTCACATACGTGAATAAATGTTTTTTTGTGCCGTAAGCCAGAGAAGGCTTGGAAATATAGCCGCTAAGTTGAAGGTTAATAAGAGGAGAAGAAGCAGGTGAATCCAGCCCTTTTAGCTCGATGAGCTCTTTAGCAATGCCGCTCCCATATGCATTAACGATAGCATCTAACATTTTCCCATTGCCTAACGTGCTTATTATGGGCTTTTCCTTTTCGCCGTGAAAGAGTTCAAATTTTATCTCCGGATAGATTATGGCATAATTTATCACCTTCTCCATTATATGCCTCAGTTCAGTGGATTGTGATTTTATGGTACCGATTCTTGCGGGAAGGTTGTAAAACAGGTTTTTGACTTCTATGGTGGTACCATTTGCCCTGGTTATCTTTCTTCTTTCTTTTATCACTCCACCCTCTATTTTCTGATAAGTGCCGAAATCTTCGCTTCTGTGTCTTGTGCTAAGCTCTATCCTTGACACCGCTGCTATGCTTGGTAATGCCTCACCGCGGAACCCAAGGGTTTGTAAAGACGCTAAATCTTCTATGCTTGTTATTTTACTCGTTGCATGCTTCTCAAATGCTGCTTCTACATCTTCTTCGCTTATACCACTTCCATCATCTGTTATCTTGATATAATCCATTCCGCCGTTGCCTACCTCTACAACCACGTGTCTGCTCCCTGCGTCTATCGAGTTCTCTATCAACTCCTTAACCACTGATGCTGGTCTGTCCACAACTTCACCCGCGGCTATTTTACCTATCGTCTGCTCCTCTAAAACAAATATCCTCCTCATAAAACTTTTTAGAAAAAAGTTTCATCAGAGAAAAACTTTTGAAATGCTTGCGAAAAAATATAAATTCCTTTGATCAAACTTAGTTTGTGTCGAAAATAAAAACCGTCTGGGAATTAACGAGATTAGAGCATGGATTGATGTATGGATGTGGGGTGATAATAGGGGTGGTCATAGCAGGGGGGAGTTCTTACGAACCCGCGATTTTGGGATTCTTAACCGCTTTTTTTATTCAGGCAGGCACATTTGCGCTAAATGATTATTATGACCTGGAATCGGACGTTGCTAACCGGAGGATGGATAGACCTTTGGTGAGAGGCGATATGAGAAAAGAAGAGGCAGTGCTGATTGCATGCCTTGCCACTACCATCGGCATTATATTTGCCGTATTCCTTTCCATAATCCTGAAAAATCCTTTATTCTTCCTCATAGCATTTACATTAGCTGCCCTGGGTGTTCTTTACGATGTAAAAATAAAGGAATTCCTCGCAATAAGTAATTTTTATATTGCGGGCACGATGGCGATACCGTTTATCTACGGCGGGTTAATCACAGAGCCTGAGAGGATGGAAGTAGTGCTACCTATTCTTATTCTTTCTTCCATTGCGTTCTTTGCGGGTTTCGGAAGAGAGGTGATGAAGGACATAGCAGACGTAAAAGGAGACGAGGTAAGAAACGTAAGGAGTATCGCAAGCGTGTATGGGGTGGAGAAAGCCAAGCTCGTTACAATAATTTCTTATTCACTCGCAGTTATACTGGGTGTAGTGCCTTTTTTCTTGGTCAACACTGCTTATTTCTTTAATCCTGCATATATATTTCCTGTTATGGCTGCCGATGCGTTGTTTGTGCATACGTGTCTCGGGCTAAAATTCAAACCGTTTAGAAAGGAGTTTAATCCAAAAACTGTTTCTCTTATAAACTATAACTATCTGAGGAAAGAGACGTTGATTGCACTGGTTATTGGGTTAATTGCATTTGTTAGTGGTGCTTTGATTTAAACGCCATAAGTGCATAAAATAATATCAAACAATGAAAGTAGCGATAGGCGGCACCTTTGACCCACTGCACGACGGGCATAAGAAGTTATTGAAAAAAGTGTATGAGCTGAGCGAAGGGGACGAAATCGTCATAGGTGTGACATCTGATAGGATGGCACGAGCCAATAAGAACAGAGAGGTTCTTCCTTACAATGTGAGGGCAGAGAATCTCTCCCAATACATGTATGAAGAATATGGTGTGAAGATAAGAACGGTGGAATTAAACGACAGATACGGCGTCACTCTGGATGAGGATTTTGATTATATTGTCATATCCCCGGAGACGTATGAAGTGGCGTTGGAGATAAATAGGCTCAGAAAAGAGCGAGGAAAGAGACCTATAAAGATAGTAAAAGTGGAACATGCAAAAGCAGCTAATGGAAAGACAATATCATCTACGCGGATAAAGGCAGGTGAGATAGATGAACATGGGTCATTACTTGCTCACAATAAAAAATTCTTTAATACACGATAATTTTAGCCTTTTCGGAGATTATCGCACTGTTTCCGGAGGGGTCATCAATTATTAACGTCATGGTGGCTTCACCCGACTTTATTCGCTCTATCTGCTTCAAAATATGTTCTGCACGCTTTTTCTTTCCCCCCGTGACATCCCTGCTCAACATCTTCACCACTTCTTCCACGCGCTTCAACACGCCTTCCACCGTAGAAATAAAAGCTTCTCCTCTTCTCGGTTCTACGCTTACACCCAACTCCGGTATTTCGATCTTCCCGAACGAAGACCTTGCAACGGTCACATTCAAATCCTGCGCAGAGGAAATCTCCAGCTCGTATTTTCTCCTCTTCTCACCTGATAGTATCATTACATCGGTATAGCGATACCCACAAGAGGAACAAGTAGCAATGAACATCAAGGCATCGCCAAAATGAGGTATTTCATAAGGTAAAACGTGCAATTCACTTTCCGCTCCGCAAATCGGGCATTTCTCTTTCACATCCTTTTTCAACTCCGCATTGCCGCTTAGTCGCACTCGCCAAATATTTACTTACTTCCCAATCAATCTTTTCCTTTCTATCTTAATTCCTGTTGGTGCCACTATCACCTGGTCATCCCCAATACCTGCGATGTCCCCCCCTACATCAAATGCAGCCATCTTCAGGTCTTTTATCGCTTTCTCTACAAGAACTTTGTCCTGCCTTGCCAATGATATGTCCAGAATCAATATATTACCTGCGTATATCTCCTTTTTCAATTCGGGAACATCGAATAAACCCGTCAATTCAGCAGTCTTTATGTACATCTTTATATCTTCTTCTTTCTTTAGCTCCTCTTCGTACTCCTCTATATCCAGGTCCAGATAATCCTCCACATTCCCCATTATTTTCTCCTTCTTCACAAATAGTTTCTTTAAAGCTTCTTTTATCCCCATTTTTATTCCTCTTTCTATTTTAACACTTAAAAATAGAGGGTTAATTAATTAAAAAGCATTGCATAGATGGCATGAAGTTCAAAGTTGCGAGAAGAAAAATTGAGAAGTGCAAAGAGTGTGGATTCTGTGCGTTGATATGCCCTTCTCACGATAATTGCATTGGATGTGGTGCGTGTGTGGATGCGTGTCCATATGAAGCGAGGGTTTTAGAAGAGATCTCAGAGCGTAGAAAGGAAATAAAAATAAAAGTAAACCATGAAAGATACGAGGTACCGGGAGGCATAACTGTGCTGAGGGCGCTTGAATTAATAGGTTTTACAACGTTACCGTTCAAAGATGAAAAAGGGATGTGGGAATTAAGCGAGACCGAAATTCTTGCACCTTGTCGCACCGGGGGATGCTGGTCGTGCGCGGTTATTATAAATGGTAATCTGAAGCCGAGCTGCGTAACACCTGCAGAAGAAGGTATGGAGATAATAACGGATAAGGATGCGATAGAAAAGAAAGAGCCAAAAAGAGTGGTTTCCGGGTTTCAGGGACATGCAGTAGGAGGAGTGGGCACGCCTTATTGGATAAAGCCAAGAACTCTGGGATTAGGATTTAGATTTATAGAAGTCGCATGTTTTTCGCATGGCTGTATATTAAGATGTCCAACATGCCAGAACTGGGAAATTACTTATTCGGCAGTCGAAGAAGAACCACTGTCGCCAGTAGAGGCGGCGAGGCTAGTAAGCTACGAACGGCGAAGATTCGGCGTTGATAGGATGGCGATATCAGGCGGCGAATCCACACTGAACAGAAGATGGCTGTTGGAATATCTGAAGGAATTGAAGAGATTGAACAGGGATAAAAAAGCGAGATTGCACGTGGATACAAACGCAGTTGTGCTAACTGAGGATTACATAGATGCTCTCTATCTCGCGGGCGCTACTGATATAGGAGCAGATGTAAAGGGTTTGGAGCTTGATACTTTCGCGGAAATCACCGGGATAAAAGACCGTGAATTCGCGAAAAAACTCTTGAATACCGAATGGAAGGCAATTAAATACCTCGGAGAAAATTATTCGGATAAGATGTTTGTCGGCATAGGCATACCCTACAATGAGGCTCTTGTATCGCTTGATGAGATATACAAAATAGGGGAAAGGATAGCGGGATGGTCGCCGGATGTTCAGGTATGCGCTCTGGATTACAGACCGGCGTTCAGAAGAATGGACCTAAAAAAACCTTCTTATTTGGATATGCTCAAAGTAAAGGAGGTTTTGGAAGGTAGCGGCCTCAGGTGTGTGATTTGTCAAACAGAGTTTGGGAGGATAGGTCCTTAGCTGTGATTGGAGATGCTGCGTGTACTGGCTGATACTTTCCCTTTTGTTGAGCCGGATACACAATATTCAGCAAGAAAAGCGGTAAAAGTTGCTGAAAAATTCACTAATAGTGACGTCTCTAACAAGGATATCATCATCTCTTTTGACGTGAATGGTACTTTTAATAGGAGGACCATCCGCAGGAGCTGCTATTGCTGTTGCGACTGTTGCAGCGATAGAAGGGAAGAACGTAAGCAAAGATGCTGTTATTACTGGAACCATAGAAGAAGGAGGGTATATAGGAGAGGTAGGGGGTGTGTTTGAAAAGCCAAAGATATTTTGGTTCACATTCGTAAGTGTTTGGGCCTTAAAGAATATAAGAAAGGGAAGATGGAAGTAGAGGAAGTATCAACCATTGACGACGCGGTAGCGTATAGGATCCGATGATTTATTTTATATCTCGCACTACATGCGCGGAGAATGCCCTTATGCCATCAAGTCCATATTTGTTCAAGAGATCGTTTACGCTAAACCAGAGACAACAACCCTATCGCACCGGTAGGGCAGTGGTCAACGCAAGCTCTGCAAAACTCTGGTGGTTCAAATGCTCTCTTACACTTCTTCGCATCTACTAACCTCGCTTTTCCTTCTTCTACTCTCAAAACCAACTTATCTTCGTATCTCCCTCCTTTGCCGTATATCACTTCCTCGTTCATCCTGTTCTCATCGCACACGACAACACAGATTCCACAGCCTATGCATTTCTCATCTTCTATTATCAACCCCGCAAGTTCTTCTTCCATATTTACTTA
>JAPDIG010000046.1 GCA_025966525.1 Candidatus Methanophagales archaeon | reverse complement strand
ATCATCAAATCCTCCTCTTCAAATGATTTCATCAGCAGAAGCAAGAAGAAATAAAGAGCAAGAAAAACAATTAGCATTGCTATTAAAGCAAACGTTGAAACACCTATAACATACCTCGTCAACAAATAAACAACAAAGACAGCTATCAACGGAGCAAGAATTATCTTTAAATAACTCCATCGAAATGGCTGTACCTTTGCTACTCTATAAGCAAACAAAAAGTTAAGAATATACAGGAGAGCAAGTGAAAAACCAGTTGCAACTGCCGCTCCATTCACGCCATAAATCGGTATTAACAGAAAATTCAACCCAAAATTTATCACCGCTCCTATGTAATTAGTCATCATGACTATTTTCGTTCTCCCATAACTTCGCAAGATCGCACCGCTTGGACCTATTGCCGCATAAATCATAAATCCAAACACCAGGATTGATAAAGCAGTCGCTCCCGCAACATACTCAGCACCAAACAAAATTTTGATGATTTGCTCAGGGAAAAGTAATACCAGCAAAAATATAGGGAAGATAAGTGCAAGCATCCATTTTGTAACTGCGCTGTAAGTCCTTCTTAAATCCTCTATTTTATTTCTCGCATAGAGTTCAGAAACAACAGGGAAGAAAATAGCGACAAAAGCCGCTGGAATACCCCTTATCAACTGTGCTGTTGGCAGTGCCGCATTATAAATCCCCACATCCGCAGATGAAGAAAAATATCCCAACATCAATGTATCTGTCCAACCCATTATCATGCCTGCGATACCTGCAAATAGCAGAGGAAAAGAGAAAGCGAAAAGCTCTTTATCCACCGAAACTGCTTTCACTTTCGTTTTGAAAATAGGAAAAACTTTCTTTTCGAGGAAATAAGACGCAAGAAAGGGCGTAACCATTATTGCAAACACCCAGCCCCATGCTGCACCAACAACACCAAGTCCCAATAGGAGAAAAATAACAATTGCCGCTAACTTCAAAGGCTCTTGAAATATATTCTCTGCGTAAACTCGATACCTCATATCTTGAAATCCGACAGTAGCGGACAATAAATTTTGAGCTAAAACAAAGAACGGAACCCCAACAGCGAAAATTTTTAGAATGGATGTCAGGTTCGCATCGTGGAAAACATGAATTGAAATCCAGCTTGCATACCAGAACAGAATAAATGCGAAGAACAAACTCAAAGGCAAGGTTATCTTCAATGCAGAGATTATCGTGCCTTTAATTCTTCCTTTATCTTCTTTACCTTTGTAAAAAGATACATACCGGACAATCCCGCTTTGTATTCCTACCAGCGAAAGAGTTGCTACAATTGACATCACCGCAAAACCGAGTGCGACCAGGCCGTAATCGCTTGCACCTAATCGTGCAATTATTAATCTTGAGCCGTAGCCAAATGCTCTTCCTATTATGGTTCCTACCAGGACGAAGCCTGCGCCTTTAGCGATTTTACGTAGCGATTCGTTTAAATATGATTCTTCGTTTGGCATTTACTCAACATCTCTAAAGATCAGTAAAAATCCTCCTTAACCACATAGAACACATCCTGCGGTCTATTTATCTCATAATCCACGTTCACCGTTACCAGAAATGCATTTTCATGATGGTCGCCCTTCAATTTCCCTTCTTTCGTGTACTCGGGCAATGTCTGCACTTTCGCCTCGCCAAAAGAACAAAAACCATGGTCTGAAATTACAATTAACTTGTTATTTCCTTCTAAATCTAAAAAACCCGTATCAAATATCAATTCTCCAATCTTCTCATCCATGCGCTTATACCACTCGACCACGTAATCCTCTCCCCAGTGGAAGTGTTGGATTCTGTCTAAAAGCGTATAAACCGGGATGAGCACATCCGGTTTCTCCGCTAAAAGTTCCTTTGTCTTCTCTGTGACTCTCTCTAACTCCTCATTCCATTCCTTCTCGTTTGTCGGCAAACCAAAACCCACGGGCTTGAAATCTAGCCCGAAAGAGTAAGGTGGCACGACAAAAGGTGCATTCAATGCTTTTACTTTCTTTCCTTCTCGCGCTAAAACATCCCATATAAAATCCAGTTTCACGAGTTCGCCATTAACCACATAACTTTCATGCTTATGCTCCTCTAAAAGCTTACCTGAAAACATGCCACACCAAACAGACGCAGATATGGTTTTTTTCAGAGTAATTACTTTGCTTTTACCTATTTCTATTAAGCGCTTAAAATTCCTTAACTTGCTTAGATTCGGTGTTATAATACTCCACGTTGCTGCATCTATCCCTAACACGAAGAACGTCCCCTTATTTTTTAGCATAGCATGTATCATATTGAAAATTGTTGATTTAAATAATGACTTCACGATTTCGGACATGGTATCCGCCTTAAACGTTTTATCCAACTTTTAATTTTTCCTCAATTACTCTGAGAACATCTCCCTGACCCATCTCTTCGATTTTTGGAGTGTTTTTAGATAACAAAAAGTTCACAACCAAATATGCCAACCCCACCTAATGCATCTGGTTTTTCTCTTTCAATCGCAACTCGCATGGCATTCCCGTCAAGCATTTTAAACGTAAGAAAAGTTTAATCAAAATCAAAATCAAAATCAGAAAAAGAAGAAAGTGGAAATTGTGGTGCTGAGATTGGGACATCGACCGGAGCGAGATAAACGAATAACCACCCATGTCGGATTAGTTGCGAGGGCATTAGGTGCAAGGGGCATGATTCTCGCTTCAGAGGATAAGGGAGTGGAGAGAAGTATAAAAGAAGTAACAAAGCGGTGGGGTGGCGACTTCTTTGTGCAAATAGATACGAAATGGCGCGAAGAGCTAAAGGAATGGAAGAGAGAAGGCGGGAGAGTGTGCCATCTCACGATGTACGGTGAGAACATCCTTGACGTGATAGATGAAATAAGAAAAGAAACGAAGAAGGAAGAAGCGCGTATAATGGTCGTGATAGGCGCTGAGAAGGTTCCTTATGATGTTTTTGAAGTCGCGGATTGGAACATTGCGGTATCAAATCAACCGCATTCGGAAATAGCAGCTTTAGCTTTGTTTCTTGACTATTTGCAGCAAGGCAAAGAGCTAAAAACTAAATTCGAGCATGCGCAGATGGAAATAGTGCCAAAAAGGAAGGGTAAAAAAGTAATGATAAAAGAATAGCCAAAATAAGATTTTGATACTCTGTTTGTTTTTGATTAAGCAAAAGATGTAAGGGGGAAAAAATAAAAAATCGGATGGTCTCAGGACCTATCCGACCATTTTCTCTTGTTACTTACCCACTTTGTTCATCTCCACGGTCTCAATCGCGTGGGAAGCACATCGAGCAGCACCCGGTATTCGCCTTTGTATTCGCCTTCATCCATGCTCAGCTCGCCTTCGCCTATCCGAACACCCTCATAGTCCATGGTAGTTATGCATATACGCCCTACGGTTCTATTAGTTTCCTGCACAGGACCCAGGACATCGGCTTCAAATACTCTACTACCATTTGTTTCATCCGCATCAACAGACATGTTCACCAATCTATAATGGTTCTCTCCAAGCCGCATGTGTCCACGAAGATATGGCGTGCGATTCCCTGTTTCTGACTCTATGTCCTCGATACTCGTGTTCTCTCCCATAAGTGCCTTAACGTATATCGGTTCTAAGTGCATTGCTCTGATGACATGTACCCTGAGCACATGGAATTCATCCCCATTTAGGGCGAAACCATGCCCGCGATGAACAAGTCCGATCGGCACTTTCTCTACTCCATTTAATTCTATCTTCTCCCCGCTTAGCACTGTCGTCATCGCTTTCCCTTTTTGCACTGGCTGTGATACCGCGACGCCAGTCACTGCGATACTCAGCAAAAACGCCGTCACTACACCCACGCACAAAATACTTCTTTTTATGTGTTCCATTTTTTATTACCTCCACGTATAGCTTGTTTTGAACGATATAAAAGGGTAACACAGAACTAATCGTTCAAAAAACCGCTTAAAACGTTCAGTTTCGTTCATTTCACGATAAAAACTCTTTTGATCGTTCTATTACGTTCGTCCTACCGCATTCTTTCTTAACTCTGTAATTGTCGCAGCCCAGACGGGAGCACGGTGAGCAATACTCTATATTCTCCCGTATAGTCGCCTTCATCCATACTCAGCTCGCCATCTCCTATCCAGAGACCCTCGTAGCGCAGAACTGCTATACTGATATGCCCCGCGATAATTTCTGTGTTATCTAAGCGAGCTGCTATATCGGCGTTAAATACTCGATTACCATTTGTTTCAATAGCATCAAAAGACATATTAACAAGTCTGTAATGCTTCCCTCCAAGCCGCAGATATCCTCGGTAGAAATACTGCCCTCTCAGTTTCTCGATTTCTGCTCTTATCTCCTTAATACTCAGGCCTTTGGCTATAAGTCCTCTGACGTACATCGGTTGTAAGTGCCTTACTCTGACGATATGTACCCTGAGCACATGGAACTCGTCGTCTTCTCTCAAGGCGAAGCCATGCCCGCTATAAACGACTCTAATTGACCCTTTCAGGGCACCGTTTGACGATAGTTCGTTCATCTCTCCGCTTAGCGACAGCATCTTCGCTGCATTATTCTCCCCTTTTCCTTTTTGCACTGGGTGTGATACCCCAACACCAGGCACCCCGATACTAAGTACCAATGCTGCGACCACGACCACGCACAAAATCCTTTTCAAAAAAACGTTCAAACCGTTCATTTTCGTTCACCTTCCTAATAAGAACCATTCTGATAGTTCTATAACGTTCGTTCTACCCCATTCTTTCTTTATGATTATCTTTCTTCTTTCGAGCGAACGAAGGATACCGGTTAAGGACGACTTAGGTATCTCTGTTTCGTATCTAAGGTCCGCCTGAGTCATCTCGCCATTGTGCTTGAGCAGCGCATTTACTATTGCCCGCTCTCTATTCGTTAGCGTCTCCATCACCCGCGCCATTTCGGGCGTAGCTTCGATTTTGCCTTCTTTCCTCTTCACCAGCAGTTCTTCTGCATGGCGTACATCTTCCCTTCGCTTTTGTTTGACGATGACGATGATAAGCGCAAGAGTCAAAATCGAGAGCGCGAGAATGAATACTAAATAGCTGGGGCTGATGTAGAAACCAGAATCAACACCTTTATCACCTGTTTCTCCGAGCGGCTGCTGGTATTCTATCGTGGTCGCTGGACTTTCAATGTCATATCCCTGAACATCTATAACCAGCGATTCGTTGAATGTCGTGACAAAATGTTCCAGCCCCTCAGAGTAACTGACCAATAGCTTCACATCCTCGGGTAAATAAAAGACCGTATGATATTCGGTGTAAAAATCGCGGGTGGAGAAATTCAATACCCATTTGTCCGCGTATTTCCATGTTAATGCGTTTGTAAGGGCGTATAATTGTTTTGTATCATTTTCATAGAGATATTCTGCTGTTTTTAAAAAGGGCAAGCCATTAATGTCATCCACGTATCCTGTTACAAGCACTTTGCCGGTTTCGTCTACGTAGATATCCAGGATGAGCTGGTTGAAATAGGTATCTGTCTCGTTAAAATAATGATCGCCACCATTGTAGCCAGCGGCAGGACTTGTAGCTACTATAGCTATTATAACGATAAGAAATTGCAATATGCTTAATTTAATGAGTTCTGCCATTAACTCTTGCTAACTAACCAACTTCAACTCCTTCTTCCTTTCCTCCTGGTTTCCTCGTAACAGGCAACCGCTTCATCTCCTCCGGCACTTTCACTCGCAGTATGTTCGTAGAACGGACGTGGTAAACCGGGTCCCCGGTCATCGGGTCGTAGTCCGCGGTGCGAATAATACTACTCACTATTGTCTTGAACTTCAATACCGTACCGTCTTCCAGCTTGTATTCATTCCAATCCTCTTTTATCGTCTCAAAGTCAACATCCATCGCTTCTATTTCTCTCCCATTTGGTAAACGCACTTTCAATTTTTCTTCACCTTTCGCTTGTTTTATTTTGATTTTATTTATATATAAATAGCGCATAAAAAGTTTTCCGTCATTCTCTTTCAAGTACTGCTATGTATCTACTTAAACTTTTATGAACTCTGTATTTATGATTTTCGAGGATACGGAAATTGTACTCATGAGAAAGGGAATAAAAAGAAGAAGAGTTGGATACGATGACCGCTTTTCCACGAGTTCTTAGCACACGATGTACCTCATTCAAAGTATTTTGGTATAGCCCTTCGAGGAACAATGCGCGGGATTCAGCAAAAAAGTAGCCTGATCCTGATATCAAAGAGGATCTACCATAGGGCATGTCTGTCACGACAGCGTCAACGCTATTATCTTGCAATGCTATTTTAGAAGCGTCCCCTATGATTAAATCTCCAGTCAGTCCATAAGCTTCCAGGTTCTCCTCAGCTCCCCTCACCATCTTCTCCTGTACGTCTATTCCCACCAGTGTCGCTCCTATCAGACCTGCTTCTATCAATATCCCTCCTGTGCCACAGAAAGGGTCAAGAAAAAGCTCTCGCTCTTTTATGCCACTGAGATTAACCAGAGCACGAGCAATTTTTGGCTGGATAACGCCAGGCGAAAAAAAAGGTCTTAAATGCGGTTTCCGTCCCTCAAATTGTTTTTTATCTGTGGCGTGTAAGAGCAAACAGAAAAAGCATGTTTGGTTTGTCAACAATAGCACAAACGTTTTAGATGGATTGGTGAGGTTCACTTTATAACCCTTTCGTTTTATGATTTCTCCCGCTTTTCTCTCTAAACTCCTGCCTAAAGAAAGCGGTTTTCTCTCCTCGGATATAAAGTTGCTTTTTACTTTAACACGCACTGCAAACGTGTGACCTTGTTCCATAATGTTGCCCATATCAGCATTTTTGACGACTGCCAGAATTTCCCTTTCCTCTGGCTTACTCATGCCTTTTACTTCATATATGCAGTGCGTCATCCCCAATCGTCTTGATAAAGTATCAAGAGCTTCATGCGAAAGTTGCATGTCAACTACCAATATTCCCTCGGAGAATATTTTTTCAGCATAAGAGATGCTCAAAGCGTGTAGACATGCAAAAACTTCGGATTTTGGGAGTGTTTCATGCTCCCCTGACAGTTCAAAAGCAAGCTCCATTTTAAATCTTTTCTTTTTAAAAAAGAAAAGCTTTACCCAAGAAAAAAATCATTTTTATATTCGTATAAAATAGATCATCATGGAGAAGGGGAATAAAGATGGTGAGAGAAATTGAACAACTTAGACATGGAACAGAACTTTTGAAGCGCGGTTTCGCTTCCATGCAAAAGGGCGGTGTGATAATGGACGTGACGAGTGCAGAACAGGCGATAGTGGCAGAGGATGCAGGTGCTATTGCTGTTATGGCTCTGCATGCAGTTCCTGCGGATATCAGAAAAGCTGGTGGCGTAGCAAGAATGGCAGACCCTATGGTTATCTCTGAAATCATTGACGCGGTTACGATACCGGTGATGGCGAAATGCCGCATAGGGCATTTTGTAGAAGCGGAAATACTGGAAGCGTTGGGCGTTGATATGGTGGACGAATCAGAGGTTCTAACACCGGTGGACACGCATCATGTAGATAAAAGAATGTTTACAGTGCCTTTTGTCTGCGGTGCCCGGGATTTAGGTGAAGCATTGCGTCGCATAGAGGAAGGTGCGGCAATGATAAGAACGAAAGGAGAAGCGGGGACTGGAGATGTGAAGGAAGCGGTTCGACACATGAAATTGATTATGGGCGATATAAGGTCACTAAAAGGAAAGAGCGAGGAAGAGTTGAAAGACGTTGCGAAAGAGTTGAAAGTGTCTTTTGATTTGGTGCATGAGACGGCGGAATTGCAGCGATTACCAGTGGTGAATTTCGCAGCCGGAGGAGTTGCAACGCCTGCTGATGCGGCTCTCATGATGAAGCTCGGAGCAGACGGTGTTTTTGTCGGTTCCGGGATATTCAAGTCGGAAAACCCGCCACGAATGGCTTCTGCAATTGTGGATGCAGTGAACAACTACGATGATGCGAAGAAACTTGCTGAGATTTCTAAGGGATTGGGAATACCGATGAAAGGGATTGAGGTGAGTGTCCTGAGAGATGAGGAGATGCTGCAGGCGAGAGGGTGGTAGTGAGTGAATTCAATAAGTGTTGAAACATCCCGAGATCCCACATAAGGCGTATCAGATTATGACTTTTGCTTCGGCACCATGCACCACATCTTTTTCGTGCATTCCCGAGCAGACAACTCGCACATCGCTCTGGTCGTATAAAGCTCTGAGAAGTATCATGCCGCAGTAACAGCCGGGTCGAGAAGAAGTATGCTAACACAATCCCTTACGCCGTGAAATGCACGCAATGCTCCTATCGCCCTGCATCCTTGAATGGGTTCGTTCATTCACTTACCTTTGTATTTCCATTCCTTTGTAACAATGCATATCTTCGAGCAGTATAAACATGGCGTCCATCTTCAAATCAGAAAGAAGAATTGGAACGACTCCGGAATGAAAAAACAGCAGTGGAGATATGGCAATTTTCTTACCCTCCAACTTTGCTCTGAGCTTCTCCAATTCAGGCTCGATTTGTGCAGAGGTGAGCGCAAATGGGAGTTTCTTACTGAAGAGGAAAATAAATAGCATTGCCCGTTCCACGAGATGCAGAAAGGGGATTACTCCTGGTGGCGATAAAATAATTAAAAAGGGACGGGTCTGATATGATCGTAGAAGAAAATCTCGAAAAAGTTCCCAGAAGGGTGATATTAGAATATAATGAGATCATTGTAATAATACTTGAAGAGGTCTTTCAAAAGTGAAAAGAATAGGCGAAATAGACTTAGGACTTACGCCGGTTGTAGTAGGCGTAATGAAAAGGTTGTCCATTCAGGAGGCGACATGGGCGAAGGAAAGCGGAGCTGACGTAATAGAATTGAGAATTGACCTTTTAGAAGGTGAAGAAAGAAGTGCAGAGAAGGTGAAAGAATTTGTCAAGATGCTAAAAAATCATCAATCGTTAGTACAAATGCCAATAATCGTTACGAACAGGAAAAAAGAAGAAGGTGGCTCTTTTGTAGGCACTGAAGCCAGAAGAATTGGTATGCTGAAAGCCATCCTCGAAACTGCTGAGGTAGATGCTGTGGACATCGAATTCCTTTCTCCCGCTAGGTTGAAAAATACGCTAATAGAGACGGCGAAAAGTCTTCACATCCCCGCTATTCTCTCTTTCCATGATTTCAAAGGTATGCCAAGCCGTGAAGACATATTAAGAATCATCGCACGAATGTATGAAGAAGGGGGGAGCATTGCCAAGATAGCGGTAACGCCGAAAACGACAAACGACGCTTTGCTTTTGCTCAACCTAACCCATAAACTATCAAGCGAAGGGCAATTGTTGGTGGTGATCGGAATGGGTCCCGTAGGAAGGCATCTGCGTGTGATTGCACCTCTGTATGGGTCTGTATTGACTTATGGATTTATAGAAGGTGAGGGAGAAGTAGCACCGGGTCAATTCAGTGTGAAGGAGCTGAGGAGCTTAATGGACAAAATCCTAATGCCAAAAGTTACCGCAAAAGTTTTGCAACCTCTTTCGCAAAATAGGTGATGATCAAATCCGCACCCGCCCTTTTTATCGCGGTCAGTCCTTCCATCATCACTTCCTCGCGATTTAAATACCCTTTTTCCGATGACGCGGTCAGCATTGAATACTCACCACTGACGCTATAAGCCGCAAGTGGCACATCAAACCTCTCTCTTACTTTTGAAATGATATCGAGATAAAAAATAGCGGGTTTCACCATCACGATGTCCGCACCCTCTCGTATGTCGAGTTCTACTTCCCTAAGCGCTTCGCGTGCATTTGAGATGTCCATCTGATAACTACTTCTGTCTCCGAATTGGTAGCCCGAATCAGCAGCTTCGCGGAAAGGACCGTATAAAGCGGAATTGTATTTTGCTGAATAAGACATAATTGCAGTGTCGGTTAAGCCTTCCTCGTCGAGGTTCTCCCTTATTGCCTTCACCATACCATCCATCATTCCCGAAGGAGCGACAATATCCGCACCTGCTTTCGCCTGGCTAACGGCTATTTTACCCAGCACTTTTAGTGTGGGGTCATTGAGTATTCGTCCATTCTCTGGATCTACAAGTCCGCAATGCCCATGCGTAGTGTACTCACAAAGGCACAAATCGGTAATAATTACAATGCTGTCCGCTTCCTTTTTTAGCCTTCTAACCGCTCGTTGGATTACTCCTTCTGTATTGAATGCTTCGCTTCCTGTTTCGTCTTTCTTTCGTGGTATTCCAAACAACAATACCGATTTTATACCCAGCGAACGGGCTTCTGCGACCTCTTTTACTGCGCTATCGATAGAAAATCTATATTGCCCGGGCATAGAACCAATCGTTTTTTTAGTTTCGCCTTTGAGGCTATCGTCAATAAATACCGGGAGAATGAAATCGTCTATGGAAAGCTGGGTTTCTCTTATTAGTTTTAGACTACGCAAACGTCTCATTCTAACTGCGGGGAACATCTAATCGGTACCTCCTATCATTTTTCTCCAATGGATACCTTATTTACTGCGAATCCTATTTATATTTATCCGCATATTTTACCTCTTGGTATATATGTAAGTAAATACTTCAATCGAATCTATTTATTCATTCTGTTTTTTTACTTCCTCTTTATCTACTCTTAACTTTATTCACTCGGCAGAAATCAAGACGCCATTTGAGATTACTTGCTACCAGGGAATAAATTTCCGGGAATTCTTCCCGCGTAAACACTTTTAGTAATAAAAGCAAACGATAGACTCGCTAAACCTTCTTCTCAAATGTTCTAAGGTATCGTAAGTTTTTATCTTGCCGCTCTGGAGAAGCCCGCTTGTCATGCTCGTTCCAATTCCAAAAGCTTTACCAACGAACACATATAAGATGCTTGAGGGAGCAAACATAGCTCCCTTTAAGATCAAAACATCGCTGCCGATAGCAACCCGTCCACTTGTCGGCGTGTCCAGACAGCCGATGATATTA
>JAPDIG010000045.1 GCA_025966525.1 Candidatus Methanophagales archaeon | reverse complement strand
CATTGTAACCACAATCAATTCCTATATTCCGGAAGTTATCTAATTAAAAGCAAGAAATAATAACATGGAAAGAATAGAAATAGGGACGAGGGAAAGCACCGAACTTATCGACATTACAGGGAAAGTAAAAGAAATCGTCAAAAGCAAAAACGGTGGTATTGATTCCGGAATCTGTGTGGTATTCACCAAACATACCACTTCAGGAATCATAATAAATGAGAACGAATCTGGGCTGAAAAGTGATATCTTAGCGCTTCTGAACGGGTTAATCCCAGAGGGGAAGGGGTACCTGCATGATCGAATAGACGATAATGCACATGCTCATCTCAGGGCTGTTGTACTCGGCTCAAGTGTGACGATTCCAATAGAAAAAGGTGATTTGGCTCTGGGAACCTGGCAGAGTATCTTTTTCGTTGAGTGTGACGGCCCCAGAAGGAGAGAAGTATATGTAAAAGTCATCATAGGGTAATTCCAACTTTAACCTATGTAAAAAATGAAAAGCGCAAATTAATATGGTTATATGATACTTATTAATCTTATGGAAGGTAAAAAAAGAGAAGTGGAAAAAGTGGAAGGAAAGACCGCAGAAGATTTACTTCTACTCGGAGAAGAATATCTTGCGGAAGGGAAATATGAGGAAGCAATAGGGGTTTACAAGGAGATAGTGAAGAAAGAGCCAATTCTTCCAACGCTGGCTAAGGCATGTAACGATTGTGGAGCGGCTTACGCAAGTTTAGAACAACATGAAATGGCAATTGGGTTCTTTAACGCAGCGCTGAATCTCAGAGCTTATCTAGTGGATGAAGGTATATCAGCTTGCTACAATCTCGGGCAGGTTTACAGAATTATAGGGAATGGGGAGAAAGCAGAGGAGTATTTTAAGCGGGGGGATATGATAAAGCGGGAGCATAAACGCAGGGATGAAGAAGCACAACGTATATTATCGGCTGAGATGTGAATATTAGTTAGGGATGCCGAGGAAATAAACGAAAAGAGCTCATTAATAATGAAGATAGATATTGAAGAGTTGAAGGAAAGAGGAAGTATAGATAATAAAGAAGGACTGGAGTGAAAAAAAATGGAGAAGATAACCATAAGTTTGATAAAAGCGGATGTGGGAGGATTCCCAGGACATTCGACCGTGCGACCAGAATTAAAGGAGAAAGCGAGGGAGCAGATGGAACGCGCGAAGAAAGAAGGGTTGCTTGTAGACTACCGCGTCTTGAACGCGGGGGACGACTTGCAATTGTTGATGAGCCACCGGAAAGGTGTAGATTCGGAAGAGATACACGGATTGGCGTGGGAAACATTTGAATCGGCGACGGAAGTGGCTAAGGAGTTGAAGTTGCACGGTGCGGGGCAAGACTTGCTGGTAGATGCATTCAGCGGAAACATACGCGGTATGGGACCCGGGATAGCGGAGATGGAATTCACGGAGCGTGGTTCAGAGCCGTTAATAGCGTTTATGATGGACAAAACGGAGCCTGGTGCGTTTAATTACCCGATATACAAAATCTTCGCTGACCCATTCAATACCGCAGGGCTTGTCATAGACCCTACGATGCATGATGGGTTCATGTTTGAGGTGTGGGACATAAAAGAGCGGAAGAAGGTGTATTTGAAATGCCCTGAGGAGTTGTATTCGCTGTTAGCGTTGATAGGGGCGAAGAGCAAGTATGTGATAAAGCGGGTGTATCCAAAGGGGTCCAGTCCAATACCGGAAGAGGAGCCGGTGGCGGCGATAAGTACAGAGAAGTTATTCTTCACTGCTGGTAAATACGTGGGTAAGGACGACCCAGTGGCATTGGTACGTGCACAGGGGGGGTTACCGGCGCTGGGCGAGGTTTTAGAGCCTTTTTCACTGCCTTATTTAGTCAGCGGCTGGATGCGAGGCTCACATAATGGTCCTGTAATTCCCGTGCCTTTCAGATATTCACAGTGCACACGGTTTGACGGACCGCCACGAGTGATTGCTGCGGGATTCCAGATAAGTCATGGCAGGTTAGTGGGTCCCGCGGATTTGTTTGACGACCCTGCTTTTGACCTTGCGAGGAGAAAGGCGCAGGAGATAGCGGATTATATGCGAGCACATGGACCATTCGAGCCGCATAGACTGCCCGTGGAGGAGATGGAATACACGACATTGCCTGAGGTGTTGAAGAAGCTTGAAGGAAGGTTTGAAGAAGTGGAGTAAACAAAATATACCTGTATAGCTTTGATATGGCATGAAGAAGAAAAGGATAGTGTGGGCGTAAACAATTTAGCAGAGCATTTGCGGCATATCCACAATAAAACAATAGAGTATAAATTAGAGATGTAGCATTTTTAAAAATAGCAATCGAGACTATTGTACTTTATGCGAATAAAATTAGAAGGAGCGGATAAAAGGGGAAAAGTTTCGTTAGAAGAAGCGATAGAGAGAAGGAAATCGAGGAGAGCTTTCAAAAGAACCGCGCTGACAAAGAAACAACTTTCGCAATTGATATGGTCCGCGGGGAAGGCGCCTTCGGCTGGCGCTACTTATCCCCTGGAGCTGTATGTAGTAATAGGAAAGGAATGTGCAGAAGATATAGATGCCGGAGTGTATCACGCAAAGAGATATTCGGAATTAGACCTGCATAAGGAAGGCGACATACGGGAAAAGTTAGCAGTGGCTTGTTTAAGCCAGATGTTCATCGCAGATGCCCCGGTATCTTTTGTGATTGCCGCTGAGTATGAAAGAACAACTCGTAGATATGGAGACCGTGGGATAAGATACGTGCATATAGAAGTGGGGCACGTCTCGCAAAATATTTATTTACAGTGTGAAGCGCTGGGTCTGGTTACTGTCGCCATAGGTGCGTTTTATGATGATGAGGTTGCGAGGGTTTTGAGTCTTCCGGAGGGGCAGAAGCCGATATATGTGATGCCCGTGGGTGTTGGTTTATAATTATAAGATACTTATTTACCGTTGAGCCCATAGAGAACACTTTTTGTGGTTGTAGAGAAGGGGGATAAAAAGGGAAGTAAAAAGTCAGAAACAATGAAGAAAAGCGAAAGAGGATTATTAGGGGACATAAGAGTAATGGGGCTGTTATTGTGCGTTTTAGCTGCTTTGCTTGTCATCTATGTTTATCCACCACCGCCTGCTGGCGCGGGAATAAATGGTAATCTGAAATATGGTCTGGATTTGGTGGGAGGGAGTTCACTGCAGTTGAAATTAGAAGGCACCTTAGTCGGGATAAATGCACCAGATACGGTTAATGAGACTAATATTGTTGAGTTTTTAGAAAAAGAGCTGGATACCGAGGTGACTCCTTACAAGTCTGATGACGAGGTGATATACGAGATAAGGAAGAGTGTTACAAAAGAACAGTTGTCTGAGGTGTTAAAGGGAATAAACAGTAGTATAGCGAAGAGACCAAATGGCGAAGATTTTTTCGAAGATGCCCTAACCCCGGCAACAAGAGAAGAGACTCGCAGAATAATAGAGACAAAAATAAACATGCTGGGATTAGCGAGCACTACGATAAGAACAGTTGGAAATAACCTTATGGTGATCGACTTAGCAGGCATAGACATCAAAACGGCAAAGGATCTGGTGGGCAAGCCAGGGAAGTTTGAGATACGGATACAGACGAACGGTACAGAGGGGGAGATAGAAAAAGGGCAAAACTTGACGGAGATTGAGAATATCTCTGCTCATGTCATGTACGGGAGCGAGGGAATAGAAAGCGTGGGGACAACGCCAACGAGTGAGACGAGGAAATGGCAAGGTGAAGAATATGAAGAATGGGGAGCTCCCTTTGCATTGAATAAGGAAGGGGCAGTTGCATTAAGAGACGCTGCGATTAAATATGGTGCAATAGACAATCCCGCAAATCACGAACTCGCAATGCTGCTTGATGATGTGGTGGTGTACAGTGCACCGATAGCGGATGACGCTTGCGAGAAACTGAAAGAGGGGGTTATTTATATGTGGACAGCAAACACAGGGTCAGGCGAGGAGGGAAGAGCTGAGGCAAGGGAGCTGATAATACACTTAAAAGCAGGTGCGTTACCAGTGAGTGTGGAGATAATAGGTTCAGGAGAAGTGCCCGCATATTTGGGCGCGAAATTCAAAGAAGGAGCGTTAATCGCGGGATTGCTTGCTCTTATTGCCGTTACGGGGGTTGTGAGCTTACGATACCGGGAGCCCAAGATAGTATTGCCGATGTTTTTCACACTTCTTAGCGAGGTAATTCTGATACTGGGGTTCTCAGTAGTGGTTCCAGGGGGATGGCAGTTAGATTTACCGAGCATTGCAGGGATAATAGCGGTGATCGGCACGGGAGTTGACCAATTAGTGATAATAACGGACGAAGTGATTTCAGGTGGTCGCTCTTCCGCAAGGATGTATCGTAAACGAATATCATTTGCATTTGGTATAATATTCGTATCGGCGACGACAACCATCGTAGCGATGTTTGTTCTTGCTTTGATGGCGCTTGGCACATTAAGGGGTTTTGCGTTTATAACTATTGTTGGACTGCTGATAGGCATTATCATTACGAGACCGGCTTATGCGAGGGTGATAGAGGAGATAGTGTGAATTTATCAGTTATTCATACCTCACCGCTTCCACAGGACTCATCTTTGATGCTTTCCTTGCAGGATACAACCCTGACAGAATACCCACGAGCATTGCAACCACTACCGCACCGAACAAAACTGCGGGCTTCACAATCGCTGCGATTTCCACACCAAATTTCATGACTATTCCGAAACTAATGGCTTTTGCAGCAAAGATGCCCGCTATACAGCCGAATACACCACCTATCACGCTCACTATGCCCGCTTCGAGTAGAAAGAGGAGAAGAATATTCCGGTTCTTCGCTCCAATCGCTTTCATCACGCCTATCTCATGCGTTCGCTCCATCACGGACATCAGCATCGTATTCATTATGCCCATAGCAGCAACGATAAGCGAAATGGACGCGATTGCGATTAAAACCACTTGCAGTATGCCAAAGACGGATTCTAACCGCTTTATGCTGCTTCCCATTGTCATCGCAGACGAAAAATCATCCAGTTTATGGTTCTCATCTATTCGCTCTTCTATTTCGTCCGCTATCTCCTCCGCCTCTTCTATGTCCCGCACACGCACGAAGATATTGGAAATATCATCGTTATCAAGAATAGTCATCGAATCTCGTTTCGTTACGTATATCTGTGAATCAACCTCGGACCTGAATCCGCCTTGCTTTTTCAATACACCAACAACTCTGAATTTGCTGCCGTTTATCGTTACACGATCGTTAACACCGATTTCATCGTCAAAGTAATCCTTGGCAATGCTATACCCGATTGTGCATGTTTTGTGGTCGTTCTCTCTGAGGTATCTACCTTCCTCCGGCTTCACCACCTCACCGAACAGCGCACCTATATCGCTTGGGTCCACACCAACGATTTCCACCATGAACTTCTCGCCTTTATATTCTGTCTCAAACATCTTCCCCATCATTGCCGCAGCTTCTTTCACGCCCTTTATCCGTTCCACATCCCTCAGATCGCGCTCGGTAAAGCTGCCGAGTTCCATATAGGCGGTTTCAAAATCCAATCGCCCGGGCATTACCATTATCAAATCAGCCATCTCGGTTAGCTGACCGGTTATTGACTCTTGCATCCCGTAGCCGATGGACATCAAAGCAATTACAGCGCCTATGCCCACCGTAATGCCCAGTATTGTGAGTGCAGTACGAGCTTTTCGCTCCTTTATATTCCGGTATACTAACAGAAATGCATCTTTCATTTCATTATTCGTACCTTACAGCTTCCACGGGACTCATTTTTGACGCCTTACGCGCAGGATAGAACCCTGATAGAACGCCCACAATCATCGCAACTGCCATACCGCCAACCAACACCCAGGGTTTTACCACCACACCAAATTCAATCCCCAATGCAGTGCCTGCACCGAGACTGATGACTTTCGCAGCTACCGCGCCCAGAACACAGCCAACTACACCACCCACCAGACTCACCATGCTCGATTCCATAAGAAATAAGGAGAGAACGTCACTGCTCTTCGCTCCTATCGCCTTCATCACGCCGATCTCATGCGTTCGCTCCATCACTGCCATTAACATCGTATTCATGATGCCAATGGATGCGACAATAAGAGCGATTGCCGCTATTCCTACCAGGACGCCACGAATAATATCAAAAACATTTCCTAACTGCTCCAGGATGCTGCCCACTGTCATTGCGTTGGCGAAATCATCGAGCCCGTGGTTATCATTTATCACTTCTTTGATCTCCTCTGCTATCACTTCCGCTTCTTCTATGTCATAGACCCGCACCATGATGTAACTTATCTCATCAGTTTGCAGGACATCCTTTGTAGCGCGCAACGTGAGGAAGATATGAGGGTCTACGTCATTAGCGTATAGCATGCCCCCTTTTTCAAATACTCCCACCACAGTGAATTTCTCACCATTTATTTCCAGTTTGTCGTTCACGTGTATGACTTCATCGAAGTAGTCATTAGCTACCCGGTCTCCAATGACGCACGCTTTATAATCATTCTCGCGGAGCCACCGCCCTTCTTTGAGTCCTACCGGCTCCACATAGATGCTCTCCAGCTTTTCAGTATCACCACCGATGACGAAAATGGGCACGTTTTCATTTCTATACTCTACTTCGGCAGAGTCGAACGTCATTGTCGAGATCCCCTTTATACCGCTTATCCGCTGGATGTCCTTTACATCTCGATCGGTAAAACTCCCCAGTTCCACATAGCTCCCGGCAGATATTTTGGCTGGAAACACTGAGATAACATCGGCAAATTGCGTCAATTCCCCTGTTATCGCCTCTTCCATACCATAGCCAACGCTCATCAAAGCGACAATCGCAGCTATACCCACCGCAATGCCCAGCACGGTAAGTATTGAACGAGCTTTTCTCTCCCTTACGTTTCGAAACGCAATAAGAAACTCATCTATCATTAATTATTAGTAGGATTTACAGGTTATCAATATGGGTGCATAACACTCGTTCGCTTAAATTGCACATTACTGAATAAGACCAGATAATCCCGGATTCCAACGACTTCGGACAACCGTGCAGCGAACTGTACCACAGATTCGCGGGTATATCCGTGGATTACAGTGAACAAATTATGTTCCCACTTTCCTGGTATTGTTACTCGCTCGTAGCAGTGCGTGACCTCTTTATAAGAAGACAACGTATTCCCAACGCTTTCTACCTGCTCTGGAGGTACTTTCCACGCCACCACCGCGTTTGCCACAATACCGACTTTTCGCTGGTTGATTGAGATCCCGATTCTTTTGATCACATTGCAGTTTATCAACTTCTTTAACCTTGCTATCACCTCATCCTGACTTATCCCTGCTTCTCTTGCGATTCCCTCAAAAGGTTCCTTAACAACAGGTATTCCTTCCTGTGCGGCACGTAAAATAGCATGGTCAGTCCCATTCGGGTCATCGTCCATATTCATTTTCGTGCGCTCCATTTCTGCTTCTGGTATGCCTTTCCCATCGCTGTCGCTGCTATCATCTTTAAAATCAGTAAATTTGAAACGAACATCAACCTTAAACACACGAGTAGTGGGGAGATCTAAGACATCGGAGTCAGGGATTCCAGTTCTTCCTTTTATCTCCTCCACCGTGCTTCTTAAGTCCTTACCACCACACGTTGTAACGGTGAACCACAGGTTGTAGTCATGTTCACGTTGATAATTATGAGTCACGCTCATGTATTCATTAACGATGCTAACGACCTCCTCCATTTTGTCCGCAGGCACGCGCATAGCCATTAAAGTGGAAGAGCATCCCCCAAGTTTTTGCCCGTTGAGAATAGTGCGAAGTTTACGAATCACACCGAGAGAAGAAAGCCTTTGGCTGCGTGATAACACCTCCTCTTCTGCGATTCCAAGCCGCTTCCCAATCTCAGCCCAGGGGCTTTTAGCCACCGGGAACTTATCTTGTAAGTGTTGTAACAGTTCTTTGTCCAGCGTATCCAGCTTACAATGCTCTTTCGCACTCAATTTTTATCGCCTCATGTTTTTATAAATTCCTAAATAAAAAATACTCTATATTCTCCATAGTCACTCTCTATATTTAAGTTTTTCCATTTTTTACTTATATTATATATTCGCACCTCCTGGTATATAAGGACACCAGGGCTCTTCGGCTAAATAGTCGCCTTTTAAATCCGCGGGCTCCTGCAGACCACCACAGACATCTACGAAACTCGTCAAGCCGTATGCTCGTGCGCGACACCCGCCACAAATCGCACGGTATTCACAGACTCCGCACTTTCCTTTTAAGTTGTCGAAGTCACGAAGTGCCTTTAGTATGGGAGAATGAAACCATATTTCCTTGAATTTCGTTTCCCGAACATTACCAATTTTTATAGGTAGATAAGGGCAGGGGGTTACTTCTCCTGTGGGATAGATACGGCAATAAGTGAGCCCAGCGATGCATCCGCGTGTCCATTTTTTCAGGTCTAAACCCTTTTGCGCTGCGATTCGCATGAATTGGGGTGCGCAAACAGGTCTAACTGCAAGGTTATATCTTGCACTTGCTACCTTTTCAAGCACTCCTTCGATCATACGCTCATACATATCAGGAGATATATCCTCTATCTCTTTCCCTCTGCCCGTAGGCACAAGAAAGAAGAGATGAAAAGAACTTGCACCGTGTTTTTCCGCTAACGCCATTATGTCGTCAATTTCATCATAGTTCTGCTGCGTCACAGTGGTGTTTACCTGAACGCCTATATCGTTTCTTATGCATGCGTCAATCCCCTCCAATGCGCGCTTCCACGAGCCCGGCACGCCGCGGAATTCATCATGTCGGCTTGGAATGGAGGAATCAATACTGACAGCAACTGCATTTACACCGGCGGATTTTAGTGCCCTCGCAACGGAATCAGTTATGAGCGTTCCATTGGTGCCCATCGCAGCAATTAAGCCCTTTTCTGCTGCATATTGGGCGAGTTCAAAGACATCTTTACGGAGCAGAGGCTCACCGCCACTTAATATTAGAATAGGTTTGCTTGCTTTGCTTACTTCTGCTATCTGGTCTATGAGCATCTTCCCCTCCGCTGTGCTCAACTCACCTTTTCCCTCACTTTCACTTGCATCAATGTAGCAATGCGGGCACCGCAAATTACAGCGGAAGGTCATGTTCCAGGAGATGATTCGAGGGAGGAAGTTCCGCGGAGTGTGTTTTTTTTCGCTGTGCGAGTAGGGATAATGATACTTCTGGCTCATTTTTATTCCACACAGAAATTTAACGTAAAAACATATAAAAAGGTATTATCAATGGGCATGCTTTGCTGCTCAGCAGGCAGAGGAAATTATCGCATTCCGTGAGGATAAGATACTTCGATAAGAAGTTAGTAGAAGGAGTGGAGTTTTTTCGTAAAAAGAGAAGAATTAAGCTCACCCTCAAAGATCATTTTTGAATTTTGAAATCTGAATTTTCAACATATGCCTGACATATGTCGCTTCTATCTAATCGTACCGCATTGCCATCCGATAAGCGAAATAAAAAAGAAGAAGAGAAAAAATCAAAAAAAATCGAAAAGCTTATATATACCATCTACCAACATATTTTACATGGATAACCTTATAGGGTTACCATAAAATAAGAATTTAGGGGGTGAAAAAAAGAAAAAAAATGAATAGTAATAAAGTGGTTCTGGTGGCAATAGCAATCGTAGCTATCGGTCTGTTCGCTCTGCCGAGTTCGGTCTCGCTCTTCAGCGGGCAGCATACCTGGTATAATCTGAATGACCAAGGAAATCAGCTCCCCTGTCAGAAGTGTCATGCTGATATACAGGACGAGATGGTGTCTGCGGATAACGGTGTGCACACATCATTAGCTGGTCCAGGGTGCAACTGCCACAGGGTGAATGATACAAGGATAAAAACAGGCGTTGCAAATGGTGATGGTGCAGGGAATTCCAAACCAGGTACCAAATCGCACGCTGCGGAGACGATAGCATGTATGATCTGCCATGAACAGGGTAACCAGCCAACGTATCCATTCGCAGGTGGATTCAATCAGTCCGCGATCGAAGCCTCAGCAGGCAAGACCACTCCATATCACTACAACCACTCCGATGGTTCGGGAGGAGAGCACGCAGCACACAACCAGTTCATTGGGCAGGCAATAGCAGATGACCTGATGGAGGATTCGAACGAAGCATGTGTGTCATGCCATACGAGGGTCGGTGTGAACATCACGTGGACGAAGAACGAGAATCTGGAGTTCGAGGCAAGTGAGGACGAAACGGGTACGTGGACTGTAAGTAACTTCGCAGCCACGGGCAGCAACGTGACAACTGTGCAAACGCCGAACAACTGGACACAACCATAAATCACCCACCTTTTTCTTTTTTTTATTGTTATTGCACGAACCAGAGGAAAGATAGGATAGGGATATGAAAAGCAAAGGAATAGTATTGCTGGCGATTGCAATAGTCGCAATAGGTATATTTGCACTGCCGAGTACGGTCTCGCTTTTCAGCGGGCAGCATACGTGGTATGACCTCTCCGCGGCACCGAATGACGTTCCATGTGAGAAGTGTCATGGTGAGATAGGAGATGAGATGACAAGCAGTGATAACGGCGTGCATCGTGATTTAACATGCGCTATGTGCCATAGGACTCCGTTTACTGGTTATGGCTATGCACGCGGGCATGCAGGTCCTCCTTATCCAGGACCCCCACTTCCAGGTGAGGAAGCACATGCCGCATCCACGGTCGAGTGTATGGACTGTCACGATGGTAAGGGCGATAAGGGTACCAATCATTGGTCGGATCCTGAATATGTCGGCGTCTGTGGGAAATGTCATAAATCGGGATGGTGGTATAACTACACGAAACTGTCTGCAAGCGGCTTTGGTTTGACACCATGGGGTGCCGATACAGGCGAGAAGGCAGCGCACACGAAGTTCGTGCTTGATGCGATGAACGAGTCCTTGATGGAAGGTGCGAATGAAGCGTGCATTGCATGCCACACCCGCGTGGGAGTGAACATCACGTGGACGAAGAACGAGAATCTGGAGTTCACCGCAACTGAGAACGGAACGGGTACGTGGACAATACCAAACTTCACAGCGGGAGGCGAGAACGTGACGCAGGTGAATACGGCGAACAACTGGACTAACCCGTAAGATTTTAATTATTTTTTCTCTTTTTTCTTTTTTATATTAGCCTTGAGTTTGTATACGATAATCTTGTGTTTGTTTAAAGAAAATTTAATATTATGATATTATGGCATACTATTAATTGGAGAGAAAAAGAACGGCTGTGAATGAGGATAAGACAGGAGTGACCGCAGAGTTGTATAAGACGATTGTAGCGATTGTAGATGACCGTGTGAGGGGAATTCGTGTGACGAGAGAGGGCTTTAAT
>JAPDIG010000044.1 GCA_025966525.1 Candidatus Methanophagales archaeon | reverse complement strand
ACCACCAGGTAGTGCGTGGTTCAGCACTTCCAGATAGTGGCTTATGGTATCAGGCGTGACCTCCTTACCCAATCTCGCTTCTAACAGACCGTGCGCATCGTCAAGACCCAGGATAATCCCTCTCTTCATGTCGTCCCAGCACTGCTGCATCGCAGCATTGTTTATCCAGTGCAGGTCGTCCGCATTCACCATGATGTCTGTGTGGTTCATCATGTAAGGCATCAGATACCTCTGCCCCTGTGGCATCCCCACATCCGGATTGTATCCAGGTGTTCCCGATGATCGAGTTTCCACTATCTTCTTCGCATCTTCGATGAACTCTCTCTTCCTCATTCCTCCTTTCTGTGCTATTCCGCCGTACACGTAGAACTTCGTCTTTGTCCCTTCTGGTCGCTCAGCAAACTTATCCGACATCGCTTTCAGGAAATTGTGCGATATATCTCCATATGGCATTTTATTCCACACCTCCTCTCGGTACAAATAACTTAAATTTACCTACTCCTACGTCCTTCTTTCCTCCTTTTATCTCCGACATCTTACGCCAGGGTTGGAATCCACCAACCGTTCTCTTCCAGTGTATCTGAGCACATACGTCCATTACCTCCGGGTCGTCTTCTTCCTGCCAGAGCCCGCCCTGGGCGTTTCTGTACATCGTCGTTCTTTTCAACAGCTCATCCTCAGGCAGCGGCTTTCCTAACGTTACTTCCTTGTCCATCGCGCCGCCAATCATGTCCTTCACGTAAGTGACCTCCTTCGTGTTCGGGTCCTGTGACCATCTCCGGAGTGCATCGAACATCATTCCATTCTCGTCCAGCCGGACCGCGTGCCCGTGTACCGTCCTTCCTCTCAACCCTGTCCTCGCGGTATCGTATAGCTCAGAATCAACAAGCTCTTTTGCTATCTTCTCGATGTCCCGCTCTCTCGCTTCTGTAATCGTCCTTCCTGATAACACACCGATATCCACTCCTTTGTATCTGCAATACCCTGACCATGCACGCTGACGTGGCGTTATCGGTGCGAACTGCATCGAGTCGGTGAACTGCACGTATCGAATCCTGTCGCCTGCTTTTGCTCCCTCCGTCGGCTCGACCATCTCACGAACCGCGCATTCCGGCTCCTCCATCTCTTCTAATGGTGGATGAATGCTCTTGTACTCCTCTCCAGGTGCACGGTGCGCAAGCAATCTCACTATATCCTCTTCCGGTATGTCTCTCAGCTTCTCTAACTTGTATTCCGGATTCATATAGTTCCTTCTGTTTTCCGCTACATGGCTACTTCCAGCCGTATATTGTGGCATTTTTTTTCACCTCCTACATTATCTCCTTCGCTCCTTCCGCAACTGCTTTCATCGGCTCTGCAAACTCCGGTATCGCGCCCAGCACTTCGCCATACAACGCTGACGTCCTCGCCGGTGTGAAATACATCGTGTCTGCATCTATGCACATCGCAGCACAGAAGCAAGGTATAAACTGCCCCTTCGCATGCCTCGTAACGATGTGATTCCCGTAGAACACGCCCGGTCCTCCTCCTCCATAAATCGAGTGCGAGAAGAACGAACTCGATACCGACGTCCCCTGGCACATTCCAAAGTCAGGTCCCGGCAGCCCTGTCTCTTGCTCCATTAACTCACAGGCGTACATGATGCTCGACGGTACTGGCTGTCCTGCTCGCATTGATGCAGTATTTACACACACCGCGGCAAGCATTCCCGCACATGCGTATGCGTTCCACAACTGCATGTCGTCTGCGTCATACACCGTGAATCCGGAAGACAACTTCTTCAGCGGCTTTATCACTCCGTCTGCCTTTGCTCTCTCCACCAGGCTGTACACCACGTCGGCAAGTGTCCCGGTCTTTCCGTTCTCCTTTATCAGGTCGTGCAGCAAGTTGTTCGCATTCAGACCCTCGTATGCCAGGTCTAACAGATGCCCGCGTTCATGCGGTCCCATGCAGTTGCCCATCTCGAATTGCGCTGCTTCCTCCAGTATCATGGTCAGCGCCGCACCTTGCAACGCTCTCTTCCGAACCGTCGCTGCTAAGTGGTTCACCGGTATGTTCCTCAGCACAAAACCCGGTCCCTCATTCTTCATCGGTATGTCCACCAGCATCTTCACCGCTCCGTCTTTCGTGTCCGGGTCCTCTGGATACATGCCCCATACTGCTGCATGCACGTACGGCGCATCCCACATGCTCACGTCGCAGACATCAATTATCGCATGCGTCAGTGCGCCCATTACCGCGGT
Organism: Candidatus Methanophagales archaeon; assembly: GCA_025966525.1. Lineage (GTDB taxonomy): Archaea > Halobacteriota > Syntropharchaeia > Alkanophagales > Methanospirareceae > QMVO01. The sequence continues at coordinate 9,263 of JAPDIG010000044.1, read as the reverse complement.
CTGACCAACCGAGTAGTCACTCAGAATCCTGGCGGTCGGCACCTGCGTCAGCATCCGCTTTCCTCCTGCGATCAACTCGACCTTCGTATCATCGTCGGGCTCAACGCGCAGCATGTCCTCTACTTGTTTCGCTATCTCGCTCGCATTGCCCAGTACATCAATGTCGCGACCTACGCCGCGGATTATCATACCTCTGCCTGCTATTGCTCCGGTTTTCAACTTCTTGTCCAGACCCGCTAAGTCAACCGCACCAGATCGGATGGTCAGACTGACTATCTTCCTTATCGCTGGATTTCTTATCGGACTGATTGCCTCTAACGGCACACCTTTCGCCAGCACATTGCCTCTGTCGTCGTATAAATCTACCTCATCTGCCATATCTTTCTTTTCCTCCTTTTTTTCTTTACCCTTTTTGGGTGAACATACATATATTCCATTCAACTTAAAAGCTTTTCGGTTTCTCTCGCGTTTCCAAAAATGAGAAGCACCCCTGAGCGTGCTTATTTTTTAGGTATTTGTTCATACGAGTTATGAGAAATACGTGAAAAGTATGCTCATTGAACGAACTGATATGCGTTGAAAAACCTTTTTAATGGAAAAAATACCCACATGGATTGAAAGAATGCTTCTGCCGAAACTTGGCGAAATAAAAGCTATACACATATGCATAGATGGGGTGGAAAAGGAGATAGCAAGCCTCAGGTTCGATTCCCTTGAAACAAGAATGCCAATGATGGAGAAATATCCTTTATATACTAAGCACAATAAAATATTTTGAGGTATAAAATAAAATGGAAGAGAAAATATATGAGTTGCCCATTCCCCGGGCGATAACCACGGGTATAATATTTGAAGCCGCGGAGAAGTTTGGGTTGGAAGTGGACCAGGAGAAGCCACCGGAAGATGCCTTTGATCCGAAAACCGATTTGCCCATCAAGGATTATGTGCCCCGGATAATATTACGGGGTGATTCTCCGGAGAAATTGCTGGCAGCAAAAGAATACATACATAAGAAGCACGAAGCGTGGATAGCGAACATAGATGAGTGGCGTAAGAGGAGAATGGGACAGATCCAGAGCAAATACCGAAAATAAACCACTAAATCTGAGGGGTTAGCTAATTTCTCTGAGGCACATCTTTACTTTGCTCACGATTTCGTCCAGTTTCTCTTGTGGCACATCAGCATTTCTCACAATGCCAGTCACGATACCTACGACTTTACCCTGCGTTTCGCCCTCTTTATTTCGCGTGCTTACCCCTATTTCCTCGAAATCCTTAAATTCCACCGGGCACTGACAAAGAACGATTGCAGGTATCGCCACCTTTTTCAATTCAAATCTCACTTTATAAATAAAATGCGATTTTACATTACCATGATGCAAAATAGCAAGTTTGTGCCTCCCAATTATATCTATCTCCCGTGGCTCCAATCCGAAGGCAACGCCATGCCCACCTGTCCTTGGTGCATCCATCGGAGTTCCGTCCCCTGCATTCAATACAATTTCACCCGTATTTATACCCCTGCCCCTTAATTCTGTGGTTATCAGACATACTGGCTTTGGCACATGCCTGTATCCTGGGGACATTGCAACCGCGATTACATCGTTCTGCCACGCTTTCGCAAATGTCCCGCGCTGTGCAATACCACCACCTAAGCCAAGCGCTTGACCTTTTCTACATGCTACAACCTGCGTTTCTCTTCCCACTACCATTTATTGCCTCATACTGCTCTTAATTCCTCTATTTTCGTTACTTTTCCATCCTTCATGTGCGCTACGCGATCACAAACCATATTCACAAAATCAGTATCGTGGGAGACAACTAAGAAGGTTATCCCTAAGTTCTCGCGCGCTGCTCTTATAGACTCAGCAACGAATTTCTTCGTTATCGGGTCCATTGTTCCCGTTGGCTCATCAAGTATCGCGATTGCAGGCTCCTTCATCAACACCTGCGCGAGAACTATTCGCTGCCTTTCCCCGGCACTAAGTTGTGTGTGGTCTTTCGAGAGGATCTCCAGTGCTTCTTCTTCAGTAAATCCTATCCCCTGTAAGATAAAGAGCACTTTCATCCTCGCAAGCTCCTCCGGTATCTTCAGGCCTATGCAGCTCGTTAGATTCTCTAACACCGTGTGCTCTGGATATAAGGAATATTCCTGATGTAACATACTTACGTGCGTCGCTGCTTGCTCGCCCACTCCCGGCGTAGTTGCTCCCCATGCAATCCACACACCTGTTTCTGCTACTCTTCCTACTTCTATCCACCTCTCCCCTGCTCTTATCTTAACCGAACCACCTGTCAGTGCGTCTATTTGAGATATAATCCTCGCTAAACTCGTTTTCCCTGCACCACTCTTCCCTAATAATCCAAATATCTCGTTCTCATAGATTGTAAGCGAAACGTCGTCTACCGCTTTTACCATCCCTCTCCAGATAGAATAATAATACTTCTTGCAATGCTCTATTTTTATCTTCGGCTCTCCAAGCTTCACATATTCCTCGCGCTCTATTTTGCCTACTTCCTTTTCAAACTCTTCTACTACCTTTTTTGAATCATCATATTCCTTGACTTCTCCGTGGTCAAGCCATAATGCTTTCTCTGTCAGTTCTTCAATGACATAGGGCCAGTGAGAAGTGACAACCATCGTCGTTCCTGCCTTTGTGGTCTCTATTAACGCCTTATGAACGAGCTTTGCCGTCTCAAAGTCCAACGTTCCCGTTGGCTCGTCAGCTAAAAGTAACATGGGGTCCAATGCTAATTGCCTCGCAAGCACTACCCTCTGTTTCTCACCTCCACTGAGGTCACTTGCCGGAAAAGTTATACGGTGAATCATTTTCACTGCTTTCAGCAGCTCATAAGCTCTTCTAAATCTTTTCGCTGGCGGATATTTCCTGCTCTCCAGTGCCTGCAATACGTTATACATCACTGTATCATCCCCATACAATCCGAAAGTTCGTTGCAGCATGATCGCAACACCCTTCTTTACTTTCTTCCTCGCTTCTTTGTCCTTCCAGTAATTCACTTCCTTCAATTCCAGCTCGACCCCGCACTTGCTGCACGGCTCTCCAGCTTTACTCGGCGACCCTACCCAACCACATGAAGGGCACATCGCCACCCTGAAAATTATCTCACCTGAAGTGGGTGCGTACTCCTCACTGCCTCGTAGCATGTGAAGCAAAACCGATTTCCCTGAACCACTTCGTCCAAGCAACCCTAACGGTTCTCCTTCCCTTATATCCACGCTCACGTTCTTCAGAACTTCCTTGCCATCAAACTCCTTACATATATCCCGAATTTTTACAAACGGCTTCGGCTCCTCTTCGCTCATTTTTCCCTTTCTCTTTATATTATTTGAATTTTATCTTATAGAAAATAAAACTTTTGTATTAAACCACCCTTAAATCCTTTATTTCCGTTATTTTCCCGCTCTCCATCTTCGCTATTCTATCACATACCTTCTCTGCGAAGTCAAGGTCATGCGTGACAATCACAAAAGTTATGCCTAAATTCTCTCTTGCCTTTATTATCGTCTCGCCCACGTATTTCTTTGTTACCGGGTCCATTGTTCCCGTTGGTTCATCAAGCACCGCAATATTGGGCTCTTTCATCAATAATTGTGCGATGAGTATCCGCTGCTTCTCTCCAACGCTCAGTTCCTGATGTGTTTTTGGCAGTATCTCCTCTATTTCCCCATCGGTGAACCCCACCCCGTTGAGCACGAACTTCACCTTCATCCTTGCGAGGTCTTCTGGCATATCCAGACCTATGGCATGCGTGAGGTTCTCCCATGTTGAGATTTTTGGTATCAACGTATATTCCTGATGTAATACACCTACAAAATGCGCTTTCCAGTCGGTCGTGCCACCTGAAATTACTCCATCCTTTATGAAAGTCCCGGCATCCTCCTTTGATGCCTCATACCATCTATCCCCTATTCTCACCCACGCTGAGCCGCCTGATCCAGGCTCTAAATGACTTACAATCTTCATTAAACTCGTCTTCCCTGCCCCACTCGCTCCTACAATCCCAAATATCTCATTCTCATATATTATAAACGAAACATCATCTACTGCCTTTACAACCCCTCTCGATGCTGAGAGGTAATACTTCTTCAGCCCTTCTACTCTTATCTTCGGGTCGCCGAACTTTTTATATTCCTCGCGCTTTATTTCGCCTACTTCGCGCTCAAAATCTGCCACCACCTTCTCCGTATCGCCATATTCCACTATCTCGCCCTTATCAAACCACACTGCTTCCTCTGTCAAGTCGCGAATCACATAAGGCCAATGAGAAGTGACGAGGAAAGTTGTTCCTCCCCTTGTGCTATCTACCAGTGCACGGTGTACCACCTTTGCCGTTTCGTGATCTAACGTTCCTGTGGGCTCATCGGCTAAAAGCAGAATTGGCGACAACGCCAACTGTCGCGCAAGCACCATTCTCTGTTTCTCGCCTCCACTGAGGTCTCTTGTATCTGGCATATTTACACGGTGCAGCATTTTCACCGATTCCAGAATCTCATATACTCTCTTCATCCTTTTGCTCTTCGGATATTTTGCGCGCTCCAATGCCTCTAATACATTCCATATAACTGAGTCATCACTGTACAAAGCGAAACTGCGTTGCAGCATGATAGCAATCGCACTTTTTAATAACCGCCTCATTGGCTTGTCCTGCCAGAAATTCACTTCCCTGAACTCAAATTCCGTCCCACACTTACTACACTTCTCTCCTACCTTGCTCGGTCCCTCTAACCAGGTACAGGAAGGGCAATACGCCAATCTGAAAATTATCTCACCGCTATCCGGTGCATATTCTTCCGTACCCCGGAGCATACGAAGTAAAACCGATTTCCCCGCTCCACTCTTACCGAGTAGTCCTAATGGCTCCGTCTCTTTTATATCCAGATTCACGTTCTTCAGCACCGTTTTGCCTTCGAACTCCTTGCTCACGCCCCTTATTTTTATGAATGTCTCCGCCTCTTCACTCATTTCTCTCACTCCTTTGCTTCGTATTTTTATTATTCCTATTCTGTATAACTTCGGGCATTTATGTTATATAAAATTGAATTTTTTGTATTTATATTTGAACATTTTTTCTTTGTTTAAAAGTTTTTCTATATTTTATTTTTTAGTTTCCTTTCTCCCTTCTACTAACATCAACTCGCCTTCTTCATTGAGTTCAACCCGCGTATCGAGAAAGCCGGTTTCTAAGAGCATTTCTTCTAAACGCTCCCGCGTGAAATATTTGAGCGCATGTGCATGACTTTTTGTTTTAGCAGTACCGCCTACCCAGTCAATAAGCAATATCCTCCCGCGGGCTTTCAACACACGATTTGACTCCTCTAATACTTCCTTAGGATTAGCCATTTCGTGTAATGCCTTTAACGATACAACGGCATCGAAGGTATCGTTTGCAAAAGCCAGTTTCTCTGCGGATTGCACTTCAAATTCGACTTTGCCGTTAGGAAAAGTGTTATTTCTCGCTTTTTCTATCTTCTTCTGCACCATGTCAATCCCGGTCACATCGCATCCTGTTTTCTCACTTAAATATACACTCAATCTCCCGGTGCCGCATCCAACATCCAAAACTCTTTGCTTTACCTTTTCTTTCCCTGCTTTAATCCGCTCACAGAGTTTCTCTACTAACTCGACTTCGTTCTCTAATAAGCTCATGGTAGCTTACTTTTTTATCTTTCCTCCCTTTCTCTTTACAATAGGACGAATCGCACCGCATGCATCACATTTCAACACCCATATACGGTCCATCTTCATAAAATGTGTATCCGGCTTCTTACACTCCCAGCATAGCACGTATTCATCCATGTATCTCTGAATTTGACGTGCTATCTCATCCTTCGAAAAATGCCCCTGAAAAATCGCCCTGTTTCCTTCTATCTTACCTGCTGTGCCCAACTCGTTCAGCATGAATTTCATCACGTGCTCTGATTCGCGGTTTATGTAGGTGCAGATAGCATCAAAATTGTCGAAGATCGTGGTCTTTCCTTCTATAAACACTTTTATCTCAGGTATAACGAATCGAGATTCGGGGCTCTTTGTACTCGATAGTTGCCCCAAAGCTCGGTCTAATAATTCTTCATATTCGTATTGGTATTCTTTCATTTTTGTGTTTGTCATTTGAATGGGCAGAGATTGGACACCTTGTCCACAGAGAACGCCGAGGAAGGGATTTGAACCCTTGTGTCCCTGTCAGGGACACCGGCTCTCAAGGCCGGCGCTTTTGTCCGCTAAGCTACCTCGGCCGGGCATGGTCTGGCTTTCACGCCTTCTTCTTCCTCCAGCCATATGACTTCCTCATTCTTCTTGATTTTCCGAATCCACATGCCACACAGTACTTTGCATGCAGGCTAAAAGAATGACTACCGCATCTTCTACATTTTATGTGCGACCTCTTCTGCCTCTTGCCTGCTGATGGTGTTCCTTTTACCATGTTTCTTTTTCTCCCGGTTCTTTGCCTTTGCCCTCACCACTCCCTTTACTTTCTCCCTTACCTTTTCTTTTTTTCGTCTCCTTTTGTTCGGTTGGCGACACGTACACCACATTATCACCCCTCAACAGAATTTCTCCCATGAGGTTCTTGACCGAAGTGTCCTTATCCAACTCCTCTGCATCGCTTAACACCAGGTTCATGTGCAGGTCGTACCCGTCTAATACTCCTCTAAATTCTCTACCGCCTCTTATCTTCACTATAACTGGGGACTTTAGCGATTTATTTAATATGTCCAGTGGCTTTAGCTTATCCACCATGCCCATCACTCTCCTTTTCTTTTTATTGTGCTACTTGCTTATTCTTGTTTTTCTTTGTATCTTATACTTACAATCTGCTTTGACACATATCAAAGCATAGACTATATCTTTATCTTTCTTTCTATATTATTTACATACAGGTAATGTAATTTCAAGGAGAACACGAAAATGGCTAAGTCCATTTATGGATATATAAGCGATGCATGGAAGAGGCCAGAGGCTTCTTACGTAGGAGAACTCAGGCAGAAAAGATTGGTAGAGTGGAGGAAAGAGCCAGCAGTTGTGAGGATAGAGAGACCGACAAGGTTGGACCGTGCACGCTCTTTAGGGTATAAAGCGAAACACGGCATCATCGTAGTGAGAGCAAAAGTAAGAAGAGGAGGGAGAAGGAAGTCAAGACCGAAGCATGGCAGAAGACCAAAGAGAATGGGCGTGCATAAAATAACGCCGGGAAAGAGCCTGCAGCGAATAGCTGAGGAACGAGCTGCGCGGAAATATCCGAATCTCGAAGTTCTTAATTCTTATTGGGTGGCAGAGGATGGAAAAAGGAAATGGTATGAAATAATCTTTGTCGAGCCTGCAAATCCCGCGATTAAGTCCGATAAAAACCTCAACTGGGTTTGCAGCCGAAAACACCGTGGAAGGGTTTTTAGAGGGAAAACCTCAGCAGGTAAAAAAGGAAGAGCGTTAGTTTGAATTGAAGATGAACAGGTCGGGCGTGGTGGATTTGCCCCTTCATGGCGGAACAGCACCTTACTGGCTGGTAAAAAGGATGAAGAGCTTAGCTCATGCTATATTTGAAGTGATAATAGATGAATATGGCGTGAATGGTGCGATAGAGAAATTGGCAGACCCCCTCTGGTTTCAATCGCTATCCTGTGCATTGGCTTATGATTGGCACAGCAGTGGGACCACAACCGTGGTGTGTGGCGTTTTAAAATCGGTTATAGACCCTGAAGAGTTTGGGATAGGTGTTGCTGGCGGGAAGGGGAAAGCTTCAAGGAATACTTTGTCTGACATAGATGCGATAGGGGAGAAGTTGAAGCTGAGCAGCGGAAAGATAGAGGAGCTAAAATACGCAAGCAGAATATCAGCAAAGGTGGATAACGCATGCATCCAGGATAATTATCAGCTTTACCACCATTCAATGGTCATCTCTGAGCATGGTAAGTGGGCGGTGATTCAACAGGGAATGAATGCCCGCATCAGGTATGCAAGGAGGTATCATTGGCTCTCTTCTTCTCTAAAAAAGTATGACGAGGAACCGCATCAGGGAATTGTTGGTGTTCTGCATGAGAATGTGCTGGATATGACTGCAAAAGAGAGCAGAGATTGCAAAATAACGTCTGTTGACCTTGCTAAGACCAAGCCGAGTGAATTAGAGCGTCTTTATAAAGAGCTGGGCGGGGGTAAAAAAGTAGTAAGGGAAGGGCAAAGAACACTTTTCGACTTCGATAACGTTTCCAATTCAAAAGGGGGACTCAAAGTTGAGGACGAAAGGTCACGGGAGTTAATATACAGGTTGCCAAAGCGGGTTAACTGGGATGCGCTTCGTGTGGCATACGATAAGCAACCGGAGAATTATGAGCAGTTTTTGTACATAAGAGGCGTAGGACCTGCAACGGTGCGCGCTTTAGCGCTTATCTCTGAGTTGATATACGGGGAGCCCCCGAGTTGGAAAGACCCTGTCAAGTTCTCTTTTGCGTTCGGCGGAAAAGATGGTGTGCCATATCCCGTGGATAAGCGCACGATGGACGAAACTACTGAGATATTGAGCAATGCGGTGAAGGAAGCGAAAGCGCGGATGAAAAATGTATATTTGAAGTCTTTGCAAAGTTAGCCTTCATTTTTCATTTAAATTTTAAGCTCTTTTAAAAAATACTAATTAGTAACGTAAAAAATAATGTGTAGTTAAGATGTAGGGGTCGTGGCCTAGTCCGGAAGGGCAGCGGGCTCCAGACTCGCCGATCGTGCGTTCAAATCGCACCGACCCCATTTAATTTTTTGGTGTTTGGGAATCGGGATTTTTTTGAGCAAATATAAGGGGCGTGCGCGGCTTTAGAAATTTGAGAAGAAATTGAAAATAAAAGGCGGAAAATTTATACATCAAAATGTATAAGTATTTATAAGTAACTATACATTAAAATGTATAATGAAAAATGGCGAGTATTGACAGAGATGTTTTTACAAGATACATTTTTGCTAAGTTGGCTGAAGCTCCAACGTTAGCAAGAACTTATACGGAAATAGGTGGCAAGAGGCTTAAATACCGGAGAGCGTACTACCGGATTAAAAAATATGTAGATGATTTTTTTGACGGCAATGTTGAAAATAGACTCATTGTCCTGCCCGGGTTAAGAGGTGTGGGGAAAACCACAATTCTTTTTCAAATCTATAATTACCTCTGGGGTCAGAAGCGTGTAGAACAGGATAGAATTCTCTATTTCTCAACAGATGAGTTAAAAACATATCTGGGTGGAAGGATAACAGACGTTATTAATG
>JAPDIG010000043.1:6308-11577 GCA_025966525.1 Candidatus Methanophagales archaeon | reverse complement strand
TGTAAAAAGGAGAACGCATTTGTATCACATAAAAAGATTCTCTAAAAACCCGTTTCCTCCATCAACAGCCTTATATGTTCGCTTATTTGATGAAACTTGCGATGTCTTTTCGTGGGCCAATAAGAAATTATGAACTTGGCGTTTGTATCCAAAATCTTCGCTTCTAACACTTTTCCCGCTGCTTCGGATAGTGTCCTCCCGATGTCCATAGAGCCTTGCACTCGTATGTCCAAACCATTGCGTAAGGTTAAAAAACCATGTAGCGCTGTTAGTCCCAATAAGCAAACACTTTCAGGCTTTATATACTCTATTTCTCGTTTAAGGTGCTGTTCTGCACAAAGTTTTATAACTTTTCCGGGAGGAGCGGTATTTCTCCCGTTCCTCGCCGAGGGACACTTCACTGTCGGCAGAAGAAAAAAACCCTCAGCGACAAAATCCTTTATGGTGTTGATTTCATAACCAAAATCACTTCGTAAGAGTTCAAACAAATTGTTCCGCAGTCTATCATTTGTGTTTTCGTGGTAGAAGTAGTAACGACGGTTCAGAGGAGGGGCTTCAGAAATAAAAAGAAACTTTGCGTTCCGTGGTTCTGACGTTGGAATTCTATCATCAGGACATCTAACCGCATAAAAGCCTTCTTCTTTGCACTTCTTACATTGCTTTATTCTATCTTGTATTTCAACCCAGTTCATATCGGGATTAATCACCCCTCTCTAATCCCTCAGGCTGCTCAGGAAGTTCTTTTCACCCTATCACTGCTATCCAGAATTTAGCCAAATAGATTGCAATATGAAATTATCTATTATAAAAAAGATGTTAAAATATAAAATGACGTGGAAAGATGAGAAAGAAGAACTCGGAAATGAGATAACTTGTTTATTATACGAAAAAGGATTGCTTAAAACATGGTATCGTGACAATCCACGTGGCTGGACGCTCGTTTCTGGCTTATGGAGTCCTTTCTACATACAATTGAGACCTCTCGCTTCTTACCCAGACCTGCTCAGAAAAGTGGGCTATGCACTCGGGAAAATAATCACGGAGGAATGCAAAGACGTGAATAAAGTGGTAGGTGTGGCAATGACTGGAATACCTCTTGCCAGTGCAGTAGCATTACTAACGGGCATACCATCGCTCTGGACGAGAAAAATAGATGTCCGGTCTTTAGGAGATTTCGAGAAATACATTCAGAGTTATGGAGAGCACACGTTGGTAGAGGGCGAGTTTAAAGAGGGCGATAGGATAGCAGTTATTGATGACTTAGCGACAAAGTTCGATTCCAAACTCGTTGCTATTGAGCAGATAAGCTACGAAGCGAGGAAGAGAAGATTAAAGGTTGAATGTAAGCACGTAGTTGTTTTACTTGATCGGGAGCAAGGAGCGGGTGCAGTAGCGAGTCAGCATGGTATTTCTTTTCATTCTCTCATCCCTTTTAAATCAAAAGGAATGGAATGGTTAAAAAATTCGCTGTCTGAGATTGAATATGAAGTTATTACGGAATATCTACGGGACGAGAAGAAATATCAGGATGCTGAGGTTCAGAAGGAGATAAGGCGAAGGCATCGGGAGACGAAGTGCTGACATTCCTTTTCATAAAATAAGGGGATGCATGTAAACTCACAAATTATATTTGTCAAAAAGGAAACCTATAGTAAAGGAAGAACAAATAAGCCGTTTGGAGGGGAGAAGAAATGAGCGTTGTAACTGAGGAACTCTACTTTGATACAAAAGGAGAAGTAGAAATTGTAGATATAACCGAGAGGGTGAATAGCAAGCTAAGAGACTCGAGCATAGAAGATGGAGTTGTGACTATTTTTGTGCCCGGCTCGACAGGAGCGGTGACGACCATAGAATATGAGCCAGGTCTGCTGCTGGATTTACCCGCTGCACTGGAGAGATTGTTCCCGAAAGGAATAGACTATAAGCATGAGCTCAGATGGCACGATGGAAACGGACATTCGCATGTAAGAGCTTCTTTTTTGGGACCCTCGTTGACTGTGCCTTTTAGAAATAACAAGATGTTATTGGGGACGTGGCAGCAGGTTGTGTTTGTCGAATTGGACAATAAGAGAAGGTCGAGGAGGGTAATTCTTCAGATATTGGGATAAAGGGGAAGATGATTTTATACCGCAAAACAAAATGTTAGCAAAACGGATAATTCCCTGTCTGGATTGCGATTTTGGCGTGCCCGGCGGACGAGTAGTAAAAGGAATAGAGTTCAAGCAGATAAGATACGCGGGTATTCCCTGGGAACTCGCAGCGGAATACGATGAGCAGGGAGCGGATGAGCTCGTTTTTCTGGACATCACTGCATCGCATGAAAGGAGGGAAACGATGGTGCATGTAATAGAAAAAACGGCAACCAATGTGTTCATACCACTTACCGTAGGTGGTGGTATTCGCAGCTTGGAGGATGCGAGAAGAGTGTTCAATGCTGGTGCGGATAAAGTCTCTGTGAATACTGCGGCATTAAAGAATCACGAATTAGTGAACGATATTGCGAGACGGTTTGGTAGTCAGGCTTGTATGGTTGCAATAGATGCGAAGAGGAGGTATGTGCGAAGTGAAGTGGAAGTAAAGAGGGCAATAGAAGAGGGTAGGATGGTAATAGATACAAAAGAGGGAAAATGCTGGTTTGAATGCTCATTCTACGGCGGTAGGAAGTTCACGGGTGTGGATGCAATAAAATGGGCGATGGAAGTAGAGGAACGAGGAGCAGGTGAAATAATGCTCACGAGCATGGACCGCGATGGAACAAAAGACGGATTCGACCTGGAGTTAACCGCGGGAATTTGCGACCAAGTAAATATCCCTGTTATAGCATCCGGTGGCTGCGGGTTACCATCCCACATAATGGACGTTTTCAAGTTCACGGATGCTTCTGCGGCGCTCGCTGCTTCTATATTCCACTATAAAGAATATACCGTTCAAGAGGTCAAACAGTATTTAAAGGAGAATGGTGTTCACGTGAGACAGTAGAAAAATTGAAACGAATCTTCTTTACGCAATCGTCTTAACACGGCTCTATCGTTGACGGAGGCTTGGAAGAAATCGCATAAGTTACCCAGGTCACACCTTTAACTTCATTTGTGATTCGCTTGCTCATGCTCTCCAGCACATCGTAGGGCAGTTTCACGAAATCCGCAGTCATTGCTTCCTTAGACTCAACCACTCTTATCGTAACGATTCTGCCTAAGCTTCTCGCATCTCCGAGTACACCAGTAGCGACATCATCGCCCACGATTGCAAACGCCTGCCATACTCTATCGTACCACCTGCTCCGCTTCAATTCTTCCTCTACAATCCACGAAGCTTCACGACATATCCTCAGTTTATCCTCCGTGACTTCACCTATCACACGAGCTGCGAGACCGGGACCAGGGAAAGGATGCTGGTTCAGTATCTGCGGAGACATACCAAGTTCTTTCGCCACTTTCCGCACTTCATCCTTATACAAATCCTTTATTGGCTCTATCAGCTTGAGTCCCAGCTTTTCTGGAAGCGCGCCCACGTTGTGATGCGATTTTATCCTCGATGCAACACTATCACTCCTCGCTTTCGCACTCTCTATTCTATCAGGATATATGGTGCCCTGAGCGAGGAAATCCACGTTACCGAGTTTCGATGCCACCTCCTCAAAGATATTTATAAACAGTCCGCCTATTACCATCCGCTTCGCTTCTGCGTCCTTAACGCCCCGTAATCCATTCAGAAATCGCTCTTCCGCATCTACAAATACCAATTTCATCTTGAAGTTTTTCCTGAAGGTACTTAGAACCGCTTCTTTCTCTCCTTTTCGCAGTAGTCCATTGTCAACAAAGATGCACGTGAGTCTATCACCTATGGCTTTATTGACGAGCAACGCAGTAGTTGAAGAGTCTATTCCTCCACTGAGACCGCACATCACCCTTCCATCGCTACCAACCTCTCTCTTTATCTCTCTTATCTTATCCCTAACGAAGGATTCAATCGTCCAGTTTTTATCGCAGCCACAGATATTATATAAAAAATTCCACAGGATATTATCTCCTTTCTCCGTATGGTGAACCTCTGGATGAAATTGAACGCCGTAGATTCTATCCTTACTGCGAAACGCCGCAACAGGTGTGTTCCTCGTATAGCCAATTATATCCGCAATAGCCAACCTTTCTATTACGTCACCATGCGACATCCACACGTTTATTCTTCCGTTTTCACTTAATCCATCAAACAATTCAGAATCTTTAAAGAACAGCTCTGTCCTTCCAAATTCTGCTTTCCTCCCTTCTCCTACCACTCCTCCCAGTATATATGCAATTAACTGTGCGCCATAACAAATACCAAGGACGGGTATGCCTAAATCAAGTATCTCGTAGCTGCATTTTGGACTGCCGGGGTCGTGGATGCCAAAAGGACTACCAGAGAGGATAATTCCTTTAATCTTACCTTTTCCTTCCTCTACTTCTATTCCTCTTTTAAGCTCCTCTATGGGGATATCATACGGGATAAGTTCCGTATAAACGCCTAAATCTCTACACCTTCTCACGATGAGGTGACTATATTGCCCGCCAAAATCGAGTACCACTACTTTGTCTCTTTCTTTCTCTTCTTCCCTCTCATCTATTATGTTTAGGTTTGGCATCGCCTGGTGACAGTTAAATATATGGAGGTGAAAACTTAAAAGATTATCTATGGGTTAGTTAATTCACTCGCATTTTCTGGCACATATATCACCTCTCCCGTTGTCAACCGGTATGCAGTCCCCAATTTCCTGCCTTGCCCGCCTGCCACCTGTTCTGTCATATTCATCACCTTTATCTCCTGCCCTTTTTTGATAATCACTTGCATATTCTCTTTTCCGGGATTCTTTACCACGGTTATATCAGCGGTTGGATTCAAAAGCTCCGGCACACTCGCGGATAGCACCAGTGCGATAAGAAGAGCAACTGCAAACACCATTGCTGCATCAAACAAGTTCGCAACTCCACCCAGTGGGTCTTCTTCGTCATCCAAAATTAACCTTCTTCTCCTCATTCTCATCTCCGAAAAACACCTCACCCTATTTTACCCATATACATCCTGATTTTATTAACTCTTATTGTATTTCCTCTGGAAGCGATTTGGTTTAGAAGTACGGACTGCTGCCCTAGCACTCTGAATGAATGCCCACCGAAGGAACCCATTGCTATGCTTGTTTATGTGCCCATATCTTGTTGCATGAGCAGAGCATTGTGGTATCCTATTCCGGGTATGCTCATCAGCCACTTCGCTTCATCCGTTATCTTCATTT
>JAPDIG010000043.1:0-6208 GCA_025966525.1 Candidatus Methanophagales archaeon | reverse complement strand
GTACGTCGTTGTAAATCTCTCCTTCTCCTCTCCTGTTTCATCTACCATTGCATAAAAACTCCTCTTTTTATGCACATCCAACCCTATATACATATTGCACCTCCCTTTCCTTCTATAATTATAGGGAGGTGTTTTTCATGTAGTCATTTTATCTCAGCACCTCCACCACGTATTCCATATCGCTTAAATCCTGTGTGTACCACCTCTTTTTGACTAATAGGATTGCGTATGCTATACCTCCAGTAAGAAGCCCGAGAACCGTAGTGCTGAATGCAACAACTAAATTAGTTGCAAGTTGCTGAATATTTCCCGCAGTGAGTCCCATAAGAGCAGGCCCTAAGGGTATCAATGTGCCCATCAATCCGAACATAGGTCCAAGCTTTACCACCAATCTTGCCCTTTCAAGTTCTTTTGTTATCTTTAGCTCATAGTCCTGAAGCAGCTTCTCTGCGTCGACTGCGAATTTGCTTTCTTTTAGCGATTCTATAAGGTCGTTTAAGAAATTTCTAAGAAAGTCATTTGAACCACTGGTCTTTAGAATTTCTGCCGCTTTTTTGTAATCCTGCATCTGCATATACTTCTTTGCATCTCGACACCCAGCCTTTAGTTTAGTTATATCCCTGCTTCTCGATGCATATTCAGATAAAAACTGCCCTATGGAAATAAGCGACCAAACTACCAATCCAAGCAGTATAATGATCACAGGATAGAGTAGCGAGTTTGATATCATGAACATTGCTTCGATTATTCCCGAAGATGCGTCCATTTCTTACCTCCTTTTTTCTTAGCCTTTGCTCCTCTGTGCTTATCCATTAAAAATCCAAGCCCTATAAGAAGAGTCATTATTGAGAATGAGAGAAGTATCTTACGATAATCTACTGAGAACTCAGGAACTGAAATGCTTTTAGCCTGAATATATGCAGGAATTATTAAAGGTGACAAGAGGTAAAATAGACCGAATAATAACATTACAGTGCCAAGTGTGGCAGGATTTTTGATCTTAAAAACACTTGCGATTGAAGAAACCGCAAAGGAAAAGAAGCACACACCGATAAAGAAGATCATACCCACTATGGTACCGATCCAAAGGTTGCTGATGTCAGTGAGCTGGGATAGTATCAAACAAGCGAGGAAGGTTGCTGTCAAACATACCGGACATGGAATAGAGAGCCAGAGAAAAGTCTTCCTTGAAAGATCATTGCCACGAGAAAGCCATTCCTTCTTCGTTTTTATACCGAAAAACACGAGCCCAATTGCGATGATAAGGTGCATTGTAACACCTGTTGCAAGTATATTTTGCGTTATATCAAGAGCAATAACACCTACTAAATAGCTAAGAACGACAGAGGCGCTAAAATAAATAAAAGCTACGTAAACAATTTCCCTTCTCCTCAGGTTTGCGAAACCACATCCTAAGCCTGTTTTTAATGCCAGGATTACTACGCCTATAAGTACACCCAGTGTAATAATGCTACTTGTCTCTGTCATTCCCGCTCATCTCATTTTATCTCCAAAATCGTTCTTTTTCTTTTTATTTTATGCACTCCCTTACTTTCACCATCACCCTTTTCTTGAGAACTGGAACTAACCGTTTTATTTCTATCTCTCCATTTTTCACCATCTTGTATTCGTTAATAGGTGTATCAGGTGAATTCCCGTCCACTTCATATACATAAAAGCCTTCTTCATCGTCTATTGATACAACAAACTCCTTATCCTCTATTCTCTTTATCCCCACACCTGCAACTTCCTTTAACGCATCCACTATGCTCGTGCCTTTTGGAACTTCTATTCCATATTCCTCGCCGAAAGTCTCCATCGTCTCATACAGCTTCTCTATATTTACACGTAATACGTGCGTCTTACCAAATTTTTTACTTTCTACCAGTTCCGCATCCTCTAAAATTCTAACGTGCTTCGCCGCAACTGGCACCGATATACCCAATGCTTTTGCCAAACCAGATACATGATACTCTCTCTTCATCAAAAGTCTCACCATCTCCACTCTCGTTTTACTACTCAATGCTTTGAATATCATTTTACACTGTTACTTCTCGCAAAAAAATTTCATAGCACTCATAATGTTTTCAAAAATTGAAAGGTCTTTCTTCTTAAATATCTTTCCTTTTAGGTAGCAACTATTACCCTAATAGATAAGCAAAGACAAAAAGAGAAAAATATAAATAAGCTATATTCCTATTTCATGAACAAAAAATCTTCTACGAAGGGGGGATAATGAAAAAATGGAAAAGAGAAGTGGGATAGTAGGCTTTACAGGAACATTTAGAGAGAACATAGCAGATGTAAAAGAAGGGTCGAAGGTGGTGTTTACAGGGTCGGTAGCAGTGTGTGCCCCTTTTATCGAATTGCTCGCTTATACGGTACGCGACCGAGGTTTTGACATGTTATATGTACCGAGAGCAGATGCGAAGGAAGCAAGAAAAATAAAGGAGATTGAGAACATAGGGTATAGCGTTGTAGATGAAAAGGGCAACCCAGAAAACCCGGATGTAATTGTAGTGCTTGGTGGATTAGCGATGCCCAAGTTCGGATGCCCGCCGGAGGATGTCATTCACATGATTGAGGACATCTCTGGAGATAAGAAACCAAAAATCATCGGCGTTGGGTTCATGAATATCTTTGAGCGCGAGGGCTGGGATAAAAAGATAAATTTCGATACACTGATAGATACCACCATGGAGGTTGTTGTCAAATAATGCGCCGACCGGGATTTGGACCCGGGTTATAGGCTTGGCAAGCCTATGTGATACCAGGCTACACTACCGGCGCACTACCCTCTTTTTGTTTTATTCTTCATTGTCTATTCTATTATAAACTCTTCTCCAATCTTTGGCGCTATCGCATTACATCCAAAATTATCTCTTACCCATGCTGCAAACTCTTCTGTATGTTCACCATGAACCGCGAAGACGACCTCTGTGCCATTTCTGCAAAATCTCGACACTATTTCCTTCAACTCCGAATCCCCTGCATGAGCAGAGAAATCATATTGCTCCACCTGGGATTTCACTTTTACTACTTCTCCATCTGTCTCCACCCAACCTTCCTCTATCAACCTTCTCCCGTTCGTTCCTTCTATCTGATAGCCAGTAAGCAGCACTTTGCTCTTCGGGTCCTCGTGTATTTTTTTCAGGTAATACAGCACGGGTCCACCATTAAGCATTCCTGCGGTGGTGACAATTACGGACGGTTCCGAGAGGGCTTTCTTTCGCCTCTTCGAGTTTACAAACTGTGCGTCACCGAAAGCATCATTCAATGCCTTCGCATTTTTTAAGAACTCAGGCTGTTTCCTGAACAAACTAAAAACGCTCAGTCCCATACCATCCACATAAGGGGTAAGTCCATAAGAGTGCAAAACCATCACTATCTCCTGCGTCCTACCCACTGCAAAGCACGGCACAACCGCATTACCTCCGGAATCTAAGGTTTCAGTAATGGAGTCTATGAACTCTCGCTCCAGTTCCTTTCTGCTTCGGTGCTCTCTGTCATAATATGTGCTTTCTATGAGCAAGATGTCAGAATTAGGAAAATCGCTGGGAGAAGCGCTTTCCATCAACCGCGACACACCCGTTTTTATATCTCCGGTATAAAACAGGCTTATATCTTCACTCTCTTTTTTCAAATACACCGCCGAACTGCCGGGTATGTGCCCCGCATTACATAATTCAAGATCATAATCATCACCAAGGGAACCGTCTAATGTGAGCCGCTCGCCATAAGCGACCGTATGCGTATGTTCAGCCATTTTCCTGATATCCTCTTCTACGAAGAAAGAAAATCCCTGGTCTTTCCCTACTTTTATCGTATCTCTGCCCAGAAGTCTGGTTAAATCACCTGTCACCGAAGTCATATAAACGTCTGGTGCAGCACCCCCCGTATGGGACATCAAACTTGGAACCATACCGGAGTGGTCGAGATGCGCATGGGACACAATCACGGATTTGGGGGAAATACTTCCATTTCCCAGGGGTATTTCTGGAGGGTCAGATGGTCTGAGTCCATAATCTAAGATAATCTTCCCATCAATCAATATTGCAGAACGTCCTACTTCGTTGCAACCACCAAGAAATTTTATTTTCATCTTTTTTTTACATCACCTCTTTACCTTGCGCGGTGGGATTTCCACCGCTGCCTCTTTCCGTCTTGGTTATCTCCACTCTCCGTAGTGGATACACCTTCTTTGCAGCCTTATATATGTCAGACGATAATTTCCCAAGTATTATCTCCTGTATATATTTATTAAGTTCTAAGCTCCTTGCTCGACTTGAAATTATCTCTTCCATTACCTTTCGTATTAGCTTTACCTGCAACCCACTTGCCTTTTTTAGCGTAAAACAAGCCGATTTTACACAGAGCTCTTCACCATCCTTTGTCACGACATCAATATTTGAGTCTATCTTTGAGATTCCTTTCCTCGCTAAGCTCCGTAGATAACCATTATCCATCTTATGCCCTATGAACTTTGTATAAGCGGTGTTATGATTTACCTCATCTATTTCAAGCAATAGTTTCAAATTTGAACTCTTTATCAGCTTGCCTGTAAGCTCACCTAAAGTCATCTCTATCCTCCTTCCGATTAACTTAGATGGCTCGTCTGCCAACGTATCTCCTGCCTTTACATCACCAAACATCTTCGGTGCTAATACTGTGTACCACTGTTTCGCTTTCCACTTATCCTTTGGTTTCTTTCTTACCAGTTGTGCTCACACTCCTTTATTTTATTCTCTTTATTATACATAATAATATACATAAACCCTTTACTTATAAACCTTTCTTCAAAATAGATTTTAAAGCAGATTCAAATATCTTTTCCCCCCCGCCGTATATATCCTCTTTTTCTTCTCCCTTCTCCTTTCTCCTTCCTCTCGCCATCCTTGACCATTCTGAATCCAAGAAAGCATAAAAAGCCCTTTCTGGATGCGGCATCAACCCTAATATATTACCTTCAGGGTTACATATCCCTGCGATATTATAGATAGAACCGTTAGGATTCCATGGATAAGGGGCATAATTACCCTCGGGGTCAACATAACGGAAGACAATCTGATCGTTTTCCTCCAGCCATTGTATATATTCCTCCCTCTTTCTCTCCGCAATAAAAAACTTCCCCTCTGCATGTGCGCACGGCATCTTCAGGATGCTACCTTTTTCTATCCCTCTTGTGAACATACATTTTCCCTTGCATTCATGCTTTATAAGTGTGGGACGGCATTCAAAACGAGCAGAATCGTTGGTTGTCAGTGCAACCTGCTGCATCCCGGGCTTTTCATCAGGAACAAAACCTGGAAGTAATCCCATTTCGACTAATACCTGGAAGCCATTGCAGATTCCTAATACAGGTTTCCCAGTGTCTATAAAATCCGCTATTTCTTCCCCTAATGTCCCTTTTATCCGCGCAGCGAGTATTGCCCCTGCCCTTACATAATCGCCGGATGAAAAGCCACCTGGTATCACCAGTACATCATAATCCATTAAATTTCTCCTTTCTTGCTCTTTCACTGCTCCTATCAATTGTTTCAGATGCACTATCTCCGCGGATGCACCCAACCTCTTGAAAGCTAAGCTTGTCTCGAGTTCGCAATTTGTTCCTTCTATTCGCAAAATGCATATTTTCAGAGTTTTCATGTATTTCAGCCCATAGATTTAAGGTGATTTATTCTTATTATGTGTTTATTTGCAATGCATGTTTTCTTTTTTAGAGAAGAGTTGTGATAGATAAGATGGCTACGACCGCGATATACTATAAAACCTTGACAGATAAACTGGAGAAGGAAATAGAAATAGCGAAAGAGGCGCGGAAAAAGGGTTTTGATCCTTCGCTCCATCCGGAAATAAACATAACAAAAGACCTTGCAGCTCGCGTAGAAGCACTCATGGGGATAAAAGGCGTGGGAGCAAGAATAAGAGAATTAGAACGAAATGGTTACAGTAGAGAGGAGATAGCATTAAAAATAGGATATGACTTCGTGGAAAACAAATTCGGCAGGTACAAAAAGGTAGAAGTTATAGAGAATGCCGTTAGAACCGCAGTGGCGATTCTCACTGAAGGTGTGGTTGCAGCGCCTTTAGATGGTATATCACGCATTGCGGTAGGTAAAAACGATGATGCCTCCGAGTACATAAAAATATTTTATTCAGGTCCGATAAGAAGTGCAGGTGGGACTGCTCAAGCACTTTCTGTATTAGC
>JAPDIG010000042.1 GCA_025966525.1 Candidatus Methanophagales archaeon | reverse complement strand
TGCCGAATTAAAAGATTCGATTACAGATTTCAAAATTGAAGAATTAATAGAAAAGAACAAAGACGACCCCGCTTCTTTGATGGCTATTTTAAAAAAGATTCAAAAACCTTTGAACACTGATCCACTCTATGCTACTAAATTGAGTGTTGACGAATCAGGCGTATCTGTATCGTATCATCCTCGATCGCAAGAAGCATTAGAAAAGGCTCCTTTACACGGAACTTTAAAAATAAAGCCGCAAGAGAAGAATGGGAAAATTATAACTTTTGGAGATATGCTAAAAGAGGCGCAAAAGACGCACACCCCTATAACTTTTGACAAGGATTGCATTATTGATTTCTCAGTGTTTAAAGGAGATAAACCGATCATACCAGTCGATTCGAAGGAGAAACTGGATTCTCTAACAATTGTTCCAGAACCTTTTCCAAAACCTCGCCATGTTAAAATTTTTATTCCAGATACAAATGTTAGTTTTGATTATGTTCTTCTCGGCGTGATAGAATCAGATGGAACTAAAATAAAACTTTCCAGTGTAGATAAAAACCGACCACCTAAGTTTACGTTTTCTTTAGATTTGGAAACAAAAAAGGGACAGTTTAATTTTGAAGTAAATTATCAAACTGCTAATGTGAGTCAAGCATTTAATTGCGAGAGATTTTTAAGAGAATTGAAACAGAAAAAAGAAATTGCTGTAAAATATTTAGAAACTGATAAAATCGGTTTCAAGGCAGTCATTGGTGATTTACCGATTGAGTTAGAAGATGATGTATATTATAAATCACTCAAAGATCTTTCATACATTCAAGAGAAGGCGATGAAAATAATACCCTGTCCAACAGAACTTAGTAATAAAGATATTTGGAATATCAAGGAAATCAGAGAGATTATAGAAAATGGAAGAATAGAGCGACATTTTTCGGAAATCGGTTTTAAAATTAAAAAACAGGGGTTAAAAAGATTTTTGAGGGAATGTAAAGATAATAAAATATGTTTAGGTATGCGTTTTACTAAAGAGGTAAATAGAACAATTTTTGGAATAACTATACCGCTGGGCTCATGTACATACCAGCTTCCTCCAGTAGAGTTAACCAAATCCATAGACGAAATTGAAAAAGATGCTGAAAACTTATTAGACGAAGATTTTATTAAAATATCTTTGCGTCCTGTCTCCAATAAGCCCTGTATTATGGTTTTTGAGAAATGGTCATAATTTTGAACGGGTTGTGTTAACAACTACATTCATCCCTCCACCACTCTCACCTCCTCCTCCGTCAGCCCATACAAGTCATAAACCCGCTTGTCAATCTGCGCATCAACAATTTTTATCTGCCGTTCATAAAGCTCTTTATCCCTGTCCATTCTCGCATCGTGGTATTTCTTCTGCAGTTCGAGCATGTTATCCACCAGAGAAACGAGTTTATCGTGCTTTGCTGCTTCCTCAGGATTTGAGAAGTCTATGGTGCGGATTGGGAGTTGTTTTAAATTCACCGTTTTGACCTGTGCAAATGTTCTGCCTACTTCTGGAACAATCTTTTGATAGTAGTAATTCAATAATCGTGAATTGAACAAAGCCAAAAAATATTTTGCATTGATTTCATGTGGTATTATTACATGAGTGCTATCCAGTGAAAAATACTGTTCATTATCGTATGCTGCTACTAAATGATCACTTGTTTGCCTACTAATTATTTTCTCATCAACAAGAAACATGCTTTCATCAGTATTGCTCCAGAGTTGATCTTTATCAAAATAAACGTAGGTCTCGCTAAAGTTTATCGAATATCTTTCGATGTTCTTTCCTCTAATAATTTTTCTGTGTTTTTCTGTTTCTTTTTTGTTTGAAAGAAACTTTTTATTATCTCCTGTGATTACTCCTTGATACGTAGTCGCAATGTCTCCCAGCTTTACGCAATCTTTCTCAAGCTTGGTGATTAGGACTAAATTTGCCTTCTCTAATAAGAATTTTTTGACGGGCATTCTCTCGAATAACTCTTGCTCTATAATTTCTATATCACACAGATTTTTACTGAACTTTTCAGCATCTTCGACTTTTACAATCATGATTTTATTTTTATCTCTCAATTCTGCATTTTTTTCTGATTCTAAAATCAAAATAACATTTCCTCCGATTTCTGCATCTTTAAATACCCTGTCAGAAATGTTAACAATATGCGTGATTTTACAGGTGTCTAAGATGTATTCCCTGATTTTTCTAAAATAATGGTTTGCCAATAACGTATTTGGGATTATAAATCCCAATTTACCGTTATTTTTCAAAAGATGTAATCCACAATCCATAAAAAGAGTATAAGTATTTCCTTTGTACTCTGAAGATTTTTGGAATTTATTGGTAAAATAAGCGAGTTCTTCTTTTGATATAAATTTCTGCTTCTTTCCCAAAGCCAAAGTTATATACGGCGGATTCCCAATAACGCAATCGAACCCCCCACGTTTCATAATCCCTCCAAACCCCTTCCTATCGTCATCCCAATCAAACACATTAACCCGCCTCATCTCCTCTTCGTCAAACAGCCTTTCCTGCTGCCCCGAATCGTAAAAGTCTGGTCCAATCAACGAGTTCCCGCACTTGATATTACCCTCAAGACTTGGCAGCACGCCTTCCAGCCCTAATTTCATCTGCTGGTCTATGCTCTCGCGGCTTTCGTTCTCAAGCACCTTCAACAGCAGACTCAATTTCGTTACCTCTACCGCCTGCGGGTCAATATCAACGCCGAAAATATTATTCAAAAGAATCCGCTTCTTCTCTGCCGTGGTCAAATACCACTCGTTCTCGCGAACCTGAAAAACCGCCTCTTTATGCTTCTTCGGCTCGTTGCTCGTGTACCAGTCCAGATGATACCGCAGCAGATACGTGTATGCACCAATAAGAAAACTGCCGGAACCACATGCAGGGTCCAGAATTTTTATCTCCGCAATCTCTTCCGGCGTCTTCCCCGCAACCAATTTACCAACCGTATTTTTGACAATGTAATCCACGATATATTGCGGCGTGTAATACACACCACCCGCCTTTTTAACCTCCGGCTTCGTCTCCACTTTCGCCTGATGCCCTACGGTCAGCCGTATGACCTTACCTAAAAACTGCTCGTACACGTTCCCTAAAATCTCTACACCGAGCACCGAAAATTCATAAGGCGACTTCGGATAATACAAACTCTGAATAATCGTCTTCAAGACGCGGTCGTCAATCTTCAACGCAGGCGTTATCCTGTCCGTGTCAAAATTGAATATCCCGCTGTCGTATTTCGATTCGGCTAATTTAAAATGGTTAAGCAAATGCGTGTACACATCACCAGATTCCGCTTTCGTCTGCAACTGCCCGTACGGTTCGATTCCACGGTCTTCGCAAATCCGCAAGAAGATTATCCGGTCTATTATCTTTTGCACGGCATAGTTCAACTCGTAAATAGACACGTCTGGATTCCTGAGTGCGATGTTCTTCGCCAACAGTTCACGCCAGCTTTCTATCTCCTTTAAAAATTCGCTGTCCACTTCCGCAGTGCCTTTCTTGCCCTTTGTTGATTCTGCGTACCTATCAAAACCACCTTTGAGTACCGCTTCTTTTGAAAATACATCGTATATCGCATCAAACTTATCGCTGTCGAGATATTCGTCAAACGTGTAGTATGCGATTCGCCCTACACTGGATTTGTCGTTTGGATTGGGCTTGATTCGGCAGTCGAAAACCGAGAACTCCTCGAAATCCGTTACGACCGACAACGGCAGTTTCGCACTCCACGCATACCGCCTAAGCTGGTATGCCGGGCTGACGTCCTCTTTTACATTCACCGCAGGTTTCTTCGCTTCAACGAAGAACTTACGCTGACCTCCAATTCTGAAACTGTAATCCGGTGCTCTGGTCGAACGCCCTACTTTTATTACATCTTCGTAAATGACCTCTTTGTATTGCTCTGCAAAGCCCTGTTTATTCCTCACGTCCCAGCCCAGCGCTTCAAAGAAAGGGTTAATGAATTCTATTCTTACTTGCGCTTCGTTATACGACGATTCTTTGTAAACGTCAAGATTATACCGGAATCGGTCAACGAGTTCTTTTATCCTCTGTTTTGCTTGTTCTTTCATCTTGGGTTTTGCCCTTTTGGCATCACAATGAAAAGGGGTAACAAACCTCGTAATTAATTTACGACACCCTTATTTAACTTATATTTGTAAAATGGACCTGATAGTGATATACAGCGGTGATTTTGGCAAGCGAAATCATAGGCTTCTGTCGTGGAATAGAAAAATTTATAAGGAACGAAGTAGGAGGTATAAACTATGTTATCCGAAATACCAATAGATTTGGAAAAGGTGAGTAGGGAGAATAGGGATAGGGAGATATTGCGTGTCGGAATGATAGCGGAACTGGATGCCGTGAACCTGTATGAGCAACTCGCGGCGATGGCGGAGCGAGAAGAGGTAAAAAAGGTTCTCATGGATATAGCGAAGGAAGAAAAAACACACATGGGAGAATTTCAGACACTGCTCTTAAAAGAAGACACGGAGCAGGTCGAGGAACTGGAGCATGGTAAAAAAGAAGTTGAGGAGATGAAACCCGATAAGAATACCCCCCTTATTCCTCGTGCTCATTAATGCCCGGAACTGGAGCATGGTAAAAAAGAAGTTGAGGAGATGATGGAATAAGAATATGACCGAACGAAAACAAATCTACCGCTGTAATGTGTGTGGTAATATAGTGGAGGTGTTGCATGCGGGAGGCGGTGAACTGGTCTGTTGTGGTCAGCCGATGGAATTGCTTGCGGAAAAGACTGCGGATGCAGGTAAAGAGAAGCACGTTCCCGTGATCGAAAAAATGGGCAACAAAGTGAAAGTGAAAGTTGGTTCAGTTCCGCACCCGATGGAAGAAAATCATTACATCGAATGGATAGAGATAATTACGGCTGATAAGGTTTGCAGGAAGTTCCTGAAGCCAGGAAATGCGCCAGAAGCAGTATTTGAATTTGAAATCGCAGCCGAAGTGAAGAAGGTGGAAGCGAGAGAATTTTGCAGTGTTCACGGTCTGTGGCAAAATGGTATAGAGATAGAATAGGAGGGAGATGAAATATGGAAGAAAAAGTAGGTATGCCCCTGATTGGGGAAGAATTCCCGGATATGGAAGTACAAACAACTCACGGAAGGAAGAAACTGCCAGAAGAGTACAAGGGCAAATGGTTTGTCCTGTTCAGTCATCCTGCGGATTTTACACCAGTGTGCACGACCGAGTTCGTGGCTTTTCAAAGACGATTTGAAGAGTTTAAAAAACTCGACTGCGAGCTGATAGGATTGAGCATAGACCAGGTTTTCAGCCACATAAAATGGGTGGAATGGATAAAGGAGAACCTGGGAGAGGAGATAAAGTTTCCAGTAATCGCGGACGACACCGGTAGAGTGGCAAAGATGCTGGGACTCATCCATCCAAACAAGGGAACAAATACGGTTAGAGCAGTATTTGCCGTTGACCCAGATGGAATCATGAGAGCCATGATTTATTATCCACAGGAACTCGGTAGGAACATGGATGAAATCCTGAGAATGGTACGCGGTCTTCAAACCAGTGATAAACACGGTGTGGCAATACCTGCAAATTGGCCTAACAACGAGTTAATTGGTGATGAGGTGATAATTCCCCCGGCATCGGATGAGCAAACCGCGAAGGAGAGGGGCAAGCAGTACGAATGCTTTGACTGGTGGTTCTGTCACAAAAAGCAGGAGGGCAAATAATATGCTAAGCGAGAAGATGCAAGAAGCGCTGAATACTCAGCTCAACAAAGAGATGTATTCGGCGTATCTGTACATGGCGATGTCGGCATACAGCACGTATATTGGACTGAAAGGGTTTGCCAACTGGTTCATGGTTCAGTACCAGGAAGAGATGATGCACGCGATGAAGATATATGATTATATCAATGATCAGGGCGGGCAGATAAAGCTCATGGCAATTGAGCAGCCAGCGACAGAATTTGAGTCGCCTTTAGATATGTTTGAGAAGACCTTAGAGCATGAGAAGTTCATTACGAGGAGCATAAATGAGCTTGTTGACCTCGCAATTGCCGAGAAGGACCACGCAACAAATATCTTTCTTCAATGGTTCGTTACCGAACAGATAGAAGAGGAAGCCAATGACAATGAGATCATAGCCAGGTTGAAGCTCGTTGGAGAAGATGGCAATGGCTTGCTTATGCTCGACAAGGAACTGGCGATGCGGGTATTTACGCCACCAGCGGCATCCGAGAAGAGTCAGACATAAGAAAAGGGGACTAATTAAGAGGAGGTGATAGAAATGGGAAT
Organism: Candidatus Methanophagales archaeon; assembly: GCA_025966525.1. Taxonomy (GTDB): domain Archaea; phylum Halobacteriota; class Syntropharchaeia; order Alkanophagales; family Methanospirareceae; genus QMVO01. Next base: position 5,327 of record JAPDIG010000042.1, on the reverse strand, counting down.
TGGGCAAGGAAGGGGTGCAGGTGCTCCCCCACATGGTTTCGGGCGAGGGGGCGCACCTACAAAATGCGTTTGTCCTCAATGCGGCTATGAAGCAACAAAAGTGCGAGGTACTCCCTGCCGTTCGATGAAGTGCCCCAGGTGTGGGGTTCAACTTGTAGGTGCGTAAAAATAAAGGGGAGATGAAAAGATGGCAAAAGCAATAGTAATTTATGAAACCACGTATGGATCTACGGAAACGATGGCAAAGGCTATCGTAGCTGGACTGAAAGAGGCTGGAGTCGATGTTGAATTGAAAAAGGTTTTGAGTACAGAGGTGGAAGACTTCAAAGACATGGATGCTGTGGTTCTTGGTTGTCCAACGTATCATCATGACATGATTGGCACGATGAAGACATTCCTATTCAAGATGAAGAAAGCGGACTTGAAAGGTAAGGTAGGAGCAGTATTTGGGTCTTATGGCTGGAGTGGTGAATCTGTTGAGATGCTGAGTGATACGATGAAGCATATCTTTGGGATGGAGATGATAGAACCCGGATTGAAGCTGAAAGGCACGGAAGTACTTACAGGTGAAAAAGAGTGTAAGGAGTTCGGGAAGAAGATTGCTATGAGTATAAAAGAAGGAAGAGGTAAATGATAAATGCCAAAATGGATATGTACCGTGTGTGGATATATTTACGACGAAGAAGAAGCAGGAACAGCATTTGAAGATTTACCTGACGATTGGGTATGTCCAGCGTGTGGTGTGGGTAAAGAAGCGTTTGAGAAGGAGGATTAAATGAGCTTTGGAAGAGAATTAAAACCGAACATTTACGCAGTGGGAGCAATTGACTGGGACAGGAGGTTATTTGATGAACTCATCCCGCTACCAGATGGAACGAGTTATAATTCCTATTTGATAACAGGTAGCAAGAAGACAGCACTGATAGATACGGTAGACCCAACTATGACGGATGTGCTGGTAAGAAACCTTGGAGGTCTTGAAGTTGGCGGTATAGATTATGTCGTTGCCAATCACGCCGAGCAGGACCATTCAGGGTCATTACCTCATGTACTTGACCTATATCCAGGTGCTAAGGTGGTTTGCACACCGAAATGTAAGGACTTGCTTCTGGATTCGCTTTTAATATCCCCGGATAAGTTCATAACGGTAGCTGATGGGGAGACTTTGTCATTGGGGGACAAAACACTGGAGTTCATCCATGCACCGTGGGTGCACTGGCCAGAGACGATGCTGACATATCTGAGAGAAGATAAAATACTTTTTACATGCGATTTCCTCGGCTCGCATCTGGCAACCAGCGGACTGTTTGTGACCGATGAGGCAACGGTCTATGAGGCAGCCAAGCGATACTATGCGGAGATTATGATGCCATTCCGGACAACTATCAGGAAAAATTTAGAGCGGATAAAAAGTTTGGAGATTGAGATAATCGCATCAAGTCATGGTCCCGCTTATGATAAGCCCGAATTTATTCTCAATGCTTACAGGGATTGGGCTTCTGACGATGTGAAGAATGAGGTAGTCATACCTTATATTTCAATGCACGGCAGCACGAAGAAGATGGTAGATTACTTCACAGAGGCGTTGATTGCGCGGGGCATAGCGGTAAAGCAGTTCAATCTGTCAGAACCAGATATTGGTAAATTGGCGATGGCGTTGGTAGATGCAGCTACGGTTGTGATCGGGTCTCCAACAGTTCTGGTCGGTCCACATCCGAAAGTGGCTTATGCTGCTTGTCTTACAAATGCCTTGAGACCAAAACTGAAATTTGCATCTATCATCGGGTCTTACGGTTGGGGTGGCAGGATGGTGGAACAACTTACGGAAATGATACCCAGCTTGAAGGTGGAAATACTGGAGCCGGTTGTGATTAAAGGAGTTCCGAAAGAAGCGGATTTTGAGGCATTGGACAGATTAGCAGATGAAATTGTGAATAAGCACATGGAGCACAATATAATCAAAGCAAAGGCGTGAAAAATGGAAAGTCTTAAAAAGATAGGTGAGCATAAAAGATAAAAAATAAAAATGAGAGAAGAAAAGAAGAAGGATTTGTTAGAGCAGGGGGCGATCATCCAGAGCGATTATGAAACGTACGCTATTGCGCCACATATCCCCGGAGGAATTTGCGAGCCTTCTACACTTAGGAAAATAGCAGATGTCGCGGAGAAATACAATGCTAAGGCGTTAAAATTGACCTCTGCGCAACGAATAGCCATCGTGGGCATAGCAGAAAGCGATATAGAAGATGCCTGGCGAGACCTCAATATACCTCCCGGTTATGCTATTGGTTTATGTGTCAGAAGTGTAAAGTTCTGCCCGGGAACAACATTTTGTAAACGGGGAAAGCAAGATTCGGTGACGTTAGGTATGGAATTTGACAGGAAGTATCACGGAATGACGCTGCCTTCAAAGTTTAAAATCGGCGTTTCCGGCTGTACTAATAGCTGCGCAGAGTCATGGATAAAGGATCTGGGTTTTATCGGGATGCCGAAGGGCTGGCAAGTAGTAGTTGGCGGTTCTGCAGGTGCAGCTCCTGCAATTGCCCAGGTTTTGGCGGAAAATCTAACTGATGACGAGGCTATTGATACCGCTGATAGGGTCATCAACTACTACAAGAATTGCGGCACTAAAAAAAGATTGGGCAGATATATTAAAGAGATAGGGTTTGAAGAGTTCAAAAGGGAAGTAATATAACATGAATCCAGCAGAAAAGGAGGAGTCTCCACTACTCGTAACAGAAGTAGAAGGCAAGGAGATTCCATGGGACCCATCACAACTGAGGAGGGTCCAGGAACACCCCTGTTTCAGTAAGAACGCTGCCCATTTATTTGGTAGAATGCATCTCGCAGTAGCGCCGAAATGTAACATCCAGTGTAACTACTGCCTGCGCAAATATGATTGTGTGAATGAGTCTCGCCCAGGCGTGACGAGTAAGGTGCTAACACCGCAGGAAGCGGTAGAACGGGTACGGGAAGTGATTGGACAGGTGCATTATATCAAAGTTGTTGCCGTTGCAGGACCCGGCGAGCCATTGTACAATGAGGAGACTTTCGAGACTTTCCGGCTGGTGAAGGGTGAGTTTCCACATCTCATAAGGTGCTTGAGTACGAACGGCTTGCTCCTGCCAGACCGAATTGACGAACTCGAAGAGCTGGGAATCGGTAATGTGACCGTTACGCTGAACGCAGTTGATCCTGCGATTGGTAAGGACATCTATTCATTTGTTAATTATCATGGAAAAATATACAGGGGAGAAGAAGGTGCGGAAATACTGCTGAGAAACCAGTTGGAAGGAATCCGAGAGGCAGTGAAGCGGAAGATTCTGGTGAAGGTGAACACAGTTCTTATTCCCACGGTGAATGATGAGCACATCATAGACATAGCGAAGAAGATAGGAGAAATGGGTGTTTATCTGCAGAATATTATGCCCCTCATTCCTCAATATAAGTTCGCACATATCACACCGCCAGCACCGCAAGAGAAGAAGCAGATGCAAGAACTGTGCAGTAAATATGTGAAGCAGATGTCACACTGTCGGCAGTGTCGCGCAGATGCTATCGGTAGACTCGGAAGAGATATTCAACACTGCTACCTATGAAAAAGATATATGGTATCATCGGCGACCCGATAGCACACAGCCTTTCACCCGTTATGCATAATGCCGCTTTTGAGAAACTCGGAATGGATGCTGTTTATCTCGCGTTTCGTGTTTCTCCAGAAGAAGTCGGAGATGCAATAAGAGGTGCGAAAAGCCTCGGTATCGCAGGTCTCAACGTTACCATCCCGTTGAAGGAGAAGACGCTTTCTTTCGTTGATGCGGAAGAAGTGGCGAAGAAAATAGGTGCAGTAAATACCATTGACTTCGGCAGTGGTACGCCTGTCGGCTATAATACCGACGGGATTGGCTCACTAATGGCGTTGAAAGAGGCAGTGGGCGAAATAAAAGAGAAAAAAGTGTTAATTCTCGGTGCGGGTGGCGCAGCAAAGGCTATTTCATTTTATCTCGATGCTGAAGGTGCAAGGGTGACAATAGCGAACAGAACAAAGGGAAGAGCAGCACAGTTGGCTTCTAATCTCCGTAATGCGAATTCGATAGGCTTGGATGCCGAACTTAAAGAGCACGTCAAAGCTTCTGATATTTTGATAAATGCTACTTCCGTGGGTATGTACCCGAATGAAGATGCCACATTAGTGCGTGCGAATATGATGCATCCTGACCTCGTTGTATTCGATATTGTGTATAATCCGATGGACACGAAGTTACTGAGAGAAGCGAGGAGGGCGGGTATAAAAAAGATAGTGGATGGTGTGAAGATGCTCGTATATCAGGGAGCGGCTTCGTTTAGGATATGGACGAAAAGAGAGCCGCCGATTGAGGTGATGGAAAAGGTGGTTAGGGATGCGTTGAGTCGTGATAGTAGTAAGTCAACGGATTAGCAGGCTCGTTGTGCTCAGCAACTCTCTTCTTCCGCATATCTTGTTATCTCCTTCGCGATCTCTCTTAATTCATCCTTTGATAATGCGTGTGGCACTTTCGCTTCATTATTGTTATAAATTGTATTTGCGAGAGCCTTGAAAACATCAGCTATCCCGGAGTCCGGTGCATATTCTAAGACCGTCTTCCCTACTATTTCACTCTTGATGATTATATTACTATTCGGTATGTGGCCAATCAACGAAGAGCCGATGCGAGAGGAAAACCTTTTTACTGGCTCGATATAGTCCATAGAGCCTCTTACGTTGTATATGATTCCACCTAAAAGGGACCCTCCCCTTGTGGCATATCTTTCTATTCCCTTGCAGATGTTATTCGCAGCATAGACTGACATGAAATCAGAAGACGTAACGACATAGACTTCCTCAGCCAGGCTCTCTCTTAGCGGCATTGCAAACCCGCCGCAGACTACGTCGCCTAATATGTCGTAAATCACCACGTCTAAATTGTATTTCTTATACACGCCCAGCTTCTTGAGCAAATCGGTTGCAATAATCACACCACGCCCTGCACACCCCACGCCTGGCTCGGGACCTCCACATTCAACGCATAAAACGCCATTATACCCCTCATGGACTACTTCTTCCATCGTTATGGATTTACTATCTACCAGATCGCTCACCTCTAACCTCCTAATTCCCTTTTCCCTCATCACCTCCAGAACCGTATCAATATCGGTGTCACCACGTAGATTGCGAGTGCAGTCTGCTTTTGGGTCACATCCAATCATCATTACCCGTAACCCCGCATCTGCATATGCGGCAGCCAGATTAGAGGCGGTCGTAGATTTTCCTATGCCGCCTTTCCCGTAGATTGCTATCTGTCTCATGT
>JAPDIG010000041.1 GCA_025966525.1 Candidatus Methanophagales archaeon | reverse complement strand
GACGCAGGAGCAAAACCATTGACCGATGAAGAACTGGAAAGGGTGATTCGGGAACTGTATTTTGAAAAGGTAGAAAGAATAGTAAAACAATATGTTCTAGGAATTGGTGTCGATTATATGCGGGAAAAGTACTTGTTATAGTACATCCGAATTTTTATATATCCCGTCAAATAAAAATCCGAACCAACTTCATATGGATAGAGCGGAGGGACAAGCATAAAGCTTATATTCCCTTGCTTCTTTTTTCTGTAATATCTTCTGCGTAGCCCAAATAAGTTTCTAAATCTTTATCTTTGTATTCCTCACGTAGCCAGATAAATGTATCTAAAGACGTTCCATCATTCATTATCACTCTCAATACAACACGGTCTATTTCAATATTGAACCTCCATCACCTGTTATAAGATAGCGTTCTTCCCCCGGTCTCCATATCTATACCAAACTTTTCAGCCTTATCATCACTAAAAACGCTGTATGTAGCCCCAGAATCTACATAAGCGTAAATCCTTGCTATTTTACCGTCTTTCATTATTTTTACTGGAATAATTGGAGGACTGATTTCTCTGATGCTTCGGTAAGGGTATATGTATTCTCTCATATCAATACCAGTTCTTCACCCTTCTTTGGAACATACGTAACCAATGGTATCTTCTTTGATTTTTCTCTGCCCTTCCTGTCTGCTTCTAAGGATGTTCTTTCGACTGCTACGATTGTTTCATCGACTATAGCAACGTATTTTCCCGAGTGTTTCTCCTCTAATTCTTTTTCATGTTCAATAACCCATTCATGGTCTCTATCTTTCAGTTTTGAGATGCCTCCCTCGCTTCCAAAAAGAATTTAGCATAAAGCGTACATACCCGATTTTAAGCGTCTTCTCCTTCCCTTTATCTGCTACATAATCTACACCCACAGCCATGTCTATAACCTCAATATCCAGCTCTTTGCAAGTTTCACGGATGATTTCTTCCGCCGCTTCCGCGACTTCTCCCGCCAATACTTTCCCGCGATACTTCGGTGAAATTACGAAAAAACGAAACTTTTATTACTTTGATATATCTTCGTTTTTCTTAAGGTGAAAGAAAATGGAATTTGAAGGCGTAGAAATAGAAGATACATTTGCTGAGGCGTTTCCGATAAAGGTTGCGCGAGTGTTGATAACAGCAGTGAATGAGAGATGGGCGATGGAAGCAGCGAAAGAGACGACTGGATTTGGGACATCCGTTATAATGTGTCCCGCAGAGGCGGGAGTAGATAAAATCGCATCCCCGGAGGAGACTCCGGATGGAAGACCCGGTGTATATATATTGTTATGCGCGTTTGGCTACAAAGCATTGGACGAGCAATTGCTTGCGAGAATAGGGCAATGTGTGCTTACCTGCCCGACAACGGCGGTTTTTAACGCTCTGACGAAGGAAGAAAGCGAGAAAGAGTTCAATACTGGATTCAAGCTAAAATTCTTTGGCGATGGGTTCGAGTCCGAGGAGGAACTTGACGGTAGAGAGGTTGTAAGAGTCCCGATAATGGGTGGTGAGTTCGTAATGGAGAAGAATCTTGGCGCAAAGGCTGGCGTTGCTGGCGGTAATATCTTCATCCTTGGGAAGGACCAGATGTCTGCACTGAGAGCGGCAGAAGATGCCGTTTCTGCTATCATGGAGGTGGAAGGCACGATAACTCCATTTACGGGTGGCGTAGTCGCATCAGGCTCAAAACCAAGCTCGAATAAATACAAATTCATGCACGCAACGATAAATGAGAAGTACTGCCCTACGCTAAAAGACAAAATAGAAGACTCTGAGCTGCCAGCAGAGGTAAACGGCGTATTTGAGATTGTGATAAACGGAGTTAGCGAAGAAGCGGTTAAGGAAGCGATGAAGGCAGGAATAACATCGGCAGTGAAAGTACCAGGCGTAGTGAAGATAACAGCAGGGAACTTTGGTGGTAAATTAGGGAAGTTCCAGCTCAGGCTTAAAGATGTGCTGGGGATGTAATAAGCATAAAATTCAGAGGAATAGCGGATTGAATTAGAGGAAGCCGCGGTTTTCCTCTTTCTTACTCCTTTGGAAGCGACTTGAGAGTGCGAAATGTTATAGACAAATGGGTGGATTGAGAGGTTTTTGAGGTGTTATGCGAACATCACACCCATCTCCTTAGCATTCAGATAAGACCTCTGCTCGTTTCCCAGTATCTTTTTTATTGCATACTCAAATTCTTCCATTTCTATTGCTTTCTTATTCCTCTTCACGGCGAACATGCCCGCTTCAGTAGCTATTGCCTTTATATCAGCACCCGTGGCATTCTCAGTAAGTGCCGCCAAGGTATCAAAATTCACGTCCCTCGTCAATTTCATCTTAGCGGTATGTATGCGGAATATTTCCTTCCTCGCTTCCTTATCTGGTATTGGTATTTCAATGATGCGATCGAATCTTCCGGGACGGAGCAAAGCAGGGTCGAGAATATCAGGTCGGTTTGTCGCTCCTATTATCCTCACATCTCCTCTTGGATTGAACCCGTCTATCTCTGCTAAGAGCTGCATCATCGTTCGCTGTACTTCACGCTCACCCGAGGTGCCGTCTTCTACTCTCCGAGTCGCCACCGCATCCAACTCGTCAATAAAAAGAATAGAAGGTGCCTTTTCCTTCGCCAGTGCAAAAAGCTCCCTCACCAGCCTCGCACCTTCACCTATGTATTTCTGCACTAATTCAGAGCCAACGACTCTTATGAAGGTGGCGGATGTGCGGTTCGCAACCGCCTTTGCAAGCATTGTTTTCCCTGTACCAGGCAAACCGATCAAAAGAACAGCCTTTGGTGGTTCCACACCCACGCGCTCAAACCTCTTCGGAGCGGTCAGTGGCAACTCCACCACTTCCCTTATTTCTTCTATCTGCTCCTTTAACCCACCTATCATGTCGTAATCCACCTCTGGTGATTCTATCACTTCCATACCATGCACAGAAGGGTCTTTTGCAGAAGGAAGCACGCTAACCACAGCCAGCGACTGTTGATTCAAACCAACTTGCGCACCAGGAACAGCTTCTTTTGGGTCTATAGACTGGGCGTAATTCACAACGAACCGAGGTCCTGTGCTGCTCCTTATCACCATCCTTCTGTCATCTAATATATCCACCACGGTTCCTATTATCAGGGGAGGAGCAAGCAGCTTTTCTATTTCCGTCCTCAATTTCTTTATCTCACGCTCATATCGAATTCTCATCCCCTCGTAATATCTCCCATCTCGCTCTATCTTCTCCAGCCTCTCTTTCAACAGATAATTTGCCTCCTCCAACTGCCTTACTTTATCCTGCAAATATCTCGAATAATCATCGCCATACGATATACCGCTACTGCCCGCTTTCATTTTTACCTCCACTATTTTTCTTCTTCAGTTTCTAACTAATATAAAGGTAGGTAATTTGATGGGGCTGCGGAGATTTGAACTCCGGTTACCAGCTCCCCGAGCTGGGAGGATGCCTGGCTACCTTACAGCCCCTATCCTGAGGTTATTTCTTTATTCAATATAAATAAATAGAAGAGCGTAATCAATATCAATGATAAGTCTGAAGGAAACGCGATTAAAGGAAGTGAAAGCGGTTAAAATAGGGAAAAATATGAGTGTAAATGAACTTGTAAGTGGATTAGGAGATTGTGCCTTCGGAGCTGGTAGATTAGCCACGGCAGTGGAGATATATGAGACGATGCTGAAAGCGGAAACGACAAAATTCCTTGGCATTTCCGGTGCATTGGTCCCTGCGGGAATGCGAAATATAATAGCACAGATGATAAGAGAGAGATACGTGGATGTAGTGGTAACGACTGGTGCCAACCTCGTACACGACATTATAGAAGCGCTTGGAGATCATCATTATAAAATAGGAGAGGTGGAAGTGGGTCCAGGTGCGGATAAGAGCGTGGATGATGTATTGCTTAGGGAACAGGGGATGGATAGAATATACGATATGGTTGTGCCTGAGGAGGCATTCGCACGGTTAGAGGCGTTTTTGAGAGGCGTTTTTGAAAAACTCGATAGTAAGAGCAGAGATAAAGGTCACACCATAAGGGAGCTGACAAAAGCGATTGGAGAAAATCTCTCGGACCGAGACTCTATACTGAGGAGTGCGGTGGATAGTGAAGTCCCTATATTTTGTCCTGCGATTGCAGATTCTATGATTGGACTCCATGCGTGGATATATAAACAAACGTGCCCCTTGAAGGTGGATGCGTTCGACGATATGAAGGAATTGATAGAAATTTTCTGCGAGGCGCCGTGCACGGGTGCAATAATACTCGGTGGTGGTGTGCCAAAAAACTTTATATTCCAAACTGCTTTAATCGCGCCATCGCGAGAACAGGGGCAAGAAGGTTTCGATTACGCTATACAGATAACCACGGATACGCCTGAGAATGGCGGATTGAGTGGTGCAACGTTAGAAGAAGCGAAATCATGGGGTAAAATAGGAGCGAAAGCGAAAGCAGTTACTGTTTATTGTGATGCTACAATCGCATTGCCGATAATCATGGCTGCGGTGCGAGCCCGAAGGCGATGATGAAAAATGCTGCAAGAAGAAGAGGCGGTTAATTCAACTTCAGTGATGACGCTACGGTGGCTTATTTGAAGAATTCACAAGAAGCAAACGGCACATATCTCACTATTTTCCTCGCCTATTATTCTATTAGAGCTATGTTTTATATACGCACTCAACACTGGCCGCAACCAAAACATAAATATTTAAATAGTTGTTAGTTGTTCTGGCTACTATAAGAAGGTGAGAAAAGAGATAGGTAAAAGAGGAAGGAGGAAAAAAAATGGACTTGCTATTATTAGCACCGATTGCAGGGCTCATAAGTTTGGCATTCGCAACGATATTCGCAGTTTATACGCTTAAACAGGAATCCGGCAGTGATAAAATGAATGCAATTTCTGGTGCTATTCAAGAGGGTGCATCTGCTTACCTGAACAGGCAATACAGGACTATTGCAGGGGTTGCAGTCATAATCGCAGGGATACTGTTCGTTGCGCTTTCGCATGCATTTGATGGTGGATTTTTTGATTCTGGGAGAATTGCGATAGGTTTTTTGGCTGGCGCTGCATGTTCTTCTGCCGCAGGTTATATCGGTATGTCAGTCTCGACAAGGGGTAATGTCCGTGTTGCACAAGCGGCATTCTCTGGTGTGCGCACGGCACTGGCAATCGCATTCAAAGGAGGTGCAGTAACGGGTCTTGCAGTCGTTGGACTTGCGTTACTTGGGACAAGTTGTTTTTATATTCTTTACGGCGGTGGTTCACATGCCGTTGACCTTGTTGTGGGCTATGGATTCGGTGCTTCTTTGATCTCGCTATTCGCCAGAATCGGCGGCGGGATCTATACAAAAGCCGCGGACGTTGGTGCTGACCTGGTGGGCAAAGTAGAAGCAGGGATTCCGGAGGACGATCCGCGAAATGCCGGTGTAATTGCTGACAACGTTGGTGACAACGTTGGCGACTGTGCTGGCATGGGCGCCGACCTGTTTGAAACTTACGTGGTTACTGCGATTGCTGCGATGCTAATCGGAGGTTTACTGATAAAAAGGGGGGGTGTAGAGCTGACAAATATTTTTCCCGGCATTGCCACCAATTTAGCACTTATCGAGTATCCTCTAATTTTAGGTGCGGTTGCAATCTTCGCTTCTATTATTGCCATCTTCGCAGTGAGAATGGGGAAGCGCGAGAACATTATGGGAGCGTTATACAAGGGCGTGATTACCGCATCAGTGCTCAGTATAATTCTGTTCTATCCGGTAACAGCAGCACTAATCGGAACTGACTTAGCTGCGATTTCAATATTCACCTCCGCAGTTGTTGGAATAATAATAATGGCACTTATGGTCATCGTTACTGAATATTTCACGCAGATGCATTCACCGGTACGGGCAATTGCAGATGCGAGCAAGACCGGCGCTGGCACCAATCTGATTACCGGTCTCGCAGTTGGTATGATGTCCACAGGCTTGCCGGTGATAATAATCTGCAGTGCGATACTGGTTGCGTATTTTGTCCCTTTCGTCGCAACGGGCGCGGATATTGCCGGGCTGTATGGGATCTCAATTGCTGCTGTCGCTATGCTCTCGACCACCGGTATTATCGTTGCACTCGATTCTTACGGTCCGATTACAGATAACGCAGGGGGTATAGCGGAAATGGCAGACTTACCGCCCGACGTTAGAGAGACTACTGATAAGCTCGATGCTGTCGGTAACACAACAAAAGCCGTGACAAAAGGATATGCAATCGCATCCGCGGCAATTGCTGCTTTAGCTCTTTTCTCTGATTATTTACACAAAGTAGGCATAGCAGCAGAAGATTTTAGCCTCTTCAATCCTCTCGTGCTCGTGGGGTTGCTAATTGGAGGACTTTTGCCTTTCATTTTCAGCTCGATTATGATGCGTGCAGTGGGAAAAGGAGCTTTCAAGGTAGTCGAAGAGGTAAGAAGGCAGTTCAAAGAGATACCGGGAATATGGGAAGGCAAGGCGAAGCCGGAATACGGCAAATGCGTTGACATCGTCACGTCCGCAGCGTTAAGGGAAATGATAGTGCCGGGGATGATAGCAGTAGTGGTGCCAGTAGTGGTGGGTCTTTTACTTGGTGCGATTGCACTCGGCGGACTGTTAATCGGTGTGATTATTTCTGGGTTGGTGCTTGCCCTGATGATGGCAAACGGCGGCGCAGCCTGGGACAATGCGAAAAAGATGATAGAGGATGGTTATCTTGGCGGAAAAGGAAGCGATGCACACAAAGCTGCAGTCGTGGGTGATACGGTGGGTGACCCCTTCAAGGATACCGCAGGTCCTGCGATTAATCCGCTGATTAAAGCGATGACTATGGTTGCAATCCTGTTTTCTTCTTTGTTCCTGGCTTATGGCATATTGCCGGTGTGATGACATGAAAATGAAAAAAGCAAAGAACTGTGTAATTTGTAATGTTCGTAAAGGAAAGAGGTTTTGCGTAAAGGAGAACGATTTCATCTGCTCTCGATGCTGTGGTTTAATCAGAGACACACAGTTATGCCCTAACGATTGCCCATATCTCGGTAGTTTGATAGAGAAGAAAGAAACGGGTGAATTGCCCATATACAAAGTTTTGATGACTACGCCGAAGGGCAGTAGAAGTATTTTGGTTGCAAGGGAAAAAGAAAATGGAAATCTCCAATTTGTATCTTTCATGGTAGACGAATGGAAGATGGGATTAAAAGATTGCTTTGGGAATTATGACATTTCAAAAAGAGAGTTCAATAAGCTCGTAGCACGAATGCCACAGTATGCAGATGCAGACATCGACGAATGCAAAGAGATGGTCAAACGAGGGGTACTTATTGCAGAAACGCTGGGCTTGAAGATACCAAGGGAATTCAGGGAGTTCAAACACATCTTGGGCGACCTCGATAAAGTCGAGGTTACAGGGTCGCTGTATAAATGTTTTAAATGCGGAAAAGGGGATTTACCTGATGAGATAGTGGAACAGATTAAAGAAGTGACACTGCATGACGTAGCGGCTGGTGTTTGTGGCACTGAAGATGAAACGATGATCTTTTTTGTATGTGATAAATGTAGAGGAGAAAAAGAGGAAGTGAGAGTGGAGAAAAGGGTTGAGGTGATAGAGGAAGAAGTGGAGTAAGAGCGAAATAGAGATCTCGTGGTTCTTTTTGGAATTTAGAGATTGGAATTTGGTAGTATTTGCCACTGTGATCTCTTTTATATCTTTATCCTCTCCCCTGCTTCACACCTTACCGCCTTTTCCGAATACATCCTCAATATCTCTTCCTTACGAACGGTGCAGTGACAAGGGACTATCATTTTCAGTTCCTCTAACCTTTTCAGCTTGTCAAAACCATGAAAACCCCCTACCGCACCGTATAGCTCGCCGAAAACCTTTGCAGCCTCCAAAATATTCTCCAATCCTGGATGTGCACAACCGGTTAGAACAACTACGCCTTCGCCTCCCTTTGTTTCCAAAACCAATGACTGCTCTTTAATCCCTATTCCAAGCTCCCCAGTTGTATGAACCCCGGGAACAATATCTGCAGGTCCTGATACCTCCAATACTTCTGCCGCCTTCCTCTCTATCCCTTTCTTCGTCCTCTTTGTGAAGGAACCGGGCACATAAACAGCTACATTTTGGTGTAACACCGCACTAAGACCGCCAATGTGGTCCCAGTGCTCGTGCGATAGCACAATAATCTCAATCTCTTCTTTTCTTATCCCTAACCGCTGCATGTTGCGCGATAGGATTTCGCCTGATGCTCCGGTGTCAAACAGTATTCTTTTCCCTGCCTCGATTAAACATGAAAACCCCCAGTCGCTCTCTAACCCTTCTTTCGCTTCGTTATCATATACTATTCTCAGTTTCATTTTTCTTCTTTTATTTTATATCTGATAATCTCTTAATTATTTTTATCAATGTCTTTACCGAGGGTAAAAAGCTGTATGATAAAAGAAATGGAACTGAACGTGAAGGAGAAGATGGAGATGGTAATGCAGATGAAGAGGATAGCTTTAGCAAAGCTCATTATTCCTTTTTGCATCGCAGGCGCCGCAGTGGTATTTTTCGAGTTCTTCGTTGACCCTGAAATGTATCAAAATTATGCCGCAGTGCTCGGGAGTTATTCATTTCCGATTGGTGGTCCATTAGCTGCTATTCCGGCAGGTTTAACGCTTCCCCCTTTGGCTTTTATATCTTTTGTTGTGTTCACTGACGCCGTTCTCGCTTTGTTTTTAGTCTGGAACTTCGATTACGCAAAGAAAATACCAGGTTTAGGAAAACTTGTAGAAAGAGCGGAGGAAAGTGGAGAAAAGGCAATAAGAAAATATAGATGGGCGAAGAGATTTGGGTTTGTAGGAGTTGTCGTTTTAGTTATATTCCCATTCGCAGCAGGAAGTGCTGTGGGCTCCATAGTGGGTAGGCTAATAGGAATGCCGCCTTTAATGACCTGGCTTGCGGTGGTTATTGGCACTTTTATTCGGTCTACTCTTCTGATATATTTTGGTTTGCTTATTACTTTCCTTCTGAAACCCTTTTTTTAAAAAGTGTGACGATGCCAGGGTGGCAGAGTGGACAAATGCGGTGGCCTCGAGAGTCACTGTCCCGTAAGGGACGCTCAGGTTCGAATCCTGACCCTGGCGTTTATTCAGCTTTATATGTTTGTAATGCTTATTTATGTATAGGTAGTTTGGAGGCAAAGGAAATGGGAGTAAAGTCTTCTGCTGAAATAACTCGGATATTGAAAGAGAAATGGGACAGAAGCAAAAATAAGGAAGACTGGAGGGTGCTAACCGGGAGGAATCCAAAAGGCAGGTATGATATGTTCATCTCCAGTCCTGAACGAGTGTGGCAGCTAAAAATAGAGCAGACCGGGAGAAACGAAGCAATAGGATTTGGTTTGGAAGTAGGGAAAATAGATGATGAGCTAAAAAAATTTCTGAGGACAGGTGCTCCTGTTCCGTTTGGCTTAATTTCTCCACAGAAAAAGCCTGATTTGGCGATTGTAATGGCTGGTATCCAACAATACTCTTCCGATTCCACATATACACTGTGCAAGGAATATATATCAGAGAAGCAGGCGAAGTTGGATGAGAAATTAGACAGTGAAATAGAGCGAATGAGCAGCGACCCAATCTCAAGAAGGAGATATAAGGAGCAAAAGGAACGGGAGAGCAAATCCTATCTGTAACATTATATGACATTACACGTAAATAAGAAAGGGATTCGGGTACTTGGCATTGCAGAAAGCTTCAGGAGAGAATCTGAGAAGTCAGTGCTTGCTGGCGTGGTTATGCGTTCTGATTTTATAATAGACGGGGTCGCGTTTGATAAGATAACCGTAGGGGGAATGGACGCTACCGAGGGTGTATTGCACGTTTTCGAATCGTTGGAGCGTGCGGACATAAACATAATGATGTTAAATGGGTGTGTCATCAGTTGGTTTAACATTATAGATATAAAGAGGGTGTATGAACAGTTAGGAATTCCTCTCATCTGCGTAACTTACGAAGAATCGGAAGGTCTGGAAGAACATATAGCCAGGCATTTTGAAGCCATTGAGCGAGATTCACGGATAGAAGCATACAGGAGGCTTGGGAATCGCGTTTCTGTAAGATCGCATAACTATTTCAATGTTTTAATACGGTCTTTAGGCATGGAAAAAAGCGAAGCTACCGCGGTACTAAAAAAATTCACCTCTCATGGGAGAGTGCCAGAACCATTACGGGTTGCGAAAATAGCAGCAAGAGCAGCTTTGAGAAGCGGTTTATAAAAGCACATCTATCTCTAATTGCTCTGATAATTCTTTATACCTGTTCCGTATCGTAACCTCGGTCACACCAGTAACGTCAGATACTTCCTTCTGTGTGCGATGCTCTCCACTCAAAATCGCAGCGATGTAAATAGCAGCCGCAGCTATTCCTATCGGTCCTCGCCCGTTGGTTAGTTCTGCTTCCGCCGCCTTCTTTATTATCTCTATTGCTTTTGACCTTATATCACCGCCCAAATTGAGTAGCGAGCAGAAACGAGGCACGAAGTCAACAGGGGAAGCAGGCGAAACTTTCAAGTTTAGCTCACGTAAAAGAAAGCGATATGCCCTACTTATCTCCTTTTGCTCAACTCTTGATATTTCTCTTACCTCTTCCAGCGTTCGCGGCACACCATACTGTCTGCAAGTAATGTATAAGAGAGCAGAAGTAATACCTTCTATACTTCGACCACGGATCAAACGTTTCTTCATCGCTTTCCGGTATAGCATAGACGCCGCTTCTCTGATATTTACCGGTAGTCGAAGCGCACACGCCATCCGGTCTATTTCAGAGAGCGCAAAAATGAAGCTCCTTTCGGTTGTATTCGCGATATGAGTCCTCTGTTGCCATTTCTTTAATCTTTGCCCTTGACCCTGTGAACCCCATGTGACAATTGTACTCAGTCCTTTATCATGTATTCGATATGTCATCGGTGCTCCGACCCTCGCCCTCCTGGACATCTGTTCAGAATCGAAGGCACGCCACTCAGGACCAAGGTCAACAATGTTTTCTGATATTACCAGTCCACAATCCGCACAAAAAATCTCCGCTTTACCATAATCTCTTACCAAACTCTTAGAGCCGCACTCCGGGCATTCTTTTATCTCTTCTTTACCAGCAGCCTTGTCTTCCCCTTTCTTCTTATCCCCCTTCTTTTCTTTATCCCCTTCCAGGGCTACCATTTTATACTTAACTTGTTAAGGTTAGGCATATATAAATAAAGTGAACTTGCCTCTTTGCTTTACAAAAGAAGAGTCTGCACATTTGAAGAAAGATTCCTTTCGACTGTCTTCCATGAGCGCCTCACGTAGGATGGAATATCCTCCTTTTCTTTCAGTAATCTTTTCAGGAATTGAATGGTTTTCAGGTCTGCGGGGTATCCGCTTCCTATTTCTGCCCCTATTTCCTTCTCGAGCTGCCTTATTGACCTATCACGATGCACTTTTGCCACTATTGATGCTGCACTGACCACTGGATAACGTTCATCTGCTTTAGATTCGGAAATTATTTCGATTTTTCTTCCTTCTCCTTTTCCCTTTTCCCTTTCGAAACTCAATCTAAGATTCGTAGCGAATCTATTTGGGTCAACATCTGCTGCATCGACAAAAGCTCTGTCGGGTTGAAAACTACAAATCACCGCAGAAAAAAGTTCGACCATGATTTCATTTAAAGTATGGTTTTTTCTGCCTTCGTCTATTTCGCTTGCGGTGAGTTCCAAGAC
>JAPDIG010000040.1 GCA_025966525.1 Candidatus Methanophagales archaeon | reverse complement strand
TGGTAAAACTTTCAGGATTCCGAATTTTCCAGTGCCTACAATCAGCACCTCCGGTTTTTCTTCGAACACCGATTCAATATCCGCTATGTGCAGAGCATGCCCCTCTTTCCTCCACCACTTGTCTTTAACCTTATCATGGAAGATAATAACGTCGCTTGTATATGCTCTCCCATCTATGACAATCATACCGAAGTCGTATGAGTCAATCATCTCCTTATCTCATTATTTTAATTATAAATTATAAAATAAAAGAAATAAGTGATAGGAGAGCAAAACACAGAGATTATCTAAATATAAATAAAGATCAAAATGGACATAAGAGCAAGAAAAATATTTGAAGCGCTGTTCGCACTCGAAGACCTCCGAGAAATATTCAGGCAGGCGTTACCCACAGGACTCACCAAAAACGAAGAAGAGCAGTTCTTTAACGGAATAGCTCATGTAGAAACGATCATAAAAGAATTAAGAGAGGGTAAGGGCAGCCCAATCAAGTATGTTGAGGATAAAATTGAATTGAGGACAAGAGAGGAGGAATACATAAACATTAATGCTATCCAGCCAGGCGGGAGATTAACGCCAGAAGCGCGAAAAGCACTCATCGCTTACGGTGACGGTTATTCCGTCTGCGATAAGTGTCTGGAGGGCAGGCTTGATAAGATTAGAAAACCACCTGTGGATGAATTCCATACGGAATTAGCTGATTTCGTGGGTATGGAAGAAGCAAGGGTTGTACCAGGTGCGAGGCGTGGTTTCCAGGCTGTCGCTTCCTCGCTGCTTGACAAAGGTGATGTCGTGATAGTTTCTGATTTGGCACATTACACGGAATTCTTAGCAGTAGAGAATGTCGGCGGCGTAATCAAAGAAGTGCCCTCTGGTGAGAAGAATATAATTACTGGTGATGCAGTGGCGGATAAAATAGAAAGCGTGAAGGATGCAACAGGAAAACTACCAAAGCTTATCATCATCGAACATTTTGATTACCAGTTCGGAAACGAGCATGATGTATATGGCGTTGGAAAGGTTGCGAAGGAATACGGCATTCCTTTTTTATACAACGGCGCTTATTCCGTGGGAATGGTGCCGGTAAATGGCAAGGAAATAGGAGCTGACTTTGTTGTGGGTTCTGGACACAAAGGCATGGCAGCAGTCGCACCTTCTGGCATCCTTGCCACTACTGAAGAATGGGCACCAAAAGTATTTCGACCCAGTCATATAGTGGGGGATGTCACAGGTAGGGAATTCGAGCATAAAGAGCCGGAGATGCTGGGCTGCACGCTGATGGGCGGGACTTTGCTTTCTCTGATGGCTTCTTTTCCAAAAGTGAAGGAAAGAGTGAAGAGATGGGAGGAGGAAGTGAAGAAGTCGAATTATTTCATCCGTGAGTTCTTGCGAATAGAAGGGAATAAAGTGTCAAGTGAATATCCTCGTAAGCATACACTGTCAAAGGTTGATACTCGTGATAGCTTCGACAGAATTGCGCGAACGCATAAGAAGAGAGGATTCTTTCTCAGTGACGAATTGAAACGAAAAGGGATTGTAGGTGAATTTGCGGGTTCGACAAGGGTGTGGGAACTCAACACCTATGGCTTGAACTGGAACCGGATAAAATACCTGAGCGATGCGTTCATAGAAATTGCGGAGAAATATGATTTGCCGGTAAGATAGCTATCAAGCATGAAAAGATAGGGGTAAAGTGAGAAAAACCGTGCTACGAAGAAACCCATATCTCATCTGTACAGCTTACTTGCTTTTGGTTGCATCTGCCGAGCTGCTGACCATCTACGATCAAAAAACAGGTGTTGCATCACATGCCCTCATCCTGTTCGCACTGATTTGGCATTCTTCATTGGTGTCCGAAAAAGATAAAAATTTATCCAGATTTCTTATTGCCCTTGTTCTTCTACCACTTATCCGAATACTGAGCTTAACTATGCCACTTGTTCACTTCAGCCGGATTTCATGGTACATACTTATTTCTATTCCTGTATTTATTGCACTCCTGACCTGCATCTGGGTGCAAGGGCTCCGCGGAAAAGATGTTGGGCTTTACTTACCAAAGTTGAAACACACACCGATTGAAGCCGGCGTGATTCTCTTCGCCATACCTGTTGGAGTAGTAGAATATCAAATTTTGAAACCCTCTCCTTTCCCAGGCTTAGAGGTGGGAACAACGGATTTTATCTACGCCGCGCTAATTTTCATTATATGCACCGGTTTCTTAGAGGAGCTGGTATTCAGAGGCTTGCTCCAGCATAACGCAATAAAATTAATGAACAAATGGAGGGGGATTCTTTTTGTATCCACGATTTTCGGCGTGCTTCACGTTGGTAACCTCGCTCTTTTGGATTGCGTGCTTGCTTTTTCTATTGGCTTTATCTTTTCGATAGTGCGCGAGAAAACAGGGTCAATATACGGAATAAGCGTTTCACACGGTATTGTTAATGTTATACTATTTCTTGTTGTGCCCCTATATGTTTTATGGTGACTGTTATGCCGACGGCGAGGGAGATTTTTGAAGACAGATTCGAGGAAGTTATCGAGGTGGCGAAAGAGGGCGAACTGCGATGTTTGAATGGCAAGCGGTGGGATGGAAATGCGGTCTTGATTGTTGTGGATGCCTCACTGGATTCAATCGGATTAAACTACTTCAAAACAGTTGTGCCTCGTGTAAAGCAATTTTACAGAGAATACGTACTCAAAGGAGAAATAAGTTCGTTTAAGGCGTTTTCAAAACTTTCGTCAGAAGATGCAAGACTGCGGGAGCTGATGAATAACAGACGTGTTTGGCAGGCAGCAATAGAAATAAGCCGCGTTTTAAACCGCATCAAAAGCGATAGAGAATTAGATGGTGATTTCGCTGCATTGAGATATTGGGCTGAGCACGCAAACCATAAAGAGTGGAAGAAGGATGAAATAGGACGAATTAACGGTGTAGGGCTGATTACATTCCAGTATCTCCGAATGCAAGCAGGTATAGATACAAGCATGCCGGATAAGATAATAAAGCGCGTGCTGGAACGAGAGTTTGGTGTGCATGCGAATAACGATTTGCTGTTTATCGAGGAGATGGAAAAGCTATCGGAAGAAATAGGATATTCACAAATATTGATCTGCTGGGCGATATGGTTGCGGGAATCGAATATGGGTAAAGGGAAATGGGAAGCACTATGAGGAGAGTGTTATGGGAAAAGGAAAAGTGTTCGCAAAGATAAAAGGGTATAAGAAATACCTGAAAACGCTCGCTCTATCGACCGCACTTGCATTTTTCATGCTTTATATAGCTCTTGGTTTGATGTTCTTTGCAAAAAGAGGAAATCCAGTTCCTGCACACTTCGTTCTGCTAATTGCCGCTATTTTCTTCGTTATTTTCTCCGTGTTTTATGAATCGAAAGAGAGGGGAAGAGAAAAGGGAAAAGGAAAAAGGGAGGAGAAAGGCAAAGAGGGGTTCAAATCACTTATTAAAGGCTTATTCCTGGCAATTTCCGCAACTTTCTCGTTCGTTGCTATTATCGGCGGTGTGAAACTCACAGTTGGAAGAACATTTCCTATTGGAATAGAGACATTCATTTCTGCATTGGCAATATGTATAATTGTGAGCATGGTGTTTCTCAGCTTGTTAAAGCCTTTAGCACAGTAATGAAATATTAAGAACGCGTTTTATTTTCTCCATCACTTCGCCACTTGGTATTATCTCTTCATTTTCTATCTTCCGTAACAAAGATTGTTTTTCATTTATCCTTTTTGCCAGGTCCGCCTGTTTTAGCCCTGCTTTTTCCCTCGCTTCTTTTATCTTTCTTCCGTAATCCTCCACCATCCCCTCTTCGATCTCCTGGTCCATCTGCGCATATAATCGCGATTCTGATTTTACTCTGCTCTTGGCAAGCAACCTTGCTTTTGCCTTTTTATCTACTACAATTGTTCCATATCGTGCACATGATTTACAAACCCGCAGCTCAGAAGAGCCTATTAATATGTATTGTGCCGCTCCTTTTATTTCTGCGCCACAGATCTCACACTGCGTCATTTGTTCTTTTTACATCAATTATACACCTATGTAACATCAGATATAAATATCGTTATGGACAAAACATTTTCTCCCGAGGTGCATGCAAAGATTTGGTCGCTAAGCAAGACTCATGAGCTACTACCAATCCATAGAGTATTACTTGGTCACGACGGTTCTATGACGAATCTTCTGGAGCTAATTTCATACTGCGAAGTTGCACTTCGTACAATCAAGCAATCGGTGGTTCCTTGTCCGCGGGAAGTTGCTGACCTGCTTGCGGTAGATGTTGAAGAGTTTGTAAACGAACGCGACATCATAATCGTTAGAAGCCGGGATGGTTCGCCGCTCCTCTACGCAAGGTCATATATACCTCTATCGAGACTAAAACCAGCATTCAAAGCAGACCTGATGAGAGCAGACATCCCCATCGGTAAAATTCTACAAAGGTACAGAATCGAGGCGCGTCGAGAGATCATAGATGTCGGCTACCTGAGTAGCGATTGTCGTCTTGAGGAGCTGTTGGCTTGTCCCGGTCCTTACCTCTGGAGAACGTATAACATCATTACCCAGGGTAAACCGCTGATCATGGTCAAAGAGTACTTCTCAGCCTCGTTCGTGTCTTAAATAGAAGGAAGTACATATACAAAAATAAAGCATGGAACTGAGCCTCAAATCCAAATTCACCGGTGCGTTGTTAGGCAGTGCTGTTGGAGATGCATTAGGTGCTCCTCTGGAGGGCTATGGCATGGAGAAGGTCAAGTCGGTGTATGGAGAGAACATAAAAATGCTTTCGGGTCGCTATACTGACGATACCGAGATGATGATAGGAGTTGCAGAATCTTTGATAGAGAACAGGGGCTTCGATGGAGAGGACATGGCAGCGAAGTTCATCCAGAATTATCACGCGAGAAGAAGATATGGTCCTGGGTCTAAAGAAGTATTGAGAAGAATACGCGAGGGAGAGAGTTGGGAAGTAGTATCAGGGAAACTGTTTGATGGTAAAGGTTCGTATGGCAATGGGGCTGCAATGCGAATTGCTCCTGTCGGCATTTTTTATTACGATAATACAGACAAGTTAAGGGAAATAGCGTATAAGTCAAGTCAAATCACACATGGTCACGCGCTTGGCAAAGAAGGAGCAGCTTTACAGGCGTTCTCCATTGCTTTAGCAGTGCGTGGTACCGAAAAAGAAGCGATGCTGCTTGAACTGAAAGAAATTGTCAAAAGCGGGATATATAAGGAAAAGCTGAGAAAAATAGAAGCACTTTTGGAGAAAGAAGCGGATAAAAAAGCGGTAATTTTTGAATTAGGGAATGGAGAAGAAGCTTTTAACTCCGTACCAACTGCAATTTACTCTTTTCTTCGTTTCGACTGTTTTAAGGACGCTGTTGTCTATGCAGTAGGCTTAGGTGGTGATACTGACACCATAGGTGCGATGACGGGGGCAATAAGCGGTGCTTATTACGGTGAAGGAGCAATTCCTGAGGAGTGGAAGAAGAGGTTGGAGGAAGGGGAAAAAGGTAGAAGTTATATAAGGTGGTTGGGAGAGGAGCTGCATCGGGTTAAATTTTATATCGAAACTAAATTATATAATTATGTTCCGAAAAGAGTTTGTTGATAGAAGAAGGGAACTCGAATTTTTAGATAAGAAATACAAAGAAAAAGGAGAATCTGCAGTTAGCATGATGAAAAAGCGTGTTTGGGGATATAAATCCCCGTTGTATGGTAGAAGTACCGGGCAGATATTTCTACAACCTTTAAGGTTCAGGGATTTGCGTGAGTGGTTTCCAAAGGCGAAGATAGAGGATTTGGTCAAGATTTATGCTGTTTGCGACGGTATTCCCAAGTATTTAGAATTTTTTTTCTGGAGATGATGTGGAAAAAGTCAAAAAAGTTAATAAAAGAGATGAAAGGCGATATATTCAAAGCATTGAGCAGTAAAATGCGAGTTGAAATGTTAAAGCTTTTGATGATGCGTGAGTATCACGTATCAGGTTTAGCAAAAGCGTTAGGTATCTCGGTGCCAGTTGCAGCGAAGCACGTTAAGGTTTTAGAGAATGCAGAACTGGTGGAAAGGGAAAAATTCGGTAAGACGCATGTATTAAGGGTGAATAAAGAGAAGCTGTATGATGCTATGGAGATTTTTAGCGAGGATTATGAGGTAGAGGTCCAGAAGGGAGCAAGCATATTGGATGCGTTAAAGGAAGTTGCAGGTGTAGGGATAAAGAGAATAGGGGATAAAGAGTTCATTGTATCAATAGATGAAGAGGAGGGTTTTTATGTCTATGAGGTGAATGGAAAAACGCCGAATATACCTATTAACGAATATAAGATGGAGAAAGGGGGGGAAATAGAAATAAAGCGATTAGTTCCAGTTCTTAAAAAAAGGGTACGCGTACAATTAAAATAAAATAAAAGTAAGAAATGAAAAAAGCAAAGCACCCTCCTATTTATCTTGAAACTTATGAAAGAGGTGTGCTCGACGAAAGGATAGAGCTGTTAGAGGAGATACTAAACGAGTGTAAACTCTGTCCAAGAGCATGCGGCATTAACAGAAACAGAGGGGAAAAGGGCTATTGCAAATCAGATAGACATTTGATAGTGTCCAGTGTGCAGGCGCATTTTGGAGAAGAAGACGTGTTAGTTGGGACTCACGGCTCAGGAACGATATTCCTTACCCACTGTAGCCTGCGCTGCATATACTGTCAAAACTACGACATAAGTCACCTGGGATACGGACAAAAAGTGACGGAAGAGGGACTTGCGCTTAGTATGCTCGGTCTGCAAGAAAGAGGTTGTCACAATATCAATTTTGTTACACCGACACATTACACACCGCAAATTGTGAAAGCACTGAAAATAGCAGTAGAAAAAGGTCTTTGCATCCCCATCGTTTATAATTGTGGTGGATACGAAGCAAAAAGCACCATAGAGTTGTTAGATGGCATTGTAGATATCTATATGCCGGACATAAAGTATAGCGATGCAGAAAATGCCAAGAAATATTCTAATGCTGATGATTACTTCGATAGATGTAAAGAAGCGATAAGGGAAATGCACCGTCAAGTTGGTGATTTAAAGGTGGATGAAAGAGGGATAGCATGGCGAGGGTTGTTGATAAGACATTTGGTGCTTCCGAATGGAATAGCAGGCTCCGCTGACGTTTTAAAGTTCATTGCTACTGAAATATCGCATGAATCGTATGTGAATATAATGCTGCAATATAGACCCATGTATAAAGCGTATGAGTATAAGGAACTGAACAGAGGAATAAAAATGAGCGAATATCGTGAAGCAATAGACATTGCGAAGGAATGGGGTTTGCACAGAGGATTTGAGCGGGTGTAAAAATGTCTGGGACGGAGAAGGACGAAATAAGATTCTTGGGAACAGCGGGTGCGAGATTCGTAATGATAACGCAATTCCGCTCTTCTGCTGGTACTGTCCTCAGCCTGAAAGGCACGAATGTCCTTATAGACCCTGGTCCCGGGACACTGGTAAGATTCGCATCCAGCAAGCCGAGGCTCAACCCCGCTAAACTGCATGCTATTATCTTAACGCATAAGCATTTAGACCATTCAAATGACGTGAACGTGATGATAGAAGCAATGACCGAAGGTGGGTTCAAGCACAGAGGAGTACTTCTGTGTCCAAAAGATGCCTTATCGAATGAAGGCGACGCGGTTGTTCTGAACTATTATAAAGGACTTCTGGAAAGGATAGAAGTGTTAAAAGAAGGAGGGACTTATTTTGTTGGTCAAGTTGAGATAAGCACACCTAAAAGACATGTGCATAGCGTAGAAACTTATGGGCTGAACATAAAAGTACGAGGCGAAACTAAGACCAGAGTTTCATTTATCGCGGATACGCTCTATTTCAACGGGTTGGAGAATTATTACGATGGTGAAGTGCTCGTGATAAATGTGGCGATGTATGAGAGGCGAGGAGGTGTGGACCACCTCTGCGTTGTGGATGCGAAAAAGATTATAGAAGCGAGAAGACCAAAGGTTGCGATACTCACGCATTTCGGCATGACTATGCTTAGAAACAAGCCATGGGAGATAGCAAAGCAGCTAAGCGAGGAAACGGATGTGGATGTAATAGCAGCAAGAGATGGTATGAAATTCACACTATGATTTTTATATTTTATTGCTGCCATAGTTTAGGCTCTTCGCTCTTTCTCAGTTTTCCTCTTTCATCGCTTCTTAGCCGCCAAAGACCTTCTCACAAGTCTTCGTAACCCAAGTTCCTCTGCAAGTGGTAGCGGAATAACAAGCTAGTGGTTTTAACGCCTCGAATCCTGAATTCACCAGCGCTGAGGTCTCAATCGTTTTCGCTCCGCTTCCTCTCTTTATCTTTAATCTCACTCGGACCGCCAATTGTCTTCACCTCTTTCTCTTCCTCAGCCCTTCTTCATCTGCATACTTCTCTATTAACGGTCTTATCTCCTCGCTATACCATCCCTTTTCAATATACCGAGGATATATCGGCAACCTTTCTCTTAATTCATAAGGAGCAACTATTTTCCGCAGTTCCTCCTCTCCTGGCCACGGTGATTCAGGGTTTATATAATCAATGGTTTTCTCCGATATCCCACCCAGGTCTGATGCACCCAGTTCTATCAATTCTTTTGGCGAGGTTAAATTTGGCGGGACCTGTATCGCTATTTCATCAGGCAATATCCTGCTCGCTGCGCGTACAACTTCCTTCAGTTCCTCAAAACTCGGCGGTCTCTTCTTCCACATCGGTGTGAACGGCTTGGGAATGAAAGGCTGGACAATAACTTCTTGTATGTGTCCATATTTATCGTGCAGCGACTTAATAGCCTCTAAAGAGCGTAGATGATCCACAGGCTTTTCTCCTATCCCTACCAATAAGCCGGTAGTGAAAGGTATTTTGAGTTTTCCTGCTTCCTCTATCATTTTCAATCTCTCTGCCGGAATCTTTCCAGGTGAGTTCTTATGCGCTTCCACCTCTGCAACTGTTTCAAGCATCAAGCCCATTGATGCATTCATGACTCGCAGCTCATTTAGCTCTTCTCTGCTTAGCACACCAAAATTACAATGAGGAAGTAATCCATGCTTTATTGCAAGTTTACATAGCTCTTTCGTGTATTCAACGAGAGAGGAATAACCGTAGTCAAGAATCTTATGTTTGAAGAAAGAAGCAAAATTTGCGAGTTCAGGTTTCTCGCCGGCGGTAAAGAGAGCTTCTGTTGCTGCTCCTTTGGTCTTTATGAGCGTCAAAAATTCTTTTACGCTTATCAAGTAAGCATCGTCAAGGCTGCGAGCTCTGAACCCACAATATCCACATGCGTTCCTGCATACGTTCGTCACCGGGATAAAGATATTTTTAGAGAAGGTGACATGTTTGTGTTTCATCTTTACCTGATAAATCTTCTTCCCATCAATTCTATTTTCTCGCGGGGGTTTACCTCTGTTTTACGAATACCATTTAGGTTTCCAGGTTGAAGTGGGAGAACCAAAAATCTCCACCGTCGCTGCGTTCTTAAACTCTTTATCTTCGCCCTCCGCACTTCTTGCTGTTATGTCAATATAATAAGTCCCTGGCTCCGCCAAGTAGGTACTCCAGGTTCCATTATAAACTCCATCCATGTCAAAATCGGTAAGCATGACTTTGAACACGTTTTCCTCTCTCTCCCCCTCATCCTCTTCTTCCCGGTGTAGATGCACAGAAGCAGTTGCAAACATCGGACGTGGATAAAGAGGTATTTTTGCCGATATCCCTATCTTCTCTCCTTTTGATCCCGATGTAGGCGTTAGTGTTACTGTGACATTTTCACCTGATGCATTTGATGTTGAAACGACTGATTTGTTTTTGTCTATATGCCCCTGGTCAGATTTGCTCAAGACCATCTTCACTGCTGATTCTACGTCCACAACTCCATATCCATATGTCTTGTCCGGACCAGACCGCCCTTTATCTGCGGCAGTCTCGAGCAGGATCGTTTTTATTTCAGAAGGCTTGAGGCTTGAGTTGCACTCAAATAGCAATGCTGCTGCTCCTGCAACTTCCGGTGTTGCCATTGATGTCCCGCTCATTGTGATGTACTTATGATCAGAATTCGCCTTCGCTGCTGTGACTTGAACACCAACGGCGCATATATCGGGCTTAAGCCTCTCATCTGAAGTATTCCCGCGGGAAGAAAATGAGACTGCTTTGCCATTATCGTCAACTGCACCAACGGTGATTACCTTTTTTGCACAGCCCGGTATTCCAACCGTGTCATTTCCCGGTCCGGTATTCCCCGCGGCAACGCACACCACGAGCCCCGCATCTACCGCGGTATCGCATGCTTCCTCTAAAGGAGTAGAGCCATCACTATTTATTCCTGCTCCCAGGCTTAACGAGAGCACTTTAATATTGTATTTCTCTTTCTCTTGCACACACCATTCTATTCCTGAGATCACATCAGAAATATAACCGCTTCCACGAGAATCCAATACTTTCACACCCACCAGTTCTGCACCTGGAGCAACGCCAATGTATTTTGACCCTCCTCCAGTGCCTGCTGCTATGGCTGCGCAGTGTGTTCCATGTCCATTATCATCGTAACACCTATTCCTGCCGTTCACAAAGTCCTTAAACGCAATTACTTTGGGATCGTTTGTTGAAGGATCGTCATCCAAATCGTCTAAACATGCGTGATTTGCATCAATCCCTGTGTCAACAACTGCAATCGTGACTCCGTCTCCTCTTATCCGTTCCCCGGCGCCTGCCCCTGTCCCTCCTACTACTTCATTTGCTTTTATCTCGATAAGTGCAGAATCTAAGAATGTATGCACCTTCTTGTCCTCATAGATCATCTTCACTCCGGAAAGGTTCGATATAGCAGCTAAATTCACCGCAGACGTCCTTATTGCACAACCATTTAATATATCAAAGGACGCCTTCACCTCACCAAAAGGGGTGTATCTACTGGAAGAGTATTTCTTATCATGCATTACGATAATATTTATGCTCTTGTTCTTATCTCCCAGAAACATCTCCAGAGAATCCTCTATCCTGTTCTCGTTCTTGTCAATTGGATTGTTTATCGTTACCACTGTTGCGTTCTCGACCTTATTCTCGTTTCCCTTTTTGTCCCTTGCGGTTATGTCTATGGAATACGTCCCGGGGTCTGCGAAGTTGGTATGCCAGGTTGCAGTGTAGTATCCCCCGGAATGAACCATTGGAATCTTCCTGCTGTAACCCTGAAGTCTTATTTGCGTCCATACCATTCCCAAGCCAGAGGGGTCAGAAACATGGGCAAAGATTTTTACTGGCGTTCCGGGAATAGTTGAATTTGGAGTTACAGTAACATTAGAAATCGCAGGACCTTCCGCATCCACAATAACCTGTACGGTTGCTACGTCTTCCCACTCCGCTTCCCTTCTATCCCGGTCAGTTGCAATGATGTCAATGTGATATATTCCGGGATCCACAGAGAAAGTATGCCATCTCCCCTTGTATCTCCCTGTTCTATCGCTAAGCTTGCTAAGCTCGCTAAGCATTGGGATTCTTATTATCTCCTCATTACCCCGCTTAAACTCGGCAGTCACATACGTCACGCCTGAAGTAGCAGATACATCTGCGGCAACCTCAATAGTCGCACCCTTATAAGCGGTAGTTGGGCTCACACTGACATTTGTAATATTAAATCTAATTCCCGCGGAAGCTGCTCCGGAGAACAGCAATACC
The DNA here is from genome assembly GCA_025966525.1 of Candidatus Methanophagales archaeon. Classification (GTDB taxonomy): domain Archaea; phylum Halobacteriota; class Syntropharchaeia; order Alkanophagales; family Methanospirareceae; genus QMVO01. The sequence goes on along the minus strand of JAPDIG010000040.1, from coordinate 224 downwards.
AGGACTAAGGCTGCAACTGTAAAACCTATCCTTATTCTTATCCGCACTTCCCCCTTTTTCAATTCCCTAAGCATAATGAAAAGATAAAAAATTTACGATATTATCTCTATCTCTCTTATATTCCCTTCTAAAGCCTCGTTACCCCGACTATCGGTTGCACCAATATCAACAGAGTATGTCCCAGCTTCGGTGTAAATCATTGTGTGCCATGTTCCAGTGTAAAC
>JAPDIG010000039.1 GCA_025966525.1 Candidatus Methanophagales archaeon | reverse complement strand
GAAACAGATGCGGCTCCTTTATCTTCTTTTTATCTCTAACAATTCCGCCAGCACTTCTTCCTCATCCGCGGACATCAAACCTTTTAACGTTTTTATCTCTTTTATTTCTTCTTCACTAATATCCACAAATAAAACATCATTCTCCTTTATTTGTCGCCCTACCGTTGGTTTCTTCATTGAAATTGCCACCTGCATCCCCTGCCCTGCACTTTTTATGCTCTCGCCTTTATCCTGTATCTCATTTATCGCGCCAATCCCTACCCCATCCGGTCTTATCAATTTCACACCTGTTTTTATCTTTCCACTCAAAACCTCTATACCAAAAATAGCAGGTTTGCTCTGTCTGAATACACATCCCGGCAGAATTTTTATCTTTGCCGGTGTAGTCAGCCTATCCATGAGTACACGCCTCTCTTTCTCGCGCTCCTGCTTCATCCAGTTCTCATAATCTTCTATCAACCGGTAAATAACATCGCTTATGAATATCGGGATGCCGTTTTCCAGCGCTATTTCTTTTGCATCCTGAAGTATATCAACGTTAAAACCCAAAATAACACTCAAATAACGATCCTTAACCGTGGTAGCGTCTATTACATCCCTTTTAGAAATACATCCGACTTCTGCTTTTTTTATTTTCTCTATTCCTTCGCCTTTCAGCTCCAGAGCAAGCGCTTCCAGCGAGCCCATTGTATCTGCCTTTATGATTATTCCTTCCGGACTTGTCTCCATCTTCATCTCCTCTATATCACCCTTCATCCCTTTTATCACGCGCTCAAGCTCATCTTGCCCCTGCCTGGCTACTCTTACCTGTGAGCCGGGAAGCGCATTTTCTATCCCTGGAGCTACTATTTTCACTCCCGAAGCAGCATTCACCGTTTTTACTCGCTCAAATCTTTGCTCTGTCCTTATCTCTTGCAACGCTCTTGGCTTTAACAACGCCTTCACCTTTGTAACTATTGGCTCCTCCTCCATGCTTCCTACCACGATTGTATCCCCCGCGCTGAGCTTCCCATCATATAAAATCACGTCAATCGTGGTTCCAAGACCTCTTTCCTCCTTCTTTTCTAATATCGTGCCGACACCCGCTTCTTCTAAATGAATACGTAAGGTTCTTTCAAAGAACTTCTGTGATAATCCTATCAGAACAAGTAATAAATCCGCAATTCCTTCCCCGGTCTTCGCACACACCGGTACAATGCTCACAATTCTTGAGAAGTCTCTTATCCGGTCATACCTATCAGCCGAGAAGCCTTTATCATACAGGTCGCCCACTATTTCGTATATCCTCGCATCCAATGCTTCCCTCGCATATTCAGGCTGGTTTTTATAATTAATACAAAAGGGTACGGGTTTTGAATTCCAGCCCTTTATCCGGTCTATTTTGTTCAATGCGAGAACAAAAGGCGTTTTTAATAATCTTAAGATGTTTAGTGATTCGTGAGTCTGAGGCTGAAATCCCTCCATCACGTCCACTACCACCACAGCCACATCAGCTAAAGCACCGCCTCTTTTCCTCAAGCTTGCGAACGCATGATGACCAGGAGTATCAATGAAAAGCAAACCAGGAACTTCTATTCCCGTCCAGTCCCTTTTTAGTGGTTCACAAATCTTCTTTATCGTATCAATAGGAATTTCTGTTGCTCCTATATGCTGTGTCACCCGTCCCGCTTCCTTCGCTGCTATTGCCGTGCCCCTTATGTTATCGAGTAAGGTGGTCTTGCCATGGTCTATGTGCCCCAGTACAGAGAGAATAGGTGTTCTTGTTTGTTTTTCCATGTCTTTCACCCCTCATCTTCACTTTCAATGGATGATTTGTATTTTATTTACTTCTACTTTTACTTCTACTTTTGTTTCTGTTCCACCAGAAAGGACCGGTCTTTTGTCCCGCTACCTGGTCTTCCTCCTCCTTGTCAAATTCACGTAACAACTCCTTCTGCCTTTTACTCAGTTTTGTGGGTGTTACTATCTTCACTCTCACCAGTAAGTTGCCCCTACCATAGCCCTTTAAGTCCGGCATCCCTTTGTCCTTCAACCTGAAAACCGTACCTGATTGCGTGCCGGCGGGCATTTTCATTCTTGCAACGCTACCATCTATCGTCCTCACCTCTATCTCATCGCCAAATACCGCTTGTGCGAAGCGAACGGGGATTTCACAAAACAGGTTGTTTCCTTCCCTTTTAAAGAATTTATGCTCTCTTACATGTACTACCACATACAAATCGCCTGGTGGTCCCCCTCTTTCCCCTGCACCTCCTTCACCGGCAATCCTTAATCTGCTCCCAGTATCCACACCCGGTGGTATCCGCACTGATATTCGCTTGTTCACCCTGATTTTTCCGCTTCCTCCACAATTCTCACAGGGCTTCTCTACCACTTTCCCGCTGCCACCACATCGAGGGCAAGTAGTGATAGAAATGAATTGAGCAAAGCCTTGCCTCTGCACATTTCTTATTTGACCAGTTCCACCACAAGTAGAGCAGGTTTTTAATCCGCCTGAACTCGCACCCGTCCCCCCACACGAAGGACAGTTCTCTTCCTTAGAAACGTTTAATTCCTTCTCTAATCCCTTCGCTGCTTCTTCAAGGTCTATCTCAAGGTCATATCTGAGGTCGCTGCCTCTCTCTGGTCTTGCGTATCTCTCTTCCGCTCTTGTGTATCCGCCCCTTCCAAAGAGGTCCTCGAATATAGTCCCGCCTCCGGTCCTACCGAATCCAAAATTGCCTCCAAAAAAGTCCCTGAATACATCCCCAAATATGTCCTCTACATCACTGAACCTTGTGAAATGTGACCAGTCAAATCCACCAGGACCAAAGTCAACACCCGCGTGTCCGAATCTATCGTAATTCGCACGCTTCTGAGGGTCTGATAACACCTCATAAGCCTCAGATATCTCTTTAAACCTCTCCTCCGCTTCTTTAGGGTTATTCTTGTTAAGATCCGGATGATATTTTTTCGCTAATCTACGATAAGCACGCTTTATTTCTTCCTTCGATGCTCCTTTATCCACGCCTAAGGTCTCGTAGTAGTCCCTCTTTGTTGCCAATTTCGCTTCGTCCCCCTCTCTTCAAGAATTATTTTATCTTTATCCTTTATGCATAAACTTTTTAGATTTAGAGATGAAAGATCTGGTTCATTTGTTCACAGTTCTCTCCAATGGAAATAAACGTGATTCCTCTTTATTTTTCCACATCCTTTATATATAACATCAAACCAATTTCATCTATTCATAGAAGAAGTGAAAAAGGTGAAGGATACAAGATGGCAGTGAAGGTGCAAGTAGAAGTGAAGGTGCAAGTAGAAGTGCCAGGAGGAGAAGATATGAAGACCCTCTTTGCGCGTGAGGGCGATTTAACGAATGAAGCCTTTAAACCCACTATGATAGAACGTATAGTTAAGTTTTTGGAGGAAGAAATTCCTTCGCCTTTGATTAGTAATCCTTACGATGTTGACGGAGAGGACCTTCCGATAAAGGACAGGTTGGCGTATTTTTTGCAGTTTGATGAAAAGCGACCCAGGGATTGGTTCACTTCTTCACAGTTAAAGAGATTATATGAAGAAGTGAAGGGTGTAAATATAGGTCTTAGCACGATATCAACATATTTAGCGAGTATGCATTCAAAAGGAATATTGCTGAGAAAAGGAAGCAGGGCAAAGAGGCAATACCGGGTAGCGAAAAAGGCATTCTCATCGGGTACAGATTCTGACGCTGCTACTGCAAATACAGACGACATGGAGCTTATAGGATGTTTTCCCCTCCAAAAAATACACAACAGGTAATTAAATTATTATTTGAAAGAATCCAGGGGAAGAATGCCTTTTACCTGCTCTTTAAACTCCTCTAACGACATAGTATTTTTCACTACCTTATCTGCCTTTTTCATCGCTTCTTCCATGCCCCATCCAAGCTCCCTTTTCTCTCGATTCTTAAATTCCTCGAGGCTTAATAGGTCTAAGTCATCCCCCCTACCACGAGATTTTATTCGTTCATATCTCAGTGAAAGAGGAGCATCTATTCTTACAAGCACGAAGTCATTGCCAAATTCCTTTTTGAACGTTTCTACTTCTGCGATGCCCCTTACACCATCTACTACAACAACAATGACTTTTTGATTTTTGCCCGCGCTTTTCCTCTGGGCTTTTATCAGTGGGATGCATCGTTTTGCAACGGCATCCATACCTTCCCTCGCCCTTAGCTCGTTTGCAACTCTACCTGCATTTTTATCGTTTAACGGAAGACCTCGTTTTCTTAACTCCTCCCTTATCACTTCTCCCATCGTTATGACTGGAATGCCGAGCTCCTTCGCCACCGAAGCCGCCTCGGTCTTACCCGCGGCAGGCGCACCGACAAATGCAAATACTAATATCTGTATCTCTCGCGCAGCCACTTCTCCGCCGCACCTCTCGCAAGTCTTCGCTCGATTGCCGCATAAAATATGTTTACAACACAGAGTAATTCCCCTTTACTTACCTTACCATCAGTGAATGGATGAAAAATGACCTCATCAAGAACCCTTCTTTCCTCAACGGGCATTGGCTTTCCAGCCGCTGCGAGCGAAGAGACCACACCAAGTGCGTGCCGCATTATAGGGCAGGGTAGGACTATTGACCTCGGTGGCACTTCTATTTCTCCTATCTTTATGTTCACGAGTTCGTTTTTCCTTACTTCCTTGTCTTCCTTTGCGATTACCATTTCCCATTCGCCATGCGGACCGACGCTAAAGCCGTAGCTGTAAGCATCTGCTACCAGCCTCTCTGTTTCCCCACCTATTTTATCCTTCCAGTAAACGAGTTCTATTTTTGCCATATTCTTGGATTTGCATTTTCTCAATAAAAAGAGTTTTTCTTTTTGTAACTCTCCAATCGTTTATCCCAATATGCATCCATGATTTTAGATTCTGCAGAATCCTCGAATATGAGTTCATTTTGCTCCGATTTGGATATTGTACCAATGTAATTCCATGCAGCACTCTGCCATTCGTTTTCGGTCAACTCTCTACCAATTGCTTCTTCGATCACCACCCGCTTTAAAACAAGTTTTTTATCCCCTCTTATCCTTATCAGCATTCCGAATGGTGTGTAATCCGCATGGTTATCGCGATTATCCTCGCAAACTGCTTTTGCAATAAGGAGGTTTACGGGCACCGCTTCAATAAAAACGCTTACCATTGGCTTAGAAGTAATCACCCACCCGCTCTACTGCTCTTGCAATGAGTTCAGCGCATTTATCGAGGTCTTTCAGGCTTAACAACTCTACAGGCGAGTGAATGTATCTTGTAGGCACACCGATTACACCAGTAGGTATGCCACTTCGAGTAAGTATTATTGCAGTAGCATCGGTCGTGCCGCCTTCTGATACGCTGAGCTGGTATTGTATATTATGATGAGATGCGGTTTCCTTAAGCCATTTCAATACAGAGGGCGGCGTTATTATGCCACGCCCCGCAGCGTCAGAAACGGTAATTACAGGACCTTTTTCCATCTCTACTGTCGTATCTTTCTTCTCTATCCCCGGATGCCCCCCCGCTATATCGGTATCAATTGCAATAGCAGCATCGGGGTTGAGTTCGAATGCTGAAGTTCGTGCTCCCTTTAACCCTACTTCCTCCTGCACTGTGCCCACGACATAAATCTCGAATTCGGTATTTGTCCTTTTAAGTGCTTCTATCATTGTCGCAACGCCGGAACGATTGTCAAAGGCTTTACAGGTAACTCTTTCGTTTTTGAGGGCTACTAAGTGCCTATCTATTGTGACCGGCGTTCCAATAGAGATACCAGCTTGCTCCACCTCGGCTTTGCTACGTGCGCCTATGTCTATGAACATATCTTCAAACTTTACCACCTTTTCGCGCTCTTCCTTCTTCATTTTATGCGGTGGCTTCGAGCCTATAACGCCGAACACTGTGCTGCCACTGGTGTGCAAAATCACTCTTTGGTTAAGCAGCGTCTGGTCAAACCAGCCACCCATGGTGGAGAATCTTATAAATCCCTCATCTTCTATATGCTTCACCATAAGTCCTATCTCATCGAGGTGCGCAGCAATCATAACCGAAGGTTTTTTGCCATGCTTCGTTGCTATCAGATTCCCCAACTTGTCAGTCTTTATTTCATCCGCATATTGCTTTATCTCCGCTTCTACGATCGCCCTTATTTCGTCCTCGTAGCCCGGAACACCAGGTGCCTCGGCTAATTTTCTCAACAATTCTTTCATTTCTGTCATTTTTTTATTTATTGCGAAGCGTTTTTGATAAAGCTTTTCTAAAAAGTTTGGATTTTAGTCCCGCCTCCCGGATTTGAACCGGGGACATCGCGGTGTCCGCGCGCGGTATGCGACCTTTGGGAGGTGGTCAGAAATTCACACTACAGCCGCGCACTCTTCCAAACTGAGTTAAGGCGGGATTGTGTTTTTGTTAGATATTATCAATTTTAACTATATAAAAGTTCAACTTCCACTTCTTCGCCTTCTTCTATTATTTCCTTCCCCTTCCCCACGAATATATATCCATCTGCTTTTGATATAGTTGTGATTGCACCAGAGCCAGTGATGATCGGATAAGCAAGGAAGAATGCATTTTCTTCTTTCGCAAGATTTACAAGCACGTATTCATTTCGCCCGGGTTCAGAGAAGATTCTAAGCGCTGCCTTCGCTTTTATTCGCTTTGTCTTCCTTTTTCCATCTTCTTCGTAATTGTGCGAGTGAATGCCCCCTATTGCGCACAGCAAAGGAGCAACGAAAAGATTAAAGGTAATCAATGCGGAAGTTGGATTACCGGGCAATCCAAATACGGGCTTTCCCTGAAGCATCCCGAGCACGAATGGCTTTCCCGGTTTTATGTCAACACCGTGCACAAGAATCTCACCGAGCCCTTCTATTGCCGCAGGCAGTACATCGCCAACACCCGCAGAGGTCCCTCCTGAGATTATTATAACGTCAGCACCGGTTGCAAGCGATTCCTTGAGTTTCGCGGATATCTCTTCCCGGCTATCCGGAGCTATTCCAAGGAATAAAGGAACGCAGCCACAGCATATTTCTTTAACTGAATCACTGAGCGTCTGTGCATTAACGTCGTATATTTTACCGGGTTCGAGCTCTTTTCCAGGTGCTACTAATTCGTTTCCTGTGGATATAATTGCCACTAACGGCTTTTTGCGAACAAGAACGTCCTTTATCCCACAAGCAGCCAGAACACCGGTTTCTCTCGCCGTTAAGGTGGTTCCATCCCTTACTATCTTCTCTCCTTGCTTTATGTCTGACCCCGCGGGCATGATGTTCTCAGCAGGAGCTACGGGCTTGTATATCTTCACCTTATCCTCATACTCACGCGCATTTTCCACTTTTACAACTGCATTCGCTCCTTTTGGAACCGGCGCACCGGTAGCAATGCCTGTGCAATAACCCTTTTCTATGTATTGCGAATGCGACGGGAACTCACCTGCCTGGATATAGGCTTTTATAATCAACGTAGAAGGGTTATTTTCGCCAGCATAGAATGTATCGGAGGCTACAACTGCATAGCCGTCCATCATAGAGCGATCAAAAGGTGGAATATCGCACGGGGAAAAAATATCGGTAGAAGCAGTCCGACCGAGAGCTTCGCATATTTCCACTTTCTCAGACTTGAAGGCAATCTTTTTAGCGAGTTTCGCGCTGAGGTCCGCGATTACCTTTTCTACTACTTCTTTCTCGGTTATTTCTAAGAACTGCTTCCCCATAAATCTTTCTTAGAAGAAAGATTTATTAAAGAAAAAAGTTATTCGCTTGTCTCTGCTGTTTCTTCCGAGGATATAGATTTGGAGCTTTTCTCGGCGCGGTATCCCAAAGCAGTGAGCATTTCTATGGGGAATGGAATGAGGACAGTAGTAGCTTTTTCCTCCGTTGCCTCTTTTATTGTTTGCAAAGTTCGGATGAACATCCCGCCTTTCTCTTTTTGAAGCACGCTAGCTGCTTCTGCAATCTTCTTCGCTGCTTGGAACTCGCCATCCGCAGTGATAATTCGAGCTCTTTTATTCCTTTCCGCTTCTGCCTGTGCTGCCATCGCACGCTGCATCTCTTTTGGTAGCTCTACATCTTTTATCTCCACCGCAGATACTTTTATCCCCCATGGGTCTGTCGCTTCGTCAATTATCTGCTGTAATCGTCTGTTTAGCTTGTCGCGTTCAGACAGCAGTTCGTCCAATTCCGCCTGTCCTATCACGCCTCTTATTGTGGTCAGCGCAATCTGAGAAGTGGCATAATCGTATCTTTCTACCGCGGTCACAGCCTTCTCAGGGTCAAGTACGCGGTAATAGACGACTGCATTCACTCTGGTAGTTACGTTATCGCGGGTTATGACCTCTTGCGGTGGGACGTCGAAGACAATCACTCTTAAGTCTATCTTTACCATGCTCTCGAATATCGGTATGATTAAGAACAGTCCGGGTCCCCTTGCGCCTACCAAGCGTCCAAGTCTGAAGATTACGCCTCGCTCGTATTCTTTCACTACCTTTATTGACGCCGCTAATATAACCAATGCCACAAATACTACCCCTATTATCCAGCTAAAAGGCATTTTTTTTCTTTTACCCCCTATGATATTTATGCTTGTATTCCTTTATATAACTTATAATTCACTACTAACAATGAATGCTCACCGTGATCAGTTTCTTGACGCAAATACCAATAAGAAAAGGAGTGAAAATAGAAGAAGTAGCAGTTAGGAGTTATCTCTTCCCTTTTGCTGCGTTATTGATAGGCTTGCTTGTCGCTGCGGTAGCTTTTGCCTCTTTTGGATTCTTAGTTTCAGCACCCGAAATTGCAGCTTTGATCGTTCTGCTTGCTATTTACCTTGTCACAGGTTTGATGCATCTGGATGGTTTAGCAGATTTCTTTGATGGAGTAATGGCAAGTGGGGATAGAAGAGAAAAGAGGAGGGCGATGAAGGATGAGAAAATAGGAATAGCAGGATTGTTCGCTGTTATTTTTGTTCTCCTCTTGAGTTTTTTCGCCATTGAAACAGTATGTGCAGGCTTCACAAAGGCTATTACCCACGGCTTTGATTTACTCACATTTTACTATTTTGCTTCCGTACTCATAATCGCAGAGGTTTCTGCAAAGATAAGCATGAATACTTGTATTTTACTGGGCAAAGAAAAGGGATTAGAGGCTAATGCGGGAATAGGGGCTTTGTTTATAAATTCGTGCTCAAAATCCAAATACGTAATTGCCCTTGCTTCCTCCATGCTTATTGCTTTAATTTTTACTGATTTTTCTTTTCGTTTCTTCATTGTGTTCACTGGCATCGCAGTCGCCATTTTCGTTTCTTTTATTGCAAAGAACAAATTTGGTGCCATAAGTGGAGACATCATGGGCGCTTCTAACGAGCTTGCAAGATGTGCAACTCTGCTTATCTGGGCTATCTTCCAGGTGACATTTTGACCTTTTAAGTTTTTTGCGAAGCAAAGAGTTTTCTTTTCCGAAAACGCTATTCTTTTTTAAAAGAAAAGGGTTTAATGATAGCGATAATCCTCGCAGGCGGGAAGAGCAGTAGATTAGGAGAAGTAATAGAGAAAGCACTGATAAAGATAAGCGGACAACGGCTAATAGATTTGGTGGTAGAGAGCGTGCGAGAATCAAAAGCGGAAGATTTTCGCGTGGCTGTCACAAAAAACACACCGAAAACAGAGGAATTTTGCAAACTCATGAATTATAAAACAATAGAAACACCAGGAGAAGGATATCATGAAGATTTGCAATATTTGCTCCCACGCTATCATGAATTTGTATCCGTTGCATGCGACATTCCTTTTTTACGGAGTGAACATATCAATGCGATAATTGAGGCTTATTTCTCGCATAAACCCCGCATCAGTATCACAGGTGCTGTTCCACTGGATATAGTGCCTAAAGATATAACTACGAGCTATGTGTTCGAGCACGAAGGTAAAGAGTTTGTTTCTTGCGGCATTAACGTGGTCACGAGTTCAGAAAATTCGTTACCGTTTGTCTTTAACGAGCCTTTGCTCGCCATAAACATAAATACAAGTGATGATTTGAGCATGGCAAGGAAAAATCTAAATCCAAATGTCAAAACCGCTATGATTTAGGATTTCTACCCTTCTCCTCTTTGTTTTATAACGAAGAGTTACTATAAATAATGGATGAGCAAGCACGATGTGGGAAAGATGGATCGTTTAATAGCGGCAAATAAGCCTGAAGATATTGCCTTAGAGTATCATGCGCGCTATCAAGGAAAAATAGAGGTGGGGCTGAAGGCTCCCGTTAGAAGCAATGATGACTTCGCAATATGGTACACGCCGGGTGTGGCAGAGCCGTGCAGGGAGATAAAAGCCAATAGAGAAAGAGTGTTTGAATATACAAACAAAGGGAATTCTGTGGTAATAGTAACGGATGGGACGAGGGTGTTGGGTTTAGGAGATGTGGGAGCAGAAGCAGCGCTTCCAGTAATGGAAGGAAAGGCAATGCTGTTTAAATATTTGGGGAATGTGGATGCATTTCCTGTTTGTTTGGCAACGAAGGATGCAGAATCGATAATAAAAACGGTGAAATTGATAGCACCTACATTTGGCGGTGTGAATTTAGAGGACATAGAAAGTCCGAAGTGCTACTATATACTGGAGAGGTTAAAAGCAGAGTTAAATATGCCAGTGTGGCATGATGACCAGCAGGGCACCGCATTGGTGATACTTGCAGGATTGATAACTGCGCTGAAGGTAGTGGGAAAGAGCTTGAGCGATGTAGCGATATCGCTGATAGGTGCAGGTGCGGCAAACATTAACGTTGCGAAATATGTGTCCATGGCAGGTGCGAGATGGGGAAATATGATAATGGTAGATAGCAAGGGGATATTGCATGCGGATAGGAAGGACGTGAAGGGCGATAAAAATAAGTGGGAGATGTGCAAAAAGACGAACAAAGAGGGGAGAATAGGGAGAATAAAAGAGGCAATGCGTGATACTGACGTTTGTATTGCTCTTTCAACACCCGGTCCGGGCATCATAAAAAAGGATTGGGTAGCGGATATGGCAGATGATGCGATTGTATTCGCATGCGCAAATCCTGTGCCGGAGATATGGCCATGGGAAGCAGAGGAAGGAGGAGCCAAAATAGTTGCTACTGGAAGGTCGGACTTCAAGAATCAATTAAACAACTCCTTGGGTTTTCCTGCGATTTTCAGAGGTGCTTTGGATGTTCGTGCCACTGGTATAACAGAAGAGATGTGTATAGCAGCGGCAGATGCAATAGCAAAGTATGCGGAAGAGAAAGGCATAAGCGAAAGCTATATAATTCCAAGGATGGAGGAGAGTGAGATGTATGCATGCGAAGCAGTTGCGGTGGGTATGAAGGCGATGGCACAGGGAGTAGCTGAGAGGAAAATGAGTAGGGAAGAATTAGAAGAAAAAGTACGAGAGAAGATATTCAAGATAAAACAATAAAAGTTTTTATAGAGATAATATAAGATATATAAATGTAGCAAGCTTCGGCGTCAACTTCGATTACGGGGATAGCCAAAAGATGAGAAGTTGACTTCCGCTATGCTACACAGATAAGGGATAGGATAAATGGGGACATGAAAAGAGAAAATCGTGTCCGACATGGATACTTAAGCCCAATCTGACGAGCCAGCAAATCTGATTGGTTCGGTCAAGTGAGAAGAAAGGCGTGTGCCAATTACCCGCCAACTTAATACTGGTTGATCCTGCCAGAGGCTACTGCCATCAGAGTTCGATTAAGCCATGTTAGTCGAGGGTGCTTCTTCCTTCTCGGAGGAAGAGTAACCCGGCGGACGGCTCAGTAACACGTGGACAACTTACCCTTGGGACCGGGATAACCCCTGGGAAACTGGGGCTAATATCGGATAGAGCATCGATTACTGGAATGTGCGATGCTCGAAAGCTGAGGCGCCCAAGGATAGGTCTGCGGCCGATTAGGTTGTTGTTGATGTAACGGATCAACAAGCCTTCGATCGGTACGGGTTGTGAGAGCAATAGCCCGGAGATGGGTTCTGAGAGAAGAACCCAGGTCCTACGGGACGCATCAGGCGCGAAAACTTTACAATGTG
>JAPDIG010000038.1 GCA_025966525.1 Candidatus Methanophagales archaeon | reverse complement strand
ATGGACACAAGATATCCTTGAAGGCGATAAGCGACTCTGGCGAGATTGTGGATGAGTGCGTGCTTAGAGATAAACTGCACAATCTCTATGCCAAAATTGAGAGATATAGAAACTCCAAAACTCAAGGAACACTTAAAAGCCTCTCAAACCCTCAACCCTCCAAGAATATCGACAAACAACGCTGCTGCTATTATATCCGCAGTAGACCCAGGATTTATTCCTTCCCTTATCAGCACCTCATTGAACTCCTCTATCTCTTTACGCACATAGCCCGAATTTACAATCTCTTTCGCCCTCTCGAGCACGTATTTGCTTTTTTCTGTTCCGAACTTCATTTTAACGAAAGTATCCTCTTCTTCAGAAAGAAACCTCAGATAAGCATGAGCTATGGCATCGTTTATGCTCCTTTTTGTGGCAAAATCCATTAGTAACGATGCATACCCGAAGGTTTTCTCAAACCCGCGCACTAATTCTCGTGAGATCAAATCATAAGATGCAGAAATTGTAAGTATCTCATACAGCGATAGCTTCTTCTCTTTTATCTCTTTTAGCGAATTTTCATCCATCACGTCAAGTTCCGGCACATCTGTCCTCACCTTTACTTTTGCCTTTGGGAACGCACGGTAAACTTCTACTGCATCATCCACGTTGGTGTTCAGCATGACTTCCTTTGCTTTTCGCTTTATTTCCCCCATGTCAAAACTTTCACAAGCACCCGCAGCCATCGCTAAGGGAATCAACAAAAGTAGTGCGCCAAAGTGTGTATTTCCTCCGCTTTGCCACTTTATGCTTTCTTCTACTCCTTTTCCCACCAGTTCACCCACTCCCTCACTTCTCACTGCTGCTTCTCTCAAAACTGGGTACACGGCAACCGAAGAAGCAAGAAAATGCTCATAACGTGTATCCTTGAAGTCGTGTGTTCGACTAACGTTACCGGGCTTAGGATAAGCAGATACTTCAAGGAGCAAAGCCAATTGCGCACTTCTCGCCACGTATTCCTCGTTCATTATTTTAGTTTTGAGACTGATTATCCTCGCTTCCTTTCCATCCTATATATATCCACCTCTATGAACTTCTTTTCCTTCTTATGAAACCAGAATCTTCTTTTCAAAGGAAAAGCGACTGGAAACCGAACAATCGCAACATGTGGAGCAAAACTTCTTAAAAATGATTCACTACCTACGTTATGTATAGAATAAACAACAGGAGCAATTTCAAAAGCTTTTTCCAAAAATATCCTATCAGCATGCCTGTTTCTCCTCTGTGCACCAAAAGGCGGATTCATCACCACTGTGTCTCCGTGTCCTACAACCTCTCGTACATCACACCTTCTAAATTCTACCTCCACACCCAATCTCTTGCTATTTGCATTCGCAACCTCTATCACTTTCCCGTCGCTATCTATCCCCACTACCTCTTTTGCAGCCAATAATTTCGCACCGATCCCCAGTATTCCGTTGCCACAACCGAGGTCAAACACGACATGATCTTCAATATCTCCGTTCATAAAAGCGAAATGAAGTAATTCGGAAGCCACCGTAGCGGGAGTAGAGTATTGCTCCCTCTCCACATCTGACTCCTTTATGTCCTCCACACGTTCTAACAGGATTTCCAGTTCCTTTTTCTTCATGATTACAACATCCGCGGACTTTTGAAATACCCTTCTTCCTTCTTGGGTGCATTCCGCAGCACTTCTGATTGGCTTAACGCTTCCTTTGCCCCGTCTTCCCTTACCACATCCTTTATGCCAATTACGTGATATGTAGGCTCTACATCTTCAGTATCCAATTCATCCAGTACGGCGAAATAATCCAATATTGAACTCAATTGGCGCTCAAATAATTCCTTCTCCGCTTCACTCAACTCTATCCTTGCCAACCACCCTATATGCTCTATCTCCTCTTTTCTTATCATAACACTTTTTCTTTATAATTTAGAATAAAACTTTTCAAAGAAAAGTTTGTATGAAAAAGGCAGTAATCCTTGCGGGTGGATATGGAACAAGACTTAGACCGCTTACGTTTACCACGCCGAAGGCTATGATTCCATTGGTGAATAAACCCATAATAGAATATATTTTAGACTATCTAATCAGTTATGGCTTAAAAGATATCGTTATCACCACAAACTACCTCAGAGAGCAAACGATAAATTATCTCAGTAGTGAAAGAAGCGATTTAAAACTTGCGTATCCTGAGGAACCCTCCCCTTTAGGAACTGCCGGATCCGTAAAAAACGCAGCGATAGGCGAAACATCCTTCATAATACAGGGTGACAACATCACAGATATAGACCTGAAAAAGGTGATGGCGTTTCACGAAGAACATGGGAGGCTTGTAACTATTGCTCTCCTGCCCGTGCCAAATCCGTCTTTATATGGAATAGCAGAGATAGAAGCCAATGGAAGGATAAGGAATTTTAAAGAGAAACCATCACCGAGTGAATGTTTCTCAAATCTTGCGAATACCGGGTTGTATATTATAGAACCCGAGGCAATGGAGTATGTTCCAGAAAACAGCGCATTTGATTTCTCCAAGGACTTATTTCCCATACTTGTAGCGAAAAGGGAGGTTTATGGGTGCGTGGTTGATGGATTCTGGACTGATATCGGTAATCCAGAAGGCTACATGGAAGCAAGCAGGTGGATATTGGAGAAAAAAGGATTCGAATGCGTAAATACCGCAGAGATAGAAGATAACGAGATTCAGGGTAACGTTGCTATTGGCGAATCCGCAGTGGTAAAGAAATCCCTGATACGAGGTCCTGCTGTGATAGGGAACCATGCAGAGATAATAGAAAGCAAAATATACGATTCCGTGATATTCTCCGGTGTGAGTTTGCGAGAAAGCATAGTAAATAAAAGCGTGATTGGTGAGAACACGATGTTAAAAAGGGCAGAAGTAGTGGATTCTATTATTGGTGCATACTGTGAGATAAAGGAAGGGGTGCAGGTAAAACAATCGAGAATTCCGCCATTTACAAACTTGCAAAATTGTCACTAATATTTCACCCTACCGCCTTTAACATGCTTGAACTCCTCCGGTCTCTTCTCTGTTTCTATCAATTCCTTTGTTCTGCCCACTATCTGCGTTTCGATGTCCTCTGCCTCCTTCGTTATCGCACTCTTCGCAATATGTAAATCATCTATTTTCATCATTCCAACCGCCGCCTCGGTAGCCGAGATAAGCGCCTGTAACTTCACTCTCAACGGCTCTAATATTCCTTCTTCTATCACGTCTTTCACACGTTTATCCCTGCCAGATATTCCAGCATTTTTATTTCCTGCGAAATGCTCAGCCCTGAGCTTTGCAAGTGCATCAATCTGGTCCATTCCACAGTTCTTCGCTATTGCCTTTGGTATAGACTCTAAAGCGTCAGCAAAAGCATCCATTGCCAGTTGTTCCTTGCTCGGTATCTTTCTCGAAAACTTCCTCACTCGATATGCACATTCAGTTTCCACCGCACCGCCCCCCGGCAGCACGCGGTTGTCCTCAAACAGTTGTGCAACGGCATGCAAAGCGCTTTTTAGCTCGCCTACCAGTCCTTCTAAGACCCTGAGTGACACGCCTCTTATAAATATTGTTGCGGATTTCTTTCGCGCACAATCTTCAAAAAATACGTATTTATCGCCGCTTATCTCTCGCTGCACTACCCTTCCTGCAAAACCAAATTTATCTTTGCTTAAGTCACTCACGTCTTTTACTATCTTACCACCAGTAGACCGTTCCAATCGCTTCAAATCCGTTAATTTCACCCTTTTTATCAGCATTATCCCCGCTCTGCGGAACTTACCCAGTGCGTCGTCATCCACACCCCACCGACAGCAAATCACGTTTGCTCCGGACTTTATTACCGGGTCTATAACCGCATCGAAAATCTTTGCTCTTGTCTCATGGAACTCGCGGAAATGAGATGGTCTCGAGAATTTTACGTGAAAATCCAGAGCGCCAAGCGTTTCACCGGCTTTACTACGTTCTCTTGCTGCTGTTCCGGTGGGCAGCTCCTTCCTTCCCTTTACCTTCGGCTCTTTATGCTCGAGCGGGAAATCAAGCAGTGCTATCCTTGCATGTTCTATCTCCGTTGGAAGCGCAGGCAGAACCTCTCGGTCCACAACCACGCCTTCAGCAAAGCTCGTCTCCTGCACTCTGCTTCCGCTCTTCGCCTCTATTGATACATCATCTACATCTATTGGCTCCTTCCCCCCACCAGCGCTATCGCTTAGCCGTTTTATGCTTTCTACTACCGCATCCGTCAATTTATCCTCCTCACAATAATCTCCTTTCTTTAACGCAGTCTTCGCGACGTCCCTCAAAATCGCATCGCTTCCTTCCCCTTTTACGTCCACCGAAGATGCTATCTCAGTTAAAACCTCTTTCGCATGCTCAAGAGCGAGCTCATACCCTTTCACCACTATATTTTGATGCACGCCCTGGTTTTTCAACTCGAATCCCCTCTTCACCAGCTCACCCGTCAGAATCATAACCGTGGCTATGCCATCTCCTACTTTTTCCCCCTGTGTTAACCCCGCATTTATCAATATGTCCGCAGTGGGGTGCATATATTTCAATTCCTTTATCAGGCTATATGCGTTACTCGAGATGAGGTCAGCAGCTTCTACTTTCGTTGCACCCTGCGTTATCAATATCTTGGACCCAAAAGGACCGATAACCGGCTTGAACATGTCGGAAAAAGCAGCAGAAACCTGCATATTCGCCTCCTGAATCTCCTCAGGCGACACTTCCCCGGGCGGCAACTCCTCTTTTATTGTCATCTCTTTCTTCTTTCCCTCCTTCCTTCTTCAGTATCTTTACCGTGATTAATATGAATAACAAATACATCTTTATACTAAAAATAGCTTTTTGCTCTGTCCATTCAGGACGGCTTTTAGGACTTTGTACGTATCATAGATGCTTACAAGCACAGTGACACTGCTTTCCATTTCCTCAACGCAGGGAATTCCAGTGTCCCTATCTCTTCATCTACTGCATACACCTCCATTTCGTCAAGATCAACTTCATCACTTTTTAGAATTGGTGATAAAAAATCCTCCTGGCTTGCAATGTTTACAGCCGTGCCTCCTGCTAATGGAGAGAAGGCAGGCATCACTATTAAATTCTTTTCGTATCGCTTCAGCTTACCCGTGAGGAAACAGGGCAACCTCACTCTTGCACCTACACGGTCTCCTAAGATAAGAAAGGGATGCTCATGTGCAACTACTATGTTTCGCGCCTCTCTTTCTTCTTTTCGTATTCCCTTATTCCTCAAAAAATCTTTGGTATGACCATGGCTGAACACTATATTACCTTTACGAAGTTCGTTAACGATTTTGATCTTCGTAAAACGCTTAAGAGGACCTAAAAAAGTATCATGATTCCCGCGGACTAAAATTATCTCTTCTACGAAATTTAGTGCAAACTCTATAAACATTGGCACCTCTCTCCATTCCTGTTTACTTGATTCCGAGAAGACATGCTTTAAATCTCCGTTTATTATAAGCTGCGATATTTTGTTTTTGCATTTAGTAATTGCGGATTCTAATTTGCGTTCTACATCTTTAAGTTGTCTTGAAGGCAGGGCGATACCACTGCTCGCAGCCAATGCCTCTTCATAGCCTAAGTGTAGGTCTGCAATGCACAAAGCGTCTTCGTCCCGTATATAGATTGCAGGATAGCCTTCAACTATTTCTATGTTGTTCATGGGCAATTAATTGTTGATTCTTGCTCCCTTCATGCTTACAATTCCGGAAGAAGGTTTAATCTATATATTAAAGTTTTTATATAAGTAAATTTAGAAAGATTTAAATAACCCTTTTGTTTTTATATGTTAATGCAAAGGGTGGAAAGGAATGAAAAAAGGTGAGGCGGTGAAGGCGTTGATATTGAATTCGGTTTTGCATAAAATGACGTTTTTACCGAGGGAGAGAAAATTTTTTGGCTTCTTTGATGAGCTTGCGGAGAAGGCGGTGGAAGCTGCGGAGCTATTGATGGAATTGGAGGCAAATTATTCCGAACTGTCGCAAATCAGTGAGCAACTCAGAGTGCTGGAAGGAGAAGCTGATTCGATTGTTCATCAAATCATACAGGAACTGTTTTACGATCACACACGGGTCACGGAAGAAAAGGGCGACATACGTTATTTCGCTCATAATCTGGACAATGTAATAGATGGCATCGAGAAAGCCGTAATAAGGCTGACATTCACTCAAAAGCAGACCCTTCCAGAGCCTGTAAGTGAATTTTCCCCCATTATTCTTGAGGCTGCGCGGGAAATAAGAACAGCAGTTCATTGCTTACGAGATATGAGATGTGAAGAAGAGACTTTAGAAACGTGCTGCATAAGGACAAACGAATTAGAAAACGAAGCAGACAAAATAAACCGCAAATGGCTGCGGATGCTGATGACCACACCAGTGAAAAATCCTGATGAGCTCCTTGAAAGAATGGTGCTTCGAGAAATAGTGGACATCTTGGAAGATACAATGGACCAATGTGAGGACGTGGCTAATATTCTGGAGACGTTCAGATTAAAGGGCGGGATTTGATTGATGGTGATGGCGCTGGGCTTTGTTATCGTGATAATATCTCTTGCGTTGCTCTATGATTTTTTAAATGGTGCGAACGATAGTGCAAACGCGATTGCCACGGTAATTGCTACCAAAGCGTTAACCCCGCTGAAGGCATTGTCATTGGCGAGTTTTTTTAATCTCCTTGGCGCTTTTACATTTACAGAGGTAGCGAAGACGGTTGGTAAGGGCATTGTTCCTACGGGGGCTCTACCAACCAACGTTTTTCTACTGGTGCTTATCAGTGGTTTGCTTGGTGCGATAATATGGACTTATATTTGTACCTCGCTTGGCATTCCCATAAGTGTGACACATTCGTTAGTAGGTGCAATTCTTGGTGCGGGGATAGTTGCAGGGGGAACAGGCATAGTACAGTGGAAGGTGCTTAGCGATAAAGTATTTCTTGCCATTGCGCTCGGTCCCTTTGCGGGATTTATAGCTGGAGCTTTGCTTTTTTCGCTCATAAGCTGGCTGCTTTATCTATTTTTTAAAAATACGCCTGCTACCAATACAGAAGGGACATTTAAAAAACTGCAGATTATTTCTTCTTCCTTTATGGCTTTCAGCCACGGTATGAATGATACGCAAAATGCAATGGGAATGATAACCGCAGCTTTGATAACTGGAGGTTTTATTCTTGTCGAACATCCAGAGCAATTTCCCGTTCCCTGGTGGGTGAAGATAATGTGTGGGTCTGTAATGGCACTGGGTACACTTTTAATGGGCGGGAAAGTAATAAGGACGATGGGATGGCGACTGACAAAGTTGGAGCCAAAGCACGGATTCTCCGCCGAAACGGGTGCCGGTCTCGCAGTAGTGGCGGTGAGTCTCGCAGGTATGCCGGTAAGCACCACGCACGTAATAGGTTCGGGAGTAATAGGGGGGACGTTCTTTCAGAGTCTTCGAAGAATAAGATGGCCTGAAGTGTGGAGGATGCTCACTGCTTGGGTGATAACCATTCCACTGGCAGCGGTAATTGGAGGAGCGGTGTATTGGGTGGTACAGTTGGGTTTGTAATGTAGACCTTCTTCTCCTCTGTATATCTTCTGCTTATATATAACTTTATATTTATTACATAAATTTAGAAAAATTTATATACCCTTTCCATTATCCACATATTGGAGGTAAAAATAAAATGGAGAAAATAAGGGCGATAGCGATAGTGGCAGTAGTAATAGCGGGGATAGGAACGGCGGTAGTTTCAATGCCCGTGCAAGGGTCACCAGCAGAACTTTCCGGCAAACTGACCATCGCAGGTTCTACAACGGTACTGCCGATAAATCAGGAATGCGCTAGGCTTCTCATGGAAAAGAACCCTGCGTTGAGAATATCCGTTTCAGGTGGTGGTTCAGGTCATGGCATAAAGGCGGTGGGCGCAGGTGAGATAGACATAGGTGCAGCTTCGCGTGACGTAAAACCGGTAGAGATGGAGGCATTTCCCGACTTAAAACCGGTAGCAATAGGCAAAGATAGCGTGGCAATCGTGGTTCACCCCTCCAATGGAGTAAGCGAACTGACGATGGAACAGGCGTCGAAGATATTCAGTGGCGAGATAACGAACTGGAGGGAAGTGGGAGGAGCCGATGAAGTGATTCGTGTGATAACAAGAGAAGAAGGCTCTGGGACAAGAGAAGTATTTGAAAAATTCGTGATGAAGCCATACGAGAAGGAAATAACAGGGAAAGCATCTGTGAAGTCCTCAAATGGCGAGGTAAGAGCAACGGTCAGCGGCGATGAAAAGAGCATTGGTTACCTTTCCCTTGGTTACCTTGACCCTTCAGTGAAAGCGGTTAAGATAGACGGAGTGGAGGCAACAGTGGAGAACGTCCTTGCAGGTGAATATCCAATCGTGAGGACGCTGTATCTTATAACGAAAGGTGAGCCGAGTGAATTAGAGAAGGCGTTCATAGACTTCGTGTTGAGCGAAGAAGGACAAAAGGTGGTGGAAGATATGGGCTACATGAAATTGACTGGGGAAGTGACCCCTGCACCAACACCGAAAATAACACCTACACCGACATCAACGCCCACACCAACACCAAAGCCACCGGGATTCGAGGCGATATTTGCAGTCATGGGTTTGTTAGTGATAGCTTATGCGGCGCTTAGGAAGAGGAAGTGACCGGAAAAATGAAAATAGTGCACATCTCGGACATTCATACTGCGGAACCGCATTTCCTGCCGAATTTGATGGAACGAGTAATAAAAGAGATAAACAAAATAGAGCCGGAAATCGTGGTTGTTACCGGTGATCTGACAGAAAGCGGTTATCCGTTCGAGTTTAAGCGCGCCAAAAGTTATATCGAGCGGATAGAATGCGATGTGAAAGTGGTGATGCCGGGTAATCACGATGCAAGAAACGTTGGCTATCTTGCGTTCGAGGAGATCTTCGGACACAGGTCTATAATAGAGAAATACGGAGGGATAACAATTGTCGGTGTGGATTCTACGCAACCGGACTTAGACGATGGACACGTGGGCAGAGAGAAATATAGGTGGATAGAGAAGTGCCTGGATACCCGCGATTTTAAGGTGGTGGCACTCCACCACCACTTAATTTCGGTGCCTAAAACAGGGCGAGAAAGAAACATCCCTATGGATGCGGGTGACGTTCTCGAGCTGCTTATTCGATGCGGGACAGACCTCGTGCTTTGCGGGCATAAACACGTACCGTGGATATGGAATTTGAATGGGATGATAATAACAAATGCGGGGACGGCATGCACGAACCGCGTGAAATGGAATATTCCACAATCATTCAACTTAATCGAGATAGACGAAGAAGAAAGGGAAACGATTAAGATATACCGGATGTATTCAAGAGGAGGACAGGAACTGGTGTTGGAGAAAAGGAGGGAGAAAACAATGAGATGAGCGCTTTAGAACTTGTTCGCGAGTTTAAATTTAAATTTGAAATGAGAGAAACCACGAAAGAAAAGATAATAGAAAAGTTGTTACTCGCATCCGCGCTCTCTTCCATTCTTATCGTATTTTTTATTATCGCATTCATGTTAAAGGAGAGTATTCCGGCATTAGCACTGGGCTGGAATTTTATCTTCGGGATGACATGGTGTCCAACACACGGGCAGTTTGGCATTTTTCCCATCGTTGTGACTACATTCATGGTAGGAATAGGTGCGTTAGCTATTGCCGCTGCTATCGGCATACCGACTGCAATTTTCTTAGCAGAATTTTCACCACGATGGCTTCGTAACATCATTAAACCGTGTGTGGAGATGCTGGTCGGGATACCTTCGATAGTGCTTGGCTTTTTTGGGTTAAAGGTGCTTGTGGTGTTTATAAGGGACTTATTTGGCGGTTATGGCGAGTGTATATTAGCAGGTTGGATAATCCTTGCGATAATGACTTTGCCCCATGTAATCAGCATATCCGAAGATTCCATCAGGGCTGTTCCAAAGGGCTATAAGGAAGCATCGCTTGCACTCGGTGCCACACAGTTACAGACCATCAGAAGAGTATTATTGCCAAATGCTCGCTCCGGGATTTTGGCATCTTTGATTTTGGGTATGGGAAACGCAGTAGGAGAAACAATGGCAGTTTTGATGGTGATTGGTAATCCGGAAATACCCTGGATTCCTTCTTCGATCCTGGAGCCAGTCCGCGTGCTTACATCCACGATCGTTCTCGAATATTCCTATATGGTCTGGGGTTCTATGCATCAGCACGCATTGTTCGCCATCGGAGTTGTTCTGTTTGTGATAGTTGCAATTTTCAATTTAGTAACCACTGTTGCAATCAAAGGGAGATTTGGCGCTACTACGGCAATAAAAGGTGTGATTGAAGAGAGATAGATGATGGAAAAGGTGATTAAAATAGGTCTATGCTTGGTAGCTTTAATTTCCGTCGCAGTATTGCTCGCAGTAGTTGGTTACATATTTTTGATTGGTATCCGGGTCATAAGCCTCGACTTCTTATTGCAAGCGCCAAATTATGCAGCTCTTGAGAAGGGGGGGATATTTCCCCATATAATCGGGTCATTATGCCTTCTTGCTGTTTGTTTGCTTTTTGCCGTTCCTCTTGGTATAGCATCGGGAATCTATCTTGCGGAATACGCCACGGAGAATATAATAACAAAAAGTGTCAGGTTCTTTGTGGAATGCTTAGCAGGGATACCATCAATAGTGATAGGCTTGTTCGGGCTTATATTTCTCGTTTATTATCTCGGTTTTGGTCCTTCCCTATTAGCAGGTGGGCTATCCCTTGGATTCATGATCCTGCCATGGACGGTTAGAGCCTCCGAAGAAGCGATAAAAGCAGTTCCTCGCTCTTATCGAGAGGCTTCTCTTGCTTTAGGTGTTTCTAAGTGGCAAACTATACGTAGTGTGGTGCTTAAAAGTGCCTATCCCGGTATAATAACCGGGATACTGCTTGGTGCCGGAAAGGCGATAGGAGAAGCTGCTGTTATCCTTCTCACGATCGGTGGTCTTGTGACTTATATACCTCACTCATTACTGGACGATGTTGGTGCTTTACCGGTTTACATCTATATGATACTGACAGTGGTTCCAGCCCCCAGGGATGTGGCGGAATCATACGCATTTGGCGCTTCTCTCGTGCTAATCATAATTTTTTTGATGATAAGTATATTCGCTTTGTTCCTTCGAAATAGGTATATTAAGCGAATGAGCGGAAGGAGGTGAAGAAATGAGTAAGATAGAAACTCGGGGTTTGAATGTTTATTACGGTGCTGGAACAGTGCATGCGTTAAAAGAAGTGAATATAAAAATAGAAGCGAATAAAATAACCGCGTTAATTGGACCTTCGGGCTGCGGGAAGACGACTTTTTTAAGGGCACTGAACAGGATGAATGAACTTAATGGTGTGAAGACGGAAGGCGAGGTTCTTATGGACGGCACTGATATATACGATGGAAAAATGGATGTCATTCAGTTGAGGAAGCGCATAGGCATGGTATTTCAGCACCCAAATCCGTTCCCGATGAGCATATATGATAATGTCGCCTATGGTCCGAGGATACATGGACAGAAGAACAGAAAGTTGGATAGAATAGTAGAGGAAAGTTTGAGGAAAGCGGCATTGTGGGAAGAAGTGAAAGACCGGCTGGAAGAAAGCGCATTGAAGTTCTCCGGGGGTCAGCAACAGAGGTTGTGCATTGCTCGCGCACTGGCGGTGAATCCGGAAGTAATTCTCTTTGACGAGCCTTGTTCGGCACTGGATCCGGTATCGACTGCGAGGATAGAAGCATTGCTGCGAGAATTGAAGAAGGATTATA
The DNA here is from genome assembly GCA_025966525.1 of Candidatus Methanophagales archaeon. Taxonomy (GTDB): domain Archaea; phylum Halobacteriota; class Syntropharchaeia; order Alkanophagales; family Methanospirareceae; genus QMVO01. Next base: position 332 of record JAPDIG010000038.1, on the reverse strand, counting down.
CGATTGTTATCGTGACGCATAACATGCAGCAAGCAGCACGTGTATCGGATTTTACTGCTTTTTTCCTCATGGGTGAACTGATAGAATTTGATGAGACAACGCGAATCTTTGAGCGACCGCGAGATAAGAGGACTGAGGATTATATTACTGGGAGGTTTGGATAAACCTATTCTTAGCCAACAAACTTTCTTTTAGGGTTACTACAACTAACCCCTTATTTTCTCTGCGAAAAGAAAAATGTTAAGTAAACCTTGAAACTACACGGTATAAAGTGTTATTGGTATTGCCTTAATTCCTCTATGTATTGTACCGTTCTCTATATTCTTTTATAT
>JAPDIG010000037.1 GCA_025966525.1 Candidatus Methanophagales archaeon | reverse complement strand
AATGTCGGGTATATATTTAAGTTTTGCCCTGATTTGATTTATTTCATCCTGAGCGTATACATGGATAGTTATTAGCCACATTTCTATTTTAATAATAACTCCAATAGAAGCTTAATCTCTTCTCTTTCTTCCTTTTCGAGTTTTTTCTAACTTCCGCTGAGATTTCTTCTCCCCCTTAATTTCCTCATCGAGAACTCCAAAATCCTTCTCGTCATCTACTCGAAGAGTTTTTAACTCTTCTATATCTTCTCATCCTTGGTAAGCAAATACTCCTTTGCTACGAACATCACCACAAAAATTTCATCCTCCCTTTTTATGCTCTCAGCAAGCTTGTTCAACTCCGTAGTGTTCCCGTTGCCTCTTATTGCCGGGAATATTATCTTAAGTGGCTCGCCAACTTCTCCTCCTCTACCACTCTTATAGATGCCGCGCACGCCAGCGGATTGCCGCCAAAGGTTGATGCATGCTCGCTGGTTTCAAATTCTTTTGCAAGCATTGCACCTATTGGAAAACCGCACCCATTGCTTTCCCCACCGTCATTATATCCGGCTCTATGCCCTCGCGCTCCTTACAAAACCATCTCCCGGTGCATATTTTCATATTCGTGTTTACAGAATTATATGCATTACAAACAAAAGGCATAACACGCCTACTACGTCTGTTAAGCTGGTTATTAGTGGTATAGTATCGTTATCTGGGTCCATCCCAAATCGGAAAGATAGAATTGCAATGTAATAGGAAGCAAGGTTAAGAAAAGTTGTACACAGAATGCCGCCCAGGAGAGAGATGGATAGCATTTTAAATACGTTTGGCGTGGATATGCCAAGAAGAATACACACAGTGTAGGTTAATGCACCAACGATTAGAAATACAAAAACGGAGAGAAGGTATATCACCATGAAATTGGAGGATACAAGCTTATCAGGAATACGTTTTGGATTCACCGTGCCGATGTGAAGCATGGATGAAAGGCGAGCACTTAATATGCCGCCTAATGCATTATTTCCACCCAAAAAGGGTGGGATGATTACTAAAATCGCGGGAATGGTAATTAAACTGTGCAACCGTAAATCCAGTGTTATTCCGGCAAGCGTGCCAAGGATAATGCAGATGAAGAGCATCGGGATGCTCTCTATAAGAATGCGTCTTACAGCGGTATTGCTTGTTTTCAGACCTTTTACGAGGCAGAAAACCGCTACAAAGGCGAATAAAACTGACAACATGTTAACGGGAGATAACCAACCCCAGAAAAACCACAGGGTATTGAGCAGGTTCAAGTTGGACAATAAGATAGCAGCAAGGAACAAGGAAGGAATGGTTATCATGTCGCCAGCAGAGGTTATTATTGGCGAGGAGATATTATCCAAATCCCAGTTTCTGCGGTAGCCGAGGATGGAGACGAGAATTGCGATGCCGAGCAGAACGATACCAGAGATTAAGCCACCGATTACCGAGATGAGAATCAATCCCGAAAGAGAAATACTTGGCATTCCAAACGCATTTGCTACTATTTTCGCCATAGCGCCGAGAATCACAGAAAGAATGAGCGTTAGTGAAAGGGATGCGTAGGCATTTTGATATAACGGGCTTCCTTTTTTCAGAGTAGGAGAGAAAAGACCGAGATGCATAGAAGTTCCTAATCGAGAGACAAGTGCACTGTAAATGTTGCCACGCATGTCAATTGCAGGTGGAATAAGTATCATGAGCCCGGGGAGCAGTTCCAGCATGTCTGTCATCAAACTCAACCCAATTCCAGCCAGAAGACCGGTGAAAGAGCAAAATAGCAGCGAGAATGGAGCTTGTCTAAATAGGTCTGAGAAGTTATGAAAAAAGGAGGATGCATGATCGAGGGAAGCCCTTAGAGTAAGAGTAATCGTAAGTTGCATCCTTTTCGCTGTTTGGATTCTCATACTTCCCTCTACCTCCTCTCTTCTGCCAAAAGGTATCCTTACCTTGACCCGTACTCATATTTATGCCCCTTATCTTTCGCAAGCTCAGGCGATTAAAGCTATTCGGGGGTTCAGGTTCAGCTTCGCTTTCGGTATCTCTTCCGTGCACAGACATCTTGATTTTGTTTCTTATTTTACCCCATTCCTTTATAAACATAGTGAAAATGTCCTCAGAGGAAAACAAACTGGAGGAGATCAGGAAGAAAATAGATGAAATAGACGCTGAGATTGTAGATTTACTTATAAAAAGGGTACAATATGCGAAACAGGCAAAGGAAGAGAAAATACGAATGAACAAGCCGGTTAGGAATCGGCAACGTGAAAACGAAGTAATAGAAAAGTGGTGTGCACGTGCAAGAAGGGGCGAGGACTGGAATTTAAGCGAGGAGATGATGAAGAAGATTGCGGAACTCATAATTGAATATACACTTAAAATGGAAATCGAAGAGGGCAATGAATGAGAATATGAAAGCCATGATGGTTCGCACGACAAAGGGAATCGTAATAAAAATAAGGAATTTTGAAATGCCTGATATCAGGCGGGTAATGGAAATAGAAGAGGAATCGCTCTTGGATGGCGATGCTGGATTGTATTTGGAGTTATACGAGGAGTGGCCAGAGGGCTTCTTAGTGGCGGAGAAAGAGAGCGAGATAATAGGTTTCGTAGTTTTGGTATTAACGCCGGAAGGGGAAGGGCGGGTATTCGCAATTGCGGTCGATTCAAGATATAGAGGAAGGGGCGTAGGACGAGCACTATTAAAAACGGCTTTTAATGTGCTGAGGAAAAGAAAAATAGGTTATGTGCGGCTGGAGGTGCGTGTTAGCAATCAAATAGCACAGAGATTATATAGAAGTACGGGATTTATGGAGATTGGGTTCATTCCTCTTTATTACAAAAATGGAGAAGGGGCGATAGTGATGAGAAAGGTGTTATAAACCTTTTATGCGGTCCACAAATCAATCCTAACAGATATATATGATAGGTAGTAAGTTTGACGAAAGAGTGTTAGCAAAAGCGGTTCAGGCACTAAATAAGCATTTGCCTGTTAAAAGGAAGACACTTTTGACGTTGTTGAGTGAAGATAAACCTGCCGTGCAGGGGAGAGACAACTCGGTTCTTCGAATAAAGAAAGAAGAACTGCATAAAATAGCGAATCTAATCCCACAGGAGGATTATGGAAAATTGAGGCTTCCTATATACATAGAACTGACGTCTGATTATGGTAGAGGAATAGCAAGAGTGCATGGGAAGTCGGAGTGCGAAATAGTAAGGAAGCTATTAGGAAAAGAGAGTGAGGAGAGCAAAGAGGTTGACGAAATTTTTATGCATCGAGGAGACATGAGGAAGTTGAGAAGAGAGTTACAAACCGCTACTCAATATGCCTTCTTTTACAAACTTTCTTAGAATTACCAGAAAAAAGTTTGAGTTTGAACAGGGAAAAAGAAGAAGTGTTATGAAGCTAAAAGAAGCTTTAAAGGGTATATTGGAGGATAACGAGCTGAAGAAACTGATAGCATCTTATGACATCATCGGCGATATAATACTCATCAGAATTCATCCCGATTTGGAATCAAAACGAGTGATTATTGCAGATGCGCTCCATAAAATTCATCCGCGGGTGAGAAGCGTCACAGCAGTTCCTCTTTACTCTTACACCGACAAGTTATACCGAACAAAGGATTTGGAGGTAATATGGGGGGATGAGAATCTCGAAACCACGCATAAAGAAAGCGGTTGCTTCTTCAGAGTAAATCCCAGGTCTGTTTTTTTCTCACCTCGTTTGTCTTACGAAAGGATGCGAATTGCCAAAAAGGTTTTGCATGGCGAAACGATAATAAACATGTTTTCGGGTGTAGGCTGCTTCTCTATTGTGATAGCGAAGAATCAACCCCGAACGAAGATTTATTCGATTGATGTGAATCCTTATGCGTATGAGTATATGAAGAAGAATGTGAGATTGAACAAGATGGAAGGGAAGGTAATCCCGATTCTTGGAGACGTGAGAGAAGAACTGAAGAAATTAGGATTAGAAGGAGTTGCAGACCGTGTGCTCATGCCCTTGCCGGAACAGGCACATTCTTTCTTGCCATTCGCAGCGAGAGCATTAAATTTGGATAAAGAGGGTGCAGGAAGTGTGATACATTATTACGATATAGCGCAGGGAAGAAAAGAGGATGGTTTATTTAAGATGTCCTTTAAAAGAGCCAAAGATATTCTTGCTTCTGCTCTCGAGAACTCGTTAAGAGTAGAGATAGAAGAGCAGAGGATTGTGCGTTCTGTTGCACCACGAAAATATCATATAGTTTTGGATTTGCATATAGAGAGGACGGAATGAAACTCTTCCCTATTTTGTATCTCTTTTTAGTTCATACTTCCAGTTCGATACCCTTCAAGATCAAGTGTGACGTAATTGAAGCCAAGCGTTTTCAGTTTGCCACAGATATCCGCAAGCATTTTCGTATCGAAAAAACCCTCAATCTCTTCTTTCCCGACCTCAATCCTCGCTATTCCTCCACGGTGGAGTCTAACCCTGACTTGCCGGAAGCCAACATCCTTTAAGTAATCCTCAGCTTTTTCTATCATCTTCAGTTTTTCCACCGTTATCTTCTCTTCGTATGCTATCCTCGTAGCTAAGCAAGGATTGGGGGGCTTATCCCAAAAGGTCAGCCCTATTTCCTTTGCTATTTGTCTTATTTCTGTTTTCTTCATGTCTACTTCAACCAGAGGGTGCCAAACTCCTGCTTCCTTGGATGCCGCGATCCCTGGACGGTGTTTAGCCAAATCAGACGCGGTAACGCCTTCTGCTATTGTTGTTATGCCTGCAGCAGCCGCAACTTCGTTTAATATCTGTGAAAAATATTTTTTACAAATGTAGCATCTATTATACGGATTTCTGACGAAATCTCCGTTCCTCTGCCATAAGAATTGGAATATCTTATACTTGATACCCATATGGTTTAAAAAACTCTTAACATGTTCTAATTCCCTCCTCGGAAACAGTTCACTGTCTATCGTCACTGCCATGACTTTTTCACCCAGCACTTCATGAGCAACCGTCAGCAGAAAACCGCTGTCAACACCGCCAGAGAAAGCGACGAGTAAATTCTCTTTCTCTTCTATTCTTCTTCTCAATTCCTCAAGTTTCTTTCTCGCGGTGTGCATAAATTTTTAGTAAGATTAAATTAATACATATAGAGATAATAATGAACCGCATAGGATTGCTAATCCACGGACCTGAGGTAATAGACGAAGGCGAAGTGAGGGAAACGATAGAAACACTAAAAGGAGCGGGATTTGAAGTAGAGGCGGCTTTGGGCGGAATAACGGGTAAAACAGCAGTTATAGACGCGGGTATGCGGCACGTAATAGACATAAGCAAGGATTTGAAACCATCAGAAGTAGTGGATGATTTCTTAAAGCGAGGAGTAGATTTTATCCTCTTGGTGAACCATGCAAAGACCGAAGAGAGCGGGTTCATGTTTGGCGAAGGTGTTCTGAGAAATTTCATTGACAGAAGCGGCGCGAAGGATAGTCTTTCGTTTGTGCAATTGGAATACAGCAGTAGGATTATTATTCGATGGCTTTTGAAGCCCAAGGATGAGGGCATATACAGGAAGATAACAGGAGTTTTCTGTGGATTCGAGGAAAGGGAACCCTCCAAGCTCAAATCAAGATATAAAAGGAATACCCAATCAAATCTCGTTTATCGCGAGATAAGAGGTGTGCATCCAAATGAGAAGATTGTGGTGGATGGCGTTGTTATCGGAATGTCATCACGGGAAAATAAAAATAATCGCGTTACGTTGGTTGCGAAAGATGGAAAACTTGTAAAAATCATAGGCGGCACGCTGATAAAACATAATCTTGAAAAGCTGCCTCCCCTGGATCTGGAGAAAGAAATGATTAAAACTGCAAGCGTAATCAGGAGGACGAAACCGAAAAAGATAGGAACAGAAGAAGTATCAAGGAAGGGAAAGGAAAAGAGAAAGAGAAAAGCATGCTTTTTCTATACCGTTGAGCATCTTTTCCCGAAGCTCGAAGAGATGTATGCAGAAGATGCAGATATTGAAGTTGCAGTGACCATAGGAGACGATACGACAAGTATTGCCGGCGATATACTGAAAAGGTTTGGGATTCGCATGATAGGCATTACCGACGGCGATGCAGATGGATTGATAACGGGGATAGAAAGTGGAGCCCTGGAAGAATACGAGAAATTCCTGCCGCCTGATTCGGTGATTATAAGATTAAAGCCAGAAAGGGATGACATTATAGGGAAAAAGGTAAAGGAAGAGATTTTTAATGGTGGCGAGGAAATCGAACTGAACGGTGATATTGAGAAGCAAATTGAGGATTTGAAACATCGCATACTCGCCTTGGCTGAAGAGGATACCATCGGGGTGTTGAGTAATGCTTAGTGTCCAATTTAGGAAGAGTTTAAATTAAAAAATACGCAAGTTATTTATCTACCTATAATCTCTTTAGAAGTCAGGAGGCGGAAAATGAAAGGAGTAATTGTACTTGCCCTAAAGGAATTGGTGATAGAGAAATTTGGAATAGACAAATGGAAAACGGCATTAGAAAAAGCAGGGATTAAGAAAGAGCCTTTGATTTTGCCCATATCTAATGTTGATGATCAGCTTTTTTTAAGAATAGTTAATTCACTCTGTGTGGTTCTAAACTTATCCTTCATTCAAGTGGCAGATGCATTTGGTGATTATTGGGTCAATGTGTATTCACAAAAAATGTATCATGTTTATTATGAAAATGTCAAAACGGCAAAGGATTTTTTGTTGAAAATGGATTCAGTCCATGTTGCTTCTACGAAAAGTATGCCTGATGCTAATCCGCCAAGATTCGAATATGAGTGGAAGGATGAAAAGACCTTGATTATGAAGTATAAATCACGACGGGGCTTGATAGATTTCATGGTGGGGTTAATTAAAGGGGTTGGTAGATTCTATAAAGAAGATTTAAGAGTAACTAAACTTGGCAGCGATAAAGTCGAAATTGTTTTTCCATAATAAAAATGGTTGATGTTTCAAAATATAAGGAATTGTTCGTAAACGAGTCAAGGGAGCATCTACAATGTATAAGTAGAAATCTGCTGACGTTAGAGAAAGAACCAGAGAGTACAGATGCATTAAATGAAACGTTCAGGGCTTTGCACACACTGAAAAGCATGGCTGCTACAATGGGGTATCCTGACATGGAAAACCTGGCGCATGAGATGGAGAATGTGCTTGTCGTGCTGAGGAAAGGGAGGGGACTGGAGAAAGGAACAGTTGATGTGCTGTTAGAATGCCTTGACGGGCTTGAAACACTTGTCGAAGCTGTCGCATCCGGGAAAACAGTCAAGCGTGATTTAACAGCACTGTATAAAAAACTGGACTATATCCTGCCGAAAGAAGAAGGTGTTGAAGCATCAATATCAACCGTTGCATCAGAAGAGAAAAGGGAGCGGAAGGAAGCAAAAAAGGTCAGTCCTGCAATAAGGATAGACATAGAGAAGATACAGGTATTGCAGAACCTTGCTGAGGAATTATCGATAGCAGAGATGAGGCTTCTCCAGATAGCATCAAAGCATGCTATCTCTGAACTCAATGAGATAACAGCAGCAACACATCGGCTCATATCCGAACTACTGGACAGAGTAATGGAGATGCGCATGTTCCCGGTTGCATACATATTTGACAGGTTCCCAAGAACGGTGAGGGATTTAAGCATGAAAACAGGTAAAGAAGTAGATTTTGAGGTATCCGGGAAGGAGATAAAACTTGACCGTCTTGTGCTTGACGAGATAAACGATGCAGTAACGCATCTGCTTCGTAATGCGGTGGACCATGGGATAGAAAAGCCGGAAGATAGGAAAAGGGTGGGGAAAAAGGATACGGGAAAAGTCATATTAAGCGCGCGGAGAGAAGGGAACTACGTTGTCGTATCAGTCGAGGATGATGGCAGAGGAATGGATATAGAAAAAATCAAAAAGACAGCAGTAGAAAGAAAAATCATTACTGGCGAGGAGGCATCACAGATGAATGACGGGGATGTCTATAAACTCCTGGGCGCACCAGGGCTGAGCACGACCAAAAAAATCAGCGATGTTTCAGGCAGAGGCGTGGGTTTTGATGTGGTGAAATCAAAGATCAAATCACTGGGCGGAAGCGTAAGAATATCATCAGAAAAAGGTAGGGGTACGATCGTTGAATTGCGTCTGCCTTTGACTACCGCTATTATTCAATCTCTACTCGTTGGTGTGGAAGAAGAGATATATGCCATCCCTTTAGATTCTGTCAGAGAAATTGTAGCGGTTAGTGAAGAGAATTTGAAAAGCGTTGAAGGAAAAGAAATATTTAGATACAGGGGACAGGTTCTGCCGCTGCTGAGATTGAAAAACATTTTTGACGTTCCGGGGAACAAAGACAAAGATAAGATAGGCCCCGTTGTAGTGGTGGAAGGAGACGAAAAGTTGTTTGGAATTATGGTTAGCACACTTCTTGGTCAGCAGGAAACGGTAGTCAAGCCATTGAAAGGAATGCTCAAAGGCAGGAAAGAATTTGCTGGTGCCACAATACTCGGCAATGGCTCGGTTGCCTTCATCTTAGATGTAGGTGGGTTGATATAGGATGTAAAGAGGATGAAACTTTTTCGGACGCTTATTTCGCTGGAAGATGCATTGAAGACCATCCTATCTTATGTAAAGTCACCAGAAATAGAAGAAATCGGGTTTGACGATGCTTTGAACAGGGTTTTAGCAGAAGACATTTATTCGCCCGTAGATAGCCCTCCTTTTGACCGCGCTGCGATGGACGGGTATGCGCTTAGGGGAGAGGACTCTTTTAGTGCATCTCTAAATAATCCGGTATTTTTAAAGAAGAAGAGCAGTGGAGGGGAAATAGGAGAGGGGGAATATTTGCCTATACAAACAGGGATGCCGCTGCCAAAGGGCAGCAATGCCGTTGTTATGCTCGAATATGCAAAGGAAAGTGGAGATACACTGGAAATTTTTAAACCCGTCACACCGGGTAAAAATGTTTCTTTTCGCGGTGAGGATGTAAAGAAAGGAGAAGAGGTATTAAAAGAAGGGAGGATGTTAAAGGTTCATGATATAGGTATGCTCGCATCTCTTTTCAGAACGAAGGTGAGGGTGTATAAAAAAGCAAAGTTTGGGATTATCTCTACTGGCGATGAGCTTTCTGAGCCAAAAGAGTCTTTTGATAGTAAAGGAGAAAGAAAGATAGCTGACGTGAATAGTTATGTGTTAGAAGCTCTGGTCGAAAAAATCGCAATACCATATAGGGTCGGTATAGTGAGAGACGATTATGAGGAGATTAAAAATGCAATAACTTCTTCCTTAATGTTAAAGAATTGCGATGCACTATTAATAAGTGGTGGGAGCTCTGTGGGTAAAAGAGATATCATAGCTGATGTGGTAGAAGATTTAGGAAAGCTTATATTTCACGGTGTGGCTATCCGACCCGGCGAACCAACGGGTTTTGGCGTCATAAACAACAAACCTGTGTTTGTTCTGCCAGGTTATCCCGTAGCAACAATATCTGCTTTTGAAATGCTCGTAAGACCTTTTTTGTATGCGATGCACGGAATGAAGGAAGAACGAAGGAAGATATTTGCGGGGGCAGGTAAAAAAATACCTTCCGCAGTTGGTAGAACTGATTTTGTGCGTGTAAGGCTAATTTGTACTAAAAACGAATATTATGTGGAGCCAATAAGAGTGAGCGGCTCGGGCATATTATCCAGCATGACGAAATCGGATGGGTTTGTAATAATAGAGGAGAATAAAGAGGGTATAGAAGAAGGTGAGAAGGTAGAAGTGAATGTGTGGGAGTGGTAATAGAAATGTTTTTTTATTTTTATTTAATTTAAAAGAGGGAAAATGAAATAAGTAAGGGAGAGAGAAAATGGAAGAAAAAGGAATAATAGCAAAAATTACTGGTCCACTGGTTGTTGCAGATAAGATGCGAGGATGCGAGATGTACGAGGTAATAAAAGTGGGAGAAGAGGGATTGCTCGGCGAAACGATAAGACTGGATGGCGATTTTGCATATATTCAAGTATATGAGGATACAACCGGTTTGAAGCCCGGTGAGCCAGCGATAAGAACGAAAGCCCCTTTATCCGTTGAACTCGGACCGGGGATATTAAAAAATTTTTATGACGGTGTGCAGAGACCTTTAGAAGGTATAAGAAAGAAAGTGGGAGACTATGTAAAAAGGGGTGTTTATGTAGATGCGCTCGACCGGGAAAAGAAATGGCAATTCACACCCGCGCTTACCAGAGAGGAAGGCAAAAAGATCGTGGGTGGGGATATCCTGGGTGAGGTTCAGGAAACAAAGGTGATAAAGCATAAGATTCTTGTGCCACCGGGGATAAGCGGTAAGCTTTTAGAGTTAAAGGAAGGCGAATTCACTGTTCAGGATACCATAGCGAGGATACAAACAGATGGAGAGGATATGGAATTGAAGCTCATGCATAAATGGCCGGTGAGAAAAGGGCGACCTTACAAGGCTAAATTAGACCCGGAGGTGCCTTTGCTAACCGGACAGCGCATTAATGATACCTTCTTCCCGATTGCGAAAGGAGGGACGGGGGCTATTCCCGGTGGGTTCGGAACAGGAAAAACGGTGATGCAGCACCAATTAGCGAGATGGGCAGACTCACAGGTTATCGTGTATATCGGCTGTGGAGAGAGGGGAAATGAAATGACCGAGGTTTTAGAGGATTTTCCAAAGCTTATTGACCCTTATAGTGGTGAACCGCTGATGGAACGGTCAACTCTTATTGCAAACACCTCTAATATGCCTGTTGCGGCACGAGAAGCATCTATTTATACTGGAATCACGCTCGCTGAGTATTATCGTGATATGGGCTATGACGTAGCGATACAGGCTGATTCTACATCAAGATGGGCTGAAGCACTGCGAGAAATATCAGGAAGGCTGGAAGAGATGCCAGGGGAAGAGGGGTATCCTGCTTACTTAGCAACGCGATTAGCGGATTTCTATGAACGTGCAGGCAGGGTAAAAACGTTATGTTCTGATTCGGAGGATCGGATAGGTTCTGTTACGGTAGTAGGTGCGGTATCGCCACCTGGAGGTGATTTCTCGGAGCCCGTGACACAGAATACGCTACGAGTGACGGGCGTTTTCTGGGCTCTTGATTCTTCTTTAGCAGATAGGCGGCATTTTCCAGCTATAAGTTGGTTGAGGAGCTACTCCCTCTATCTCGGTGACCTCCGTGACTGGTTTGCGAAATCCACGGCACCGGACTTCATGGAGCAGCGAGAGGAGATGATGGGGCTATTACAGAAGGAAGCAGAACTGCAGGAAATAGTCCAGCTTGTCGGTGCAGATGCACTCCCAGCGCGAGAAAGAGGAACATTAGAAGTTGCTCGTATGATACGGGAGGATTTTTTGCAACAAAACGCATACCATGAAATAGACTCTTTCTGCTCTTTGGAAAAGCAATATCTGATGGCAAAAATCATTCTTCAATGGTATGACGGCGCAATAGAAGCGATGGAGAGCGGAATAGCGGTGGAGAAACTTGAGAACATGCAAATAAAGGATGCCATCGCGAGGATGAAATATGCGCCAAATGAAAGCTTCAGGGAGAAATACGAGCAGATAATGAAGGATATGAAGGATGAGTTTGAAATATTAAAGAGGAAGGAGGCAGGTGCTTCGTGACAAGGGCGTTTGTGAGGGTGACTAAGATCAAGGGAAAAAAGAAAAAAGAGGTGAAATGAAATGGCAATAGATATCTCAGCACGAGAATATACAACGATAAGAGAAGCAGCGGGTCCTTTAATCGTGGTAGAAGAAGTAGAGGGTGTTTCGTATGGCGAAGTAGTGAAGATAGTGACACCGGGAGGAGAAGAGAAGACCGGGCAGGTGCTGGAAGCGAGTAAGGGTCTTGCGGTGGTCCAGGTCTTTGAAGGCACCTCTGGAATAGACACATCAAAGACGAGGGTGAGATTTACCGGTGATATAATGAGAATAAGCGTTTCACAAGATATGGTTGGTCGCTTTTTCGATGGTTTGGGCAGACCCATAGATGGGGGTCCGGAAGTGATACCAGAAGACAGGCTCCCTGTTACAGGTGATGCAATAAATCCTTCGGCACGCGATTATCCCCGCGAGTTCATTCAAACCGGCATTTCCACTATTGACGGAATGAACACGTTAGTACGGGGACAGAAGTTGCCGATATTCTCCGGTGCAGGGATGCCACATAATGTCCTTGCGGCACAGATAGCGAGGCAGGCAAAGGTGCTAACCACTGGAGAGCCTTTCTCCGTTGTGTTTGCGGCAATGGGGATTACGCATGAGGAGGCTTCGTTTTTTATGCGCGACTTTGAACGCACGGGAGCAATCGAAAGAATGGTTGCATTCCTTAATTTAGCGGATGACCCTGCTATTGAGCGTGTAATAACGCCGAGAATGGCGTTGACAACTGCAGAATTCCTCGCTTATGAATATGATATGCATATTCTCGTTATTCTTACGGATATGACGAACTACTGTGAAGCGTTACGTGAGATAGCCGCGGCACGAGAGGAAGTTCCCGGAAGAAGAGGCTATCCTGGATACATGTACACCGATTTG
>JAPDIG010000036.1 GCA_025966525.1 Candidatus Methanophagales archaeon | reverse complement strand
AAAACGACCAAAGGGGACGTAATATCTCTGTCATTCGATGGTTTTGCCTCGCTCTTCTCTAACAACTATTTCGGCATCACTTTTCGACCATGTCTCGTGAGGCACGGGATAAACAGTTTTAGCTCCTCTCTTTAGCACTATATTACATTATAGCTTACAAAGATAATAATATTTGCATCCTTATTTAGTGCGTAATTTGGAGTTTTTCCCTTCTTTATAGAACGGCTCTCTATATTTCATCGCTAACTTCAATTTGTTTATTATGTGCATCTCGTCCACACTCTTTATGGGGACGAGATGATCATTTCTCAGCAAACACGGCTTTATCTTTCCCTCGAAGGTGATTCTTAACCGAGAACAGTTCGCACAGAACTCCGTGTTATCTATTGGGTGAACAACCTCTACTTCCACGCCATCCACAAAATATTTTCGCCTGTGTTGCAGCCGTCTCGTTTTTATCGCAGACGCCTTCGATTTGAGTTCCGCTTCGACTCCGCAAAAGTCAGCTTCATACCCAGAGGGGCTTACCTGCAAGCCCTGTAAGGGCTTATGGTTAAAACAAGGAATCAATTCTATTAACTGCAAGATTGCCACTTCCCCTCTTCCTCTTTTATTGCACTCACGCACAAAATCCATCATGCCCTCTATCTCCTCCTCGTTTATTCCTTTCAGGAGAACCATATTCAGCTTAAGCGGTGTAAGACCTGCGTCAATCGCACTGTATATCCCTTCAATCACCTTTGGCAGATTATTGCACGAGGAGGTGATGAAATCGTATCTTTCCTCTTTAAGCGAGTCCAGGCTGACGTTCACCCGATCCAAACCCGCATCCGCAAGTTCAGCCGCATATTTGCTCAATAATATGCCATTTGTAGTCGCCGATATGTCATCTTCAAAATCTCTCATGCCTTGAATGATATCCACAAGGTCATCTCGCATCAAAGGCTCGCCACCAGAGAATTTTATCTTCCTTATGTCAAAATAAGCGGACGCAACTCGTGCTATCCCTATTACAAGCTCAGCACTTATTTCTTCCCTCCTCTCTCTTCTCTCTTCTCCTTCATTATGACAATATATACAGTTCAAGTTACACCGATTCGTGATAGAAAATCTTAAACTCCTTATCTCTCTGCCGTAATCGTCTATTAATCTCTCTTTCTCTCCTTTTACGCTCTTCATATTCTTATCTCTAATATGTCCTTATGGATAGAGATATGCTTAAATTAAAAGAGAGATGAAAAGGACATTATGTCATCATACTCACCACTAACACTACAACCGCAATCCCCAAAGCAATACTATACACATTCTTATTCCACGCTAACACCTTCCTTCCATCCAACACACTAACTGGGATCATATTGAAAACAGCAAGCCATGCGTTTATCATCACTCCAAATACTCCTATTTGTTTTAGCATGCCAAAAGAAGAGAGGGAGAGAGGTAAGAAAAGGAAAGCCAACGCCACGTTCATCATGGGACCCGCTATCGCTATTTTTCCACTCTCTTCTCTCGTAAGATAAGGGTTGAGTATCCTAACAGCGCCTGGCGCCGCAAAGATAAAAGGACCGAAGAAAGGAATTACCACTGCAAGCAAAAGCATGAAAGGCGCCATTCTAAATTCTGACCAGCTTCCATACCGCTGTGCAACGAACTTATGGGATAATTCATGGAATATAAATGCAGAGCCAACAGTAATCGCCGAAAGAGTGAAAATTGCAAGCCAATTTAGTTCGGAACCCAGAGGCATCCAGCGCTTAATTAGCACGGTAAACGCAAAGGTAATAGCGAACCATGCGATCAAAAGATGCTTTATTTCTGTTTTGCTTGTTCTTATCGGCATTTTTATACGGTACTAAGTTAATTAATAGCCCGGGACGGATTCGAACCGACGTCACGAGGTCCAGGGCCTCGGATGATTGACCTCTACACTACCGGGCTATTATTATAAATTATCTTTGATATTTTTAGGATATATAAATCTCAATTACATATTCTATTTCACTTACCCAAACGAGTAGCGGAATGAATATTATAAACAGGTTATGGAGTGTTGCCCTATGCGCGCCGATAAAAGAATCGAAGTTACTTAAGAGTCCAAAAGGAAGCAGAAACAAAGCGGGCTTTAAATCCTTATCCTTCTGGCAAGAAGCGAGGAAGAAAAGTGTCAGTGCGAGATGAAGCCCAATGCCGGGCATTTTGCACTGTTGCCGTCAGGCGCCTTTGGTCTCCTTCTTCAAACTCCGTGCAAACTCCTCTATCTTGCGAAGCATGTCATCCTCCGACCTCAACCCCTCCTCTATTATCTTTATGAATGCACTGCCCACGATTGCACCGTCTGCAACCTCGCAAACCGCTCTTACGTGTTCTGGTTTCGAAATACCGAATCCCACCGCCAGAGGTACTGGTCTATCCATTGATAATTCCATTTCCTTTATCCTTCTGATATGGGGGCGTATCGAATCAGAAAGCTTCTCTCTCGCTCCCGTTACGCCGAGCAGCGATACAACATAGATAAACCCTGATGCAGCATCCAGAATCTTCGCCATTCTGGGCTCGGTGGTCGTAGGTGCAACGAGAAAGATCAAATCGGTTTCATATCCCTCGCATATCTTTAGTAGCGGTTTTGACTCTTCTACTGGTAAATCAGGCACTATTAAACCTTTTATGCCTGCTGATTCACAATCCTTTACGAATTCCTCCAGCCCTCTTTGTAGCACCAAATTGTAATAAGTAAGGCAAACTTTTTCCGCTCCTTTTATCCTCGCAGCTACTTCAAAATATAAATCCGGATTCATTCCCGCTCTCAAACTGCTTTCACTCGCTCGCTGTATCGTAACGCCATCTGCGATGGGATCAGAGAAGGGCAAACCAAGCTCTAAAATGTCTATTCCTCCTTTAATTAAAGCGTTTGCTATCTCCTTGGTATCTTCGGCACTGGGATAGCCCGCAGTCACGAAGCCTATCAATGCTTTCTCTTTCCTCTCTTTTAGTTCTTTGAATTTCTCTTCTATGCGCATGCGTCGCTATTAAAGATTTTAAAATTCCACCCTCAAAGTGACTATCTCAAAAGGATTCACCGTCAGTTCTATTCTTTCTCCTTCTATTCGTAACTCCTTTTTCACTTCCTCGTCCTCTTCTTCCAGCAGGTTCACTGCCCTGACCGCTTTTGGTTCCTTGAACAGTGTTATTTCTGCGTCCGTCTCTTCTCCATTCGTCTCGTAAAATCTTAGTATCATTTCGTCCCCCTCCTCCGCCTTTTTCAGCGCGGATAAAATGACATTTTCAGGTTCTATTTTCAAGAAAGACCGTTTTAGAGGTAATTTTCTCGCATCACGCAATTGTATTGCATCCAGATGACTGCTGAATTCAAGAGCATGTTTGTAAGACGAAGCTTCACGCCAATCCCCTTTGTGCGGGTAAACGGAATATCTAAATACATATCTTCTTAACTCCTGCGCATCCGGAACCGGTATTGCAGGACCTGTCCTACCGTCTGAGGACAGCATTAAAACGCTTCTTAGCAGTGTTAAATAGATGTCCCCATCTCTTACCTCATTCTCAGGTATCCCACGGTGCATTATGGTCAAGCCCTTCTTGCCATCGGAATAATCAATCCATTTCTGCGAAGGAAATACTCCACAAGGCTCCTCCACCCATTTCTCTTTTGGCTTATAGTACCACTGGTCAGTCGGTCGAGAAACAACGCCAAATTGAGTACCACAGGCATAAGCCAAAGATTTCATGTTGGTGGAGAACCTAACGCGAAGTCGTGCCCTCGGATGCTTGTCCACCACAGTCGTGATGAAATCTATTCTTGGAATGTCTTTATAAACAATTATTTTTTTCGTGCACTCCAAAAATTTATGCCGCCATATACGTGGCTCCATTTTCTCCGTTAATCTGTACGGCCATCTAAGGGAGAAATAATTCGTCTCAACGTTGATAATACGTCTCAAAGGACTTTTATTTATATAGAAATTCTCTACACGGAATGAACCGTACTTCACCCCTTCTCCCCTTTCTGTTTTCAGTGGGATACCCATTGTTTGTCGGTGGTAGTAGAGGTCGCCCGTTTCTTCCTCCAGGACAAGCTCATTTGCCGTGCACAGTCTCTCGCGCTCACCGCAAATCACGTCAACCAAGCCCGTACCTGGATCCACATCCACCCAAAAGAATCTGTTTTGTATGGTGTTCCCCCTTATCATAATAAAATTCGGGTCATAACGATACTGTTTTGGCTCCCGCTCAAGGATTTTATACACTTTATAGCCCAGTGCAGGGACCGTAGGAACAAATCCGATACGGGCATATCTCAAGGTGTCATCCTCATACCTCGCAAATTTTATGACTTCCACATCTATTTCCTCTTCTCCACTCTTCAATCCTTTTATCGTTACCACTTTACCTTTGTCAAAGTTCAAATCCATCTCTACCCAGTTCCTCACTTCCCATGACTGTGAGTTAAATACTATTATATCTCCATCTCCATGCCTCATCGAGGGCAGCCTCGGGATACTTTTGGATTCAACCCCTTCCATCGATTCCGCCTCTATTATTTGATTATATACGCGAAGGCAGCGAGCAGCCATTTCAGTGTTAAAAAAGCCGCGAAAGTGCCTCACCTCCTCGTAACCCGCATCCATCCCTGTTCCCGGAGCTACATCATGAAATGCTAAGTACAAAATTTTACGCCATGAATTCCTCGCCTCCTCAGTTGGGTAGGAGTGGTTATTCAAGAGATAGTTTATCGTACCCCATCGCTCGCAGCAGATCAACCAACCCTCGTACTCGCAAAGTTCCTGTTTTAGCCACATCCTGCTCGAGCAGCAATTTGGAAATACTTCTGAATACTTTCCTGAATACATCTCGCCTTTCCGCACGTCCATCTCGAGTTTCTTCTCTTCTATCTCACTCTCCATTGCTTCAAAGAATTCGATTGGCGTTGCTATCTTCATCTCCGCTACTTCTCCGCGCTTCTCATTCCATTCTCGCACAACCTCCGGTGTTTCCGGCTGCGGCATCGTGACCCCACTTCCGGAAGGCATCAAGATATGAGAGGTTGCCGCCAAAGCTTTGAGTTTCTCATAGCTCTCATCCAGCTTTGTCAGGTCCAATCCAGCGCGGTATCCTAAAGGCATCCAGTGAGCCAAAATCCTCGTGCCATCCAAACCTTCCCATAGGAATTCTGAGGGCTTTCTCTTCGTTGCACCCCTTCTGAAGGCAACATACCTGTATCCCGATTTTTTGTATATCTGCGGTAGCTGGGCATTCAAACCAAAACTGTCTGCCTGCCACATTACCGGAACATCAACCCCGAACTTCTCCTTCACGTATCTCTTACCAAACAGGATTTCTCTTATCAACGTTTCTCCATCCGGGAGCATTGTATCTGCCATCAGGTATTCCCCGTCTGCAATCTCAATCGCGCCTTCCTTTATGCTCTGCGCAATCTTCGCGAATACTTCCGGATACCGCTTCTCCATCTCCTCCAGCAGAAAGGTCTGCTCTATCAGGAACTTGTAATCGGTCTTTTCAACCAGCTCTGCCACCTCCTTCAGAATGGACACCATGTTGATGTAAAAATAGTCCTCCTTCGTGAAGACCCAGATAGCATCGTAATGCGTGTGTGGGACGAGATAAATCGTATCTTTTTCTTCTCCTTCTCTCTTTTCGTTTGTCATGCTCTCAGTTAATATTTCTCTCTATTTCTAAAAGTATTTAAGAACGTTTGTCGTATAAATATATAATAAATTATCCACGCATGAAAGGGGTGTGAACAGTATATAATGGTTCAACAAGAACAAAAAGGAATATACAAAATTATCATAATAGCTATCCTTTTAGGTATTTGCTCCTTTCTCACCCTTTACTTTCATGTGCATGAAATCTATACAGTTTTTACTCACTTTTTTTACATTCCAATCATCTTAGCATCGTTATGGTGGAGAAGGAAAGGTTTAGCTGTGGCGGTATTTTTAGCTTTGCTTCTGATTTTCAGTCACCTTTTTATTGGAATGGAAGTGGAAACGTTTAAAGGTTTAATCCAGTCTTCTATGTTTATTGAAGATTTAACGCGATCTTCTATGTTTGTGGTTATTGCACTGGTGACTGCCATGTTAAGTGAGCGGATTGCAAAGATGATTAATAGCCTTAATCTAATTGGCGGGGAAGTAGCAAGGGTAGCAAGGGAAGTAGGGGTAGAAGGAAATCTCGGCGCACAGGCTGAAGTGCCAGGTGTTACAGGAGTTTGGAAGGAGCTGACCGATAATGTGAACATGCTGTCTGCAAACCTGCGAGACCAGATCAGAGATATTGCTAAGGTAGCCACCGCATTAGCCAGCGGAGACCTCACACAAAAAATCACGGTGGATGCAAAAGGAGAGCTATTGGAGCTCAAGAACACCATCAACAGCATGGTTGACCGGCTTAATCTGATTAGCGGTGAAGTAACAAAGGTAGCAAGAGAAGTAGGAGAGGAAGGGAATCTTGGCACGCAGGTGGAGGTGCCAGGTGTTGCAGGAGCTTGGAAAGAGCTTACTGATAACGTGAACACGCTTACTGCAAACCTGAGGGATCAGGTTAGAGATATTGCTAAGGTAGCCACCGCATTAGCCAATGGTGACCTCACACAAAGAATCACAGTGAATGCAAAGGGAGAGCTACAACAGCTGAAGGACACCATCAACAGCATGGTTGACAGACTCAATACTCTTGTTACCCAGGTGAAGGATTCCGCAAATAAAGTTACTTCCGCCGCTCAGAATTGCAGAGCCTCGGGTGCTGAGATGAGCACATCTATAACACAAGTAGCAGCAGCAGTGCAGCAGATAGCAAAGGGTGCACAGGAGCAGGCACAGAAGATAGTGGCTGCATCCAGGTCTGCTGAGCAGATTTCAAAGGCTGCTACTGAGGTATTAAACAGGGCGGATGAGGTGAACAAGGCAGTATCTGCTGCGGATGAGAGTGCCCGTGCAGGTCTAAAAAAAGCGAGTGAGGTTGCCGAAAGCATGCAGAGAATATCCGAGGTGGCAGAGAAGACTTCAGCAACCGTTGACGGTATGGCGCAGCGGGCTGATGAGATTACCAAGGCACTGAGTGTTATCACCGACATCGCATCTCAGACAAACCTGCTTGCATCAAATGCTGCAATAGAGGCTACGAGAGCTGGTGAAGCAGGCAAGGGGTTCGCTGTGGTTGCAGGAGAAGTACGCAGGCTTGCAGAGAGCAGCAAAAAATCCGCAGGTGAGATTGCAGAACTTGTGCGGTCTGTACAGAAAGAAACAGCATCTGCTTCAGAGACGGCGAAAACAATGGCAGAAATTGTAACAGCAGGCTTGGAAGCAACAGCTAAATGCCCTCCAGCTTTTGATGACATCGCATTTACAATGAAGCAGACATTAAATGCCGCGCAGATGATCGCAAAAGCAGCAGCGCAGCAGAAAACAAGCATTGAATCTATTGTAAAGATGGTGGAGGAGGTATCCATGATTGCCGAGGAAACAGCATCAAATTCTGAGGAATCTGCTGCATCCGCACAGCAACTAAGCTCAGCTATGGAACAGCTTACAATCTCAGGTCAGGAGCTGTCGGGCATAGCCGTAGAACTTCAGGATGTAGTTACAAGGTTCAAACTCGGTAGTGAAGCGGGGGTGGCTGCAAAGAAAAGTGCCAAATAAGACAGATGATGATGCTGTGGAGCCGAAAACTTATGTAATCTTCAGACTTGGAGATAAGGAATTCGGCGTAGATGTGATGAACATAAAGGAGATTGTAAAGGTACCGCCAATTACAAGGGTTCCTCGCTCCGCTGATTTTATTGAGGGCGTAATAAATCTCGGAGGCAGCCTGGCAACAGTCATAAACCTCAGGAAAAGGTTTGGTCTTGAGCCTAAGGAGATAAATGCAGATTCAAGGATAATTATAGCAGAGTTTGGGGATAACCTTGTTGGCATGCTTGTTGATGCTACAACAGAAGTATTGAGGATTCCCGCATCCAACATAGATATTGAAGCAACACCTGAGATGTTTACAACAGAGATTTCTAAGGAATATCTGGCGGGTGTGGGCAAGATTGAGAACCGGCGCATCATCTTACTCGACCTGAAGCAAGTGTTGACGGCGAAGGAAGGAAACTGAAAAGCTATGTAAATGTAATCTAAGTGGTTAAAAAAAAGAATATTATATGTAAGAAAATAAAGTGAATAAAAAGAAATGGGAAATGTAAGAGTATTGTTAGTGGATGATTCCACATATATAAGGACGGTCCTTGGCAGCATAATAACCGAGGCTGGATTTGAAGTCGCAGGCGAAGCTGCTGACGGCGAAGAGGCAATCCGGAAGTATATGCATCTCAAACCCGACTTAGTATTAATGGACGTTATAATGGAACCTATGGACGGAAGGGCAGCAACGAAGGCGATACTTGATAAAGACCCTGAAGCGAGGATATTGATGGTTACGGTGCTGGAAGACAAAGATATACTCGTGGATTTGATGCAGATAGGAGCAAAAGGCTATATCACGAAACCCTTTTCAAAAGATAAAATTGCAGAAAAGATAAAGGAAATTATGGGGGAATAATGAGCATACAGAATAACGGATTCGAGGAAGAAATGCTGGAGCAAATATTGAAGACCGCCGCTTCAAAGTCTCTGATTTATTTGCAATTCTTTATCGGCAGACTGATTAAAGTCGAATCGCTATCCATCCATTGGGGAGCACAGGAATTAAGAATAGAGAAGGATTTTGTTATCTCCAGGATAGATTTAAGAGCGAAAAGCGAGCTGGTTGGAAGTATATACCTTGTATTCCCCTACGAAATCGCACAACGACTTACAGAAGATATGTATGGGGAGTTGATTCCGGAGATTTCTCGTAAACATGTTTTAGACATGGTCGAGGAGATGACCAATGTTATTTCTGTTCCTCTCAGTGAGACCGCCACTTTTTTTTCTCGTAATACGCCTGTCATTCCTTCTGTTGCTCGTATAGTTAGCTACGATGAATTCAAATCTTTACCGGTAGCGGAAGCATTGGTTTTAGAGTTGAAAATGGGTAGCAAAATGAAATGGGATAAAATGAAAGGGAATATATACTTTGTGATGGAAGAAGGAACCGTAAAGAGGCTAAAGAGGACACTGAAAAGGAGGGAGAGGGAGTAATGATAAACGTGCTGGTGGTGGATGACTCATCACTGATGAGGAGGATAGTATCAGAAATGCTGAATTCGACATCAAATATACGAGTAGTTGGCACTGCCAGGGACGGCATGGATGCCGTAGAAAAAACAAAAAAACTCAGACCCGATGTTGTAACCATGGATGTAGAGATGCCGAAGATGGATGGATTAACTGCTTTGTGCTGCATAATGGCAAAAACTCCGGTACCTGTTGTGATGCTCACAGCAATGGGCAAAATAGAAGCAGATTTAGCGGTGAAGTCTTTTGAGTACGGTGCGGTGGACTTTGTATCAAAACCCAGCAAAACCATTTCTTTAGACATAGAAGAAGTGAAGAATGAGCTGATAAACAAGGTTAGAGCTGCCTCAACCGTGAATGTGGAAAAATTGGTTTTCAAGGTTGTGGAAAGAAGGTTGATAGAAAAACTGTTAATACCGCCGAAGACAGACAAAAAAGTCCTGATTATCGGTGCTTCCACAGGAGGACCCCAAGCACTATCAGAAATCATTCCGAAACTTCACAGAACCTTCCCATTAGCTGTTTTGATTGTTCAGCACCTGCCAGTTGGCTTCACAAAAAGCTTTTCAGAAAGACTGAGCTGGCAGGGTTCCATCGCATTGAAAGAAGCGGAAGATGGAGATGTCATAAGACCAGGTCAGGCTTTCGTTGCGCCATCAGGTTATCATATAGTAGTAAAAAACGGTAGGATAGAGTTAAATAAGAATCCAAAGGTGAACGGCGTGAGACCAAGCATAGACGTAGTAATGAAATCAGCAGCGGAAGCGTACAATGACAAAATTATTGGCGTGTTGCTCAGCGGAATGGGGAAAGATGGTGCAGAAGGTATGCGGGCAATAAAGGAAAGAGGAGGCTCAACTATTGCACAGGATGCGCTCACAAGTGCTATATTTGGTATGCCGAAGGCGGCAATAGACATGGGTGTCGTGGACAGTGTTGCACCTCTCCCTGATATTGTGGATGAGATAGTAAGGATGCTGTGACATTTTTTCTTTTGTTCTGTGTTGATAATTATATAATTGGGGGAATGCCTCTTAAGAAATAAAATGTCGCTCGGGATAATTGGCGGGACAAGTTTATTTGGCTCGGAGTTTCTTGATGATGCAAAAGAGAAGGAAATGGAGACAAAGTATGGCACAGTTTACCTCCTCTTTACTGTCGTACATTCACACAAGGTTGTCTTTATTCCAAGACACGGTAAGGAGAAAAACATACCGCCACATAGGATAAATCATAAAGCCAACATAATGGCATTCAAGGAGTTGAGGGTGGAGAAAATTGTAGGTGTTACTTCAGTCGGCAGTTTAAAGCTTGATATAAAACCACAGTCATTGGTTGTTCCTCACGACTACATAAGTCTGTGCAGCATACCTACTTTTTATGATGATGAAATCGTTCATGTTACACCGGGATTGGATGAGAGTTTGAGAAGTAGCGTAATAAAAGTGGCAAAAGATTTGGGTGTTGACCTCATTGAAAAGGGCGTTTATTTCCAGACCGTGGGACCGAGGCTCGAAACCAGAGCGGAGATAAACCTCATACGGAATTATGCGGATGTGGTAGGAATGAACATGGCTTCGGAAGCGACACTTGCAAAGGAGTTAGGGCTCGGGTACGCAAATATAAGCACGGTGGACAATTATGCACATGGTATAATCGCCGAGGAAGAGTTGGACTATAAAAAGATAGTGGAAGCGGCTTCTAAGGGTAAAAGCAGGGAGGATTTGGAAAAGGTGCTTCTGAAGTTGATAGATTATGAAATCGGGAATTGAAAAATGAGCCTCGTCAGCCCCCATTTAATCCTGCTCCATCCACCAGCGGTGTATGATTTTCGAAAGCATCCAATAATGTACGGACCAATTGCAGATGGAGTCCCGTCAACTCCGATATTTGAGATGTATCCTGTGGGATTCTTCTCTATCCTTGAACATTTGGAAAAGAACGGATTAAATGTGAGAATAGTGAACTTAGCAGCGAGAATGCTTGATAACCCCGGATTTGACGTGGAAAAAATGATACGCAAGCTTAGACCAAAGGCTTTTGGCATCGACTTTCATTGGGTAGTTCACGCGCAGGGAAGCCTCGAAGTTGCGAAGATATGCAAGCATTATCACCCCGGCATACCCGTAATTTTCGGTGGATTCTCTGCAACTTACTTCTTCGAGGATTTGATTCGCAGTCGAGAAGTGGATTTTATAATACGAGGCGATTCCACAGAGGAGCCTCTTTTACAACTCTTGGAAGCAATTATCCATCACCGCACACTGTCCAACATTCCAAATCTGGTATGGAAAGATAAAACCGGAGCAGTTCATATAAACCCGTTCAATCATATTCCGAACACTATTAATGAGTCAAATAACTACCTCTATATTTTCAAATCTGCTTTGAAATACATGGACGTTAAGAGTCTGAGTCCATGGAAGGGCTGGTATGAGTGGCTTGACTATCCCATTACTCAGGTGATTACCTGTCGTGGGTGTGCCTATAATTGCACATTCTGTGGTGGCTCCAAGAGAGCGATGAAAACGTATTGCAATCGTAATAAACCCGCTTTTCGTGACCCGAAGAAGATAGTCGAGGACATATCAAAGATCATTGGTTATACACGTGCGCCGATTTTTATCACCGGTGACCTCAGACAGGGTGGTGATGCATACGCGTACACTGTGCTGGAGGGGCTGAAAGAAGTATCGTTCGAAAACCAGGTAATAATTGAGCTATTTGACACTGCGCCGAGAGAGTATTTTGAGCGCGTAGCCGGCTCTATCAAGAACTTCAACCTTGAAATATCTCCTGAAACGCATGACGAAGAGATAAGGAAAGTATGCGGGAAACGGTATAATAATCATGAAATGGAAGAGAATATAAAGTGGGCTTTAGAACTCGGCTGTCACAGATTTGACATCTTCTTCATGATCGGCATTCCTTCTCAGAATTGCAAATCTGTCATGGAGACCGTGGATTACTGCGGGTATCTGATGGACAAATTTGGTGAGCGCGTAGCACCTTTTATTTTACCCTATTCCCCTTTCATTGACCCGGGATGCATAATATACGAGAATCCGGAGAAGTTCGGGTACAAAATCTTCTTCAAAACCTTAGAGGAATACCAGAATGCAATGCTCTCCACAAGTTGGGAGTATATCCTGAATTACGAAACCGAATGGATGACAAGGAGCGAAATCGTAGATTGCACTTACCGAGCAGGGTTGAGACTGAATAGGCTGAAGGCAGAATACGGGTTGATTGACCACGATTCATTCAGAGCGAGGGAAGAAAAAATAAAAGTCGCAATTGAACTCACCGGAGCAATTCGCGAAATAGAGGAGATAAACCACGCGGATGTGAGACGAGACAGATTAATGCAACTTAAGCCCAAGTTAGATATAATGTTTAACTCCGTGATTAACGAGAAGAGGAGCATGGGATGGCCTGCTACGAAGAGAAACTTAAGGATCTTTAATATCCTTAAGGCGATGATAGGCGAATACTTAAGCGGAAAATTATTTAGAGTTTAGTGCTTTTTTGTGTATCTACCAGAACGCCACTCCTCCATGCCTGTGGAGTTCCGCAAGTTTTTCTGATGGA
>JAPDIG010000035.1 GCA_025966525.1 Candidatus Methanophagales archaeon | reverse complement strand
AAATGAGAGAAGAAAAGACGAGATAATAAAAATACATAAACAGGTACGAATGCAGGTGAGAGAAGACGCAGGTAAGCTTGGATGAAATGAAAAAAATGAAAAGCGCAAAATAAATATTTTATAATCGAAAAATAATTTAGAGATACAAAAAGCGTCGATGGTCTAGAGGTATGACTTGGGCCTTCCAAGCCCACTGCCCGGGTTCAAATCCCGGTCGACGCATCATGACTATAAAAACCTAAAGCATCTTCTATTCTCCCCAATTCCGCACCTGTGGTCTCAGCCCCGGCAGCGTATCCTTTTGTGTTCGCGAGCAAAGCTGCGCCTATTAAAGGAACGCCGAAATTGACACTGCCTATCTCCACAGGGAGCTCGAAAATTTCTTCTAAGAATTCTAATTCCTCCTTCGTGGCATTATTATGCGCCAAAATACCTTTATTTGTCGCAACCGCAGCCATTCCCACTGTCTTCAATCCACCTATCGTGCCCTTATAGACCTTCACCTCAAGAGTTTCTTTTATTACATCCACCGTCTTCGCCGATAACCGCGGATGAACCAGCGCAACCGTATCGTTTGTGAGTATAATGTTCCCAACAGCGTTCATCCTATCGTTGCCGGGCAGTCGGATAAGTTTTTCACATAGCCCTTCTTTTCGCACGGATTCCTCTAATCGCCGTAGTTCGCTATCCAGTATGTAGGGTGAAAAGATAAAACCATTTGAGTTCCCCACAGATAAACACCCAATTAAAGACATTTCCGCGACCGAAGTTCTTATTGCTTTTACCTTCAATGCGCGCTCCATTTCCACTGTTAATCTATCAGATATATGAGAAGGCAAAAGAAGCATAGATTCAGTGCAAGTGGCAAAAACTCCTATATACGCGCTGCCATCAACACTGAATGTTCTTCTTATCTCTTTATCCCTCCTTCTCTTCATCCTGTCACTTCTTTATTTACTCTACCAGCTCAGCTCTGATTATATCCTCTTCTTCTGTTACCTTCACTCTTATCCTGGAAGGCGGCTTCTGCGCGCCTCGCTCCCAAACCTTTTCGTTTATTGTCGCACCTAAAATAACATCCTCAGATTTTGTATGTCGCATCAAAAATTCCCTTATCTCTGATATTGCGCGATTGCTTCTCTTCCATCTCGGTGCCTTTTTCACATTCCTCAACGGAATGGTAAAAATACGTTCTTCTCCTTCTCCTGTTTCGCCTCTCATAAATATTTTGCCCTCCACTTCACTCTTTTAGCTTTGTCCTTCGCCAGTGTCTTCTTTTTGGATGTGTCGTCACCTCTCGGTTTGTTTTTACCATTATCCAAGCCGGGACTCTTCTGTTTTGCTTGGCTGCTTTGCTGAGCCTGAGCTTCTTGCCTTTTGTTTTCTTCCCTATTGCCATTGTATATTTTATCAGGGTTTCCTTTTTATTTAAATAAACATGAAATTAGGAGTGTCAACGGATTTTAGTGCGGCGCATTCGCTGCCAAGACATCCAGGGAAATGCAAGAATTTGCATGGGCATACGTATAAAGTGGAGGTGGTGGTGGAAGGGGAGAAGAAGGAAGATACAGAGTGCGTAGCGGATTTCTCGGAAGTAAAGGCACTGATAGAAGAAGTGCTTGAACTCGTAGACCATAAGTACTTAAATGAGATAATCTCGTATCCCACAAGCGAGAATATAGCGTTGTTTCTAAGAGAGAAGTTGGCGAAGAAGTTAAAAGATTCAAATCTGGGTGTAGCACTGCGTTCGATAAAATTATGGGAAGGAGAAGGCAAATGGGTGCTGGTGGAATCGTAATTCGCGGCGGTGTCCGCGGTAAACAGACAAGTGCAAACTTTAAATAAATTACGAATATATATTCATTTATGCGCGGTGCAAGACGGAGAAGGTGTGTGGGCTTCCAGCCAAATTTCCTTTACTTCGAGCCGAGAGCAGGAGCAAGGGGGGGAGAACCCTACATTCACGCCATAGATGAAAAAATATTGAAGGTAGAGGAGTTAGAGAGTATAAGGTTGAAAGATTATTTGCAGCTCGACCAGGCGGAAGCGGCAAAGTCAATGGGCATCTCACAACCCACTTTCCACCGAATAATAACCGAGGCGCATCGAAAAATAGCAGAAGCTTTTGTCGAAGGTAAAGCTATAAGGATAGAGGGAGGTAACTATGTCATTGCGGGAGCAAAAATTAATGCGCCCCCTCGAAGAATGCCACCGGGGTGGAGGGGTGGAAAGCGTGGGAGAGTTCCTTTAGCCTCCTTTAAATCTTAGGTGGGATAAATAATTATAACTATGAATACGAAAGAAGAGAAGGAAGGAAAGAAGAGGATGATGGAGCAGGAAGAGGCAGTAAAAACAAGGATGGAGAAGGTAAAGCACAAGATAATGGTGATGAGTGGAAAAGGCGGAGTGGGGAAAACAACGGTAGCCGCGAATCTCGCTTTTGCTCTTGGAATGAGAGGTTTAGACGTGGGGTTGATGGATGCCGATATACACGGACCTGATATTCCAAAGATACTGGGAATAGAAGACAAGCGACCAGAGGCATCAGGGGGAAAAATATCACCGATTTTAGTCACGCCGCGGCTGAAAACGATGTCCATAGGTTTTCTACTGCCTAACAGAGATTCAGCTATCATCTGGCGAGGACCAATGAAGATGAATGCGATAAGGCAATTCCTTGCTGACGTAGATTGGGGTGAGCTGGACTACATGGTTATAGACCTTCCGCCGGGAACAGGTGACGAACCGTTAAGTGTCGCACAGTTGATTAAAAATGTAGATGGCACGATAATCGTTACAACGCCGCAGGATTTGGCATTGCTGGATTCGAGGAAGGCAGTGAATTTCTCTGGAGTGCTGAAAGTACCTGTTATAGGGATAATAGAGAACATGAGTGGGTTTGTGTGCCCTTACTGCGGCAAAGAGATAAACATTTTCAAATACGGCGGCGGTGAGAGGTCAGCGACGGAGTTGGGCGTGCCTTTCCTCGGCAGGGTGCCACTTGACCCGAAGATGGTAGAAGCTGCGGATAGCGGAACGCCTTTTGTGCTGCAAAAGGAATCGAAGGTGAGAGAAGCGTTTGAGCAAATAGTGGAAAACGTGAGGGCATTTGTGGAAGGTGAGAAAGAAAACAAGTAACCTTTTTATATACTTGTGAATATATATTCATATTGTTGGCGAAAGGAAAAAGTCAAAAGAGAAAGGAGAAAAAAGATGAAGATATGCGTAACCGCAACGGCAGGAGACTTGAATGCGCAAGTAGATCCGAGGTTTGGGAGGTGTCAATACTTCGTGTTCGTTGATTCTGATACGATGACGTTCGAAGCTATGCCAAACGAAGCCATTGCCGCACCGGGTGGAGCAGGAATTCAAGCAGCACAAACAGTCGTGAATAAAGGTGTAGATGTGCTTATATCGGGAAATATAGGTCCCAATGCTTTTCAGGTGCTTTCCACCGCAGGTGTGAAAATTGCAACCGGTGCGTATGGCACAGTAAAAGAAGCAGTTGAAATGTATAAAAACGGCAGACTAAGTGAGACAGGGGTTTCGACAGTTGCCGCTCACGCAGGAATGGGTGCTGGCGCAGGTACAGGAGCTGGATTTGGTATGGGCATGGGCGGCGGACGAGGTGGCGGTAGAGGACGAGGCAGAGGTATGGGACTTGGTATGCAGCAACCAATACCCTCCCAATCACAAGCGCAGCAGGCGTCGGCAGCACCAAAAACAAAAGAAGAAGAAATCGAACAATTATCGAACATGGCAAATAGACTGGAGAAAGATTTAGAAGAGGTGAAGAAAAGAATAGAGGAGCTTAAAAGGAGGTGATAAAAAATGCCAAGAGGAAGGGGAATAGGATTTGGAAGAGGTTTTTGGTCTGGGTTTGGACCCGGAGGAGGCATGGGAATGGGCAACCCTTATCCATTCTGCAGAAATTTCCCGTGGCTTCCCAGATGGTGGTGGACCGGAATGTATTACCCCATGCCGTACTCGTATTCGTATCCGTATTCTTACGGGAGGTGGATAAGATAAAATGAGTGGCGGAGGGAGAGGAAGAATGGGTGGCAGAGGATTAGGACCAGGCGGAGAATGCCGATGCCCAAATTGTGGCTATACAATGCCACATCAAGCTGGGAAGCCATGCTATGAAGAAACTTGCCCCAAATGCGGATCTAAAATGACGAGACCATAAAAACCGATTTACAGGTAGGGCAGGAAACATTGAATAATCGGGTGTATATACTCTATCACGGCTCGTTTGGAGAACTGGTAACCGAACATCTGGCTATGAGTGAACTTGCAGACCGGATTGTGGGTCTCTACGACCTCAAAGTCACGTCTGTATCGCTTGATGAGCCGGAGAACGACATGCCAGAGGACATCCCGCTACCTGAGTGTGACCTTCT
Organism: Candidatus Methanophagales archaeon; assembly: GCA_025966525.1. Taxonomy (GTDB): domain Archaea; phylum Halobacteriota; class Syntropharchaeia; order Alkanophagales; family Methanospirareceae; genus QMVO01. The sequence goes on along the minus strand of JAPDIG010000035.1, from coordinate 8,486 downwards.
ACTGGTACTCGGAATACTTCCAAAGGCAGGCGACCTTGTACCTATCATAGCGGAAAGAACAGGAGCAAAAGCTGTTCTTTGGCCTGTTGAAGACCCGAACCTGATACCAGAAGGGAAATATTCAATTGAATATGAACTCAAGAAGAAGGGAATACACGTGGAATTCCCGGAACCTCTTTGTTTGCTGGACACGAGTGAGAATGAACATATACAATCTTTTGTCGAATCTTTCGGAAAGCCAAAATTTGAACTCAGAGTGAATAAGAAAAACAAAGTTATCGAAGCCGTAAAAGTCATCAGAGACACCCCCTGTGGCTCGGCTTCAAAAATCGCAGCTAAACTTGTGGGCATGTCTTATGAAGATATGAAATCGTTTGAGGAAGCGGTAATGCAAATGCACGATAACGAGTGTGTGGCGTACATGGGTCCGGAAAGGCCAATAATGCAGCAAGCGGGTAGATTGCTCGCAGATGCGATAAAAGAGGCTATTCCATAAAAAATCCCAATATCACTTTTAGAGGTATTTCTGGAAATAAAGCTCACTGACGAATAATTCCATAAAGTTATCTTCTTCTTCAAGTTTTATATGTTCAATTCGCTTTGCAACTGCTTCTGCATCCTCGCGCTTCGTTTTTGATATTAACACCTGCCTTGCTCCTTCTATTGCAGCGTTCCCTACTTTTTTCACCTTTTCCCGCTCAACATCTGGAAGGAGTCCTATACGGATCGCATTCTCAGTGTTTGTAAAGTTTGCAAAACCACCCGCCAGAAAGATGTGGTCTATCTCCTCGAGTTCGATCCCGTATCTTTCCATCAGGACCTTCATGCCCACGGAAACAGCAGTTTTCGCAAGATTCAACTGATCAATGTCCTTTTCCGACAGACTAATTCCTTCGGCTATTCTAAATTCTTTCTCCGTGCCATAGAACTTACCTCTACCGTCAATTATTTTCTTGTCAAGAAGTTCAGCCAGCGTGTCTATTATCCCGGAACCGCAAACTCCAACAGGTGCGGCATTGTCAATCGTTTTATACTTAACTTCTCCATTCTCTATTCTCACTTCTTTTATCGCCCCGCTTATGCCACCCACTCCATATGTTATGCCAGCGCCCTCAAATGCTGGACCCGCTGCACAGGATGTTGCAATCAACCTGTCTTTGTTCCCGAACACGATTTCTGTGTTGGTTCCTACGTCTATCGCCATACCTATGGACTCGTTTTTGTACAATTCCGTCGCCAGCACGACAGCCAGAGCGTCAGCACCGACAAAACTTCCTATCAGTGGAAGACCATAAACCCTTGTATTGGGATTTGTCTCGAGCCCAAGTTCTTTTGCCGCTTTGATTATCGGCATTGTACTCAAGGGTTCATAAGGACTTTTGCCAAGCGACTCGACGGGATAGCCAAAAAACAAGTCTCTCATTACCGGATTGCCCACGACTACCATCTCATAGACTTTGCCCGGGTCTATCATGGTGGTAATCATTTCATTCACCGCGGTTCTAATTTCTCTTTCAAGTATGCCCTGCCCTTTTCTTGCAAATTCTATCCTTGAAATTACATTGTTTCCGTATTTGGTCTGTGGATTTTCTCTTGATATAACGGAAGACACTTTTCCGCTCTCAAGGTCAATTAAATACGCGGCAAGCGTTGTTGTCCCTATGTCAAGAGCGATGCCGTATATTTCCCCCGTATATTTGCCTATATCTTCTGACTCGCAAAAGACTCTTTCGCCCTCTATGTGCACGAAAGGCTCAAGACTGATCTCCTTATATTCTCCAGATTCTAAAACGTAGTAGGTTCTTCTTTGGACCCGGACATAAATATGGTCGTCAGTTTTTAATATTCTTGCCTGGCAGGCAAGACGGCGGTGTGTATCCTCGTGTACAAATTTGTTTTCCGCTTCGGTCCTATTCGAGAGAGCACCGGGTGCGCACTCAACTTCGACCTGGCACTGACCACACTTTCCCTCGCCACCGCATGATGCGTTTATGTCTATCCCTAACTCCTGCAAGTAGGAAAGTATGGACCTTCCCTTGACAAGTTTGGCTTCTTTACCGTACTCCGTGAAGATGATCTTCATGACATAGATTAGTAGGTGGTAGGAGAATAAAAAAGCATTTGGAAAGAGATACGAGAAGTGGAGCGCGATAATTACCGGGAAACGAGCTATTTAGGTTCCCTTTACCGCTATCTTCACCCTCGCAGGTCTTATAACCTTCCCATGAAAGGTATAACCTTTTCTAATCACCTCTATAACCGTGTTCTCAGGATGATTTTCGTTTACCTCCTTTGAAACAATTTCATGTCTAAAAGGGTCAAATGGCTCACCTTCTGCTTTTATCTCCTCGAGCCCTTTGCTTTCCAAAAGGTCTTTGAACTGCTTAAAGGTCATTTCCACGCCTTTTATCCACCCTTCCGAGTGTTCATTCTCTTTTGCATGAGCGATTGCAACTTCTAAATTATCCCCGATTGGTAACAAATCCATTATAAAGCCTTCAAGGAGATAATCAGCAAATTCACGTTTATCTTTTTCCGCTCTGCGCTTATAGTTCTCGAACTCTGCTTTTAAATATTTTAAATCGGTCAGATATTTCTCGGCTTCTCCCTTCCCTTTTAATATCTCCTCTGTTTTCCTTTTCTTAGTTTCCAACTCATCTTTTAGAATCTCCACAGTATCTCCTATCTCCTCCAGCTCTTCATCGCTTAGTTCCTGCTCTTGCCCCTTCTCTTCCTCTAATATCGTTTTTATTCTCTCCAGCTCCTTCACTATTCCGCTTAATTCGCCCTTCATGCCACTTAGTTTGCCTATTTCTGCTTCTATTTCCTTGCTACAAACGCTGACTTCGTCTAACAATCGCTCGACTCCCTCCTTAAAGTCTTCTATTCTGCTACTGCTATCGTTGTTCATAAACCTTCCTTTAAAAAAGAAAGTTTTATCCAAAGAAATTATATTTTTTCTTTTAATTAGGAAGTGTTATGTTTGTAGGCATAGATGTGGGAGGTGCGAATACAAAAGTAGCAACATCTGATGTAGATGGGTTTGCAGATACAATTTATGCACCTTTGTGGAAGAATAATGCCATTCTATACGATGTGCTATTAGAGCTGAAAAAGAAGTTTGAGTCGGGAGAAAGGGCAAGGATAGAAGCAGTAGGGGTGGTGATGACTGGAGAGCTGTGTGATTGCTTCGAGACGAAAAAAGAGGGGGTCATATACATAAAAAAAGCCCTGTCCAGTATATTCAAAAATGTTAAATTTTTCGACAATGATTGCACTTTCAGAGATGGTTCAGAAGTAGATAAAGACCCTCTTTCATTTGCAGCTACAAACTGGCTTGCCTCGGCGAAGTTCTTAGCTGAGCAATACCGAGATGTGATCTTCATTGACATTGGCAGTACCACAACGGATGTGATTCCAATAGTGGGAAGCGAAATAAGGGCGAAGAGAACAGACCTCGAAAGGTTAAAATCCGGCGAATTGATCTATTCGGGCGTCTTAAGAACTAACCTCGCCACGCTCCTGAAAAAAGTCGAGATAGGGAGAAAAGGAGAGAATTGCCGGACCTCCGCAGAACTTTTTGCGATAACTGCTGATGCTTATCGCGTCCTTGGATACTTAAATAAGGATGATTACTGCTGTGAAAGCCCAGACAGTCATGCCTTCGAAGGTCGGGAAAATGAGAGAAAGAGCCGGATAAGTGCGATGCGAAGACTGGCAAGAGTAGTATGCTGCGACCTTGAAGAGATAGGGGAGGACAGCGTGGTCAGTATTGCAGAGCAGGTAAAGGAAGCACAAGTAGCAGAGTTGGTTGATTCGATGAAGAGCCTGAAACAAAAATATGAGTTGAAAATGGTGGTATCAGCAGGGATAGGGGACTTTATTGTGAAAGAAGCAGCGGATTTACTGAAGATCGAGTTCTTACCGCTTTCTTCTCGCTATGGTAAGAAAATATCGGCGACATTTCCTGCTTATGCCGTGTCAAGGTTATTAGAGAGAGGAATATAAAAAGGAGCGAAACAAACAATATAATAAAACAAGAAATGCACTGGTCTTTAGCAATTGCAAAAGATATCGTAGAGCGAAGGAAAGAGAAGAAGCATGTTGTTGCCACCGGGATTACACCCTCTGGCGATATTCACGTGGGGAACCTGCGAGAGATTGTGATAGGAGATGCGGTGCATTCCGCACTTGTGGACATGGGCGTGGAAGCAAAACTCCTCTACGTCGCAGACACCTTTGACCCTCTACGTCGGAGATACTCTTTCCTTCCCGAAGAATACGAAACACATGTAGGAAAACCTCTTTCGGAAATACCAGACCCCGAGGGTTGCCATTCGTCTTATGCCGACCACTTTCTACTGCCTTTCCTTGATTCGCTAGCGGATTTAGGTATAAAAATAGAGATTTTCAAAGCCGATGAGATGTATAAGTCGGGGATGTATGTGGACGTGATAAGGGAGGCAATTTCGAGCACAAAAGAATTGACACAGATAATTGAAGATGTTTCAGGCAGGAAATTGCCAGCCCAATGGGCACCTTTCAATCCTCTCTGTGACGCTTGTGGTAGAATCACATCTGCAATTGTAAAAGGATACGACCTGGATAAACAAGAGATGTATTACGAATGTGAATGCGGAAACAGAGGTATTGCTTCGTTTAAAGGTGGTGGTAAATTAGCATGGCGAGTGGACTGGGCGGCGAGATGGAAAATCCTCTGCGTTACCATTGAGCCTTTTGGTAAAGACCATGCCGCTCCAGGCGGCTCTTATGACACCGGCAAGAGAATTTCCTCTGAGATATACAATTACGAAGCACCTTATCCCATCCCTTTTGAACATATCCTTTTAAAGACGAAGGAAGAAGAAGGAACGAAAGCGAAAATTACCGCTATGTCCTCATCTCGGGGAACGAACATACCCGTGCATGAGATGTTAGAAGCAGTGCCACCGGAAATTTTAAAGCATGTCATCTTGCGAGTGAGACCGGATAAGCACATAGAATTCGACCCTTCTTTACCGCTACTGCATCTGATAGACGAGTATGAGCGAGAAGTAGGAGGGATAGGAAGAGGTGTTGCAGGTAAAATCCCGTTTAGGCATTTTATAACGCTCGTTCAAATTGCACGAGGTGATTTCTCCGAACTCATCGAAGTCATTAAAAGAAGTGGATACGGGGTCCGCGAAGAAGACGAAGAAGAGATAAATGAGATAAGGAAAAAAGCGAGGCATGTGGAAAATTGGCTGCTGAAATACGCACCCCCGAGCGTGAAGTTCGAGTTACAATCGGCGGTACCGACAGAGGAAATAAAAAGTTTGTCCGATGCGCAAAAAAGGGCGTTGAAGCAATTAGCAGAGGAGATAAAAGAAGGTATAAGCTTTAATGGCGCAGACTGGCATAATAAAATATACGAGGTTGCTTCGGCTACAAACGTGGAAGCAAAAGAGATATTCAAGGCAATTTATATCGCACTGCTGAAAAAGCCTTCCGGACCACGTGCAGGCTGGCTACTCGCGTCTCTGGACACCGAATTCCTTAAGGAAAGGTTTGGAGCGGCGGCAAGGATATAGACTAAAATATTCTCCTCAATGCTGCCATCCAGTAATGCACATAGCCCCCGATGAAATCACCGATTTCTGAAGGTGACAGATTCTCCGGAATAGGTGCCTGCCCGGAGAGAATGGGCAGCAGTATGAATAACGCAATCACCACCAGCACGATTATCGTTACGATTCTCATTTTTTCTTCTTGCTTCCACACCCCCTATCTTTATTGTTTTTCATTTCTCCTATTATAATATAAAAGTATCTATCGCAACCTCTAAATTAAAGATTATTATTGCCCTTGTTAACAAACAAAAGCGGGAAGATTATGTCGCTCAGGCAGCAAGGAAACCAAACCGAGAGGAATAAAAACAAGCCTATGACGATGAAGGCAATCCAGTTTACCATCACACCCAATGCCATGATTATATGGAATGTGGATGCCCATGTACTCAACAATACATGCCCAGCATGTGGGAACTTAGTTGCAGGTCTCCAATACGCGATTGCAATGCCAAAAAGAGCAAGAGGATTTACAAGCCACCACTTCTCGATGAACCCTATATGAACCCCGGGGTTGGGAAGTTGAAGTAACATCTCACCTGCGTAGGGGACTATTGAATCGCTTATCGTAGCTATGCCAATAGACCCGGTGTAACCAATTAAAAACACCGCCCAGCCTTTTCCTCCGTGCAATCTATACATGCCCGCAGTTACGAGCGCACTTAACAGCACGTGAATCGGATGGAGGATATAGAAGATGCTATAAGAAACAGAAAAAATGGGCTGGAGGTGGATTGCCAAAAGCATGATAGCAATTCCTGTAACAGCACCAAAAGAAGTGAAAGGGGCATGCATCAGCAATTCTTTGGTGATTAGCTTCGATGATTCATGTATCCTCATCCTGAAAACATCTACGTATTCGTTAATCTGCATCTTTTACTTATTTTCATATAATCATTTAATTATTAATATTTAAATGGTTTTTTAATAACAAACCTTTCTTTTAAAAAGAAAGCTTTACCAAAGAAACTTTTTATTTTTAAAAGCAAAAAGAATACGAACATGCCAATAATCAGCATCTCGATAACCGATGAGATATTGAATGAAGTGGATAATCTACAAAAGGAGCTCGGCTTCTCCGGGCGGTCAGAAGTGATGAGAGCCGGTGCAAGAATGCTACTTGCGGATAATAAGGAAAAAGAGGCGTTGGAAGGCAGGCTGAACTCTGTGCTTTTGCTCATTCATGCGCAAAAAGTGGAAGATGTTGTAACAGAGGTAAAGCACGAATTCGAGGATATCATAAGCACGCAGATTCATAACCACTTGCGAGAGGATAAATGTTTAGAGGTGTTCATTTTAGAGGGTGATGCTGCTCGAATAAAGCAGTTGGTTAGATTGTTTCATGCAAATGGGAAAATGGATTATGTTAAGTTGATTGTGGCGTAACAACTTTTAGCCGAATTATCGCGGGAAGGTGTTGCTCGGTGAGGTGGCGGAAGCGGCGGAAGAGATTATCAGGAGAACTTGCAAAGAGCTGGATATCGAGGTTATAGACATGGCAGTGATGAGGAAATCCTCAAAAATTCCAATTTCAAAATCCAAAACCGAAGAAATGTTCAGAGTGGTTTGCGGAAATTATCTCAGTCATGAATGAAAAATAGCTTGTAAAAATCGTTAAAAACTGAAAATCATAAAATGAATGAACACGAATTGAAAATGCAGAATGCCCTTACTGCGGTGGTAAGCTCAAAGAATTAAAGGAAGTGAGGGTGAGATATGTGACAAAATACATCATCAAGCAGGGATATTGCAAGCACTGTGACAGGGTTGTTTATCCCGAAGTCCCTGAGACAATTGGCAATCGTCATTTTGGTCTTCGTTTCCTCCTTTATATCGCTTACCTGAGGTATGTCATGAATTTGCCGGAAGGCAAGATTGCAACGCTCCTGAATGACACTTACAACGCTCACGTCTCGGTAGGAACGGTAGTTGACTATCTTAAAAAGGCTGCGGCAGTCACGGATTTGCAACTACGATGATACAGGGCAGCGAGTGGATGGGAGGAATAGGTGGCTTTGAGCTTTTGTCTCAAAGGAAGTAGTGGAAAGGCTCGAAACTGAGGAGGAAAGAAGTAGAGTGTATGCGGAATTTGTGGACAGACTGGAAAAGTTCGTGACGCGGAAGCGGAAATGGAATCATCACGCGGTGAAAAAAGACTTCTTCGGCTACGGAAAGGAATATATCCTCAGCAAATTAAGTTAGTGTTATTTACCGAAACCATAGATGCTTAATTTTTTCCCCTCTATTACTAATTTTTGGATGGGCTCCACATCAATACACTTTTTCTTTTGTAAAAAGAAAACCAGTGCTAAAAGAAAATCCTAATTTCTTCTTTTGGGAAGTGTTTGAGTGTATTTAACTTCATCTTAAATTGCATTTTTCAAAATATCCCCCATTGCATCCTTAATCCTCACAAAGATGTTAGGAAAATAGCTCTTTAAGAACTCTTCAGGAGTATATGCTTCTGCATTTAACTTCTTTACGAGCTTTATGAATTCATCATCTCTACTTACCAGAATAGTAGACTTTACGAGGATTATGCCAAGTCCTATGGAATCGAAAGGGTCAAGTGGCTTTTCACTTTGAAGTCTATTTGCTTCCAGCATATCACCCGAATCCGGGACTTCTATTTCTATCGCCCCGAACATGAGAACCATATTGAACCTTTATTTGCTCATCCCTACTACCCCCAGGATAAGGGAAAAGTAGAGAGCGCGATAAGAAACGTGAGCGAGGAGTTCATTTACTTACTCAAGAAATTCCCTCTGTGGCGGAAGGGGAATATAAAAGAATATAGAGAACGGTACAATACATAGAGGAATTAAGGCAATACCAATAACACTTTATACCGTGTAGTTTCAAGGTTTACTTAACATTTTT
>JAPDIG010000034.1 GCA_025966525.1 Candidatus Methanophagales archaeon | reverse complement strand
CTCCATGCATGAAAGCTAGGATTTGTAACCATCAAATCAGCTTGGCGGAAATCCTTAATTTCCGATTTTAACACCCACACTCAAGTAGCGGGGTGCCCAAAAATGTTATATATGGTTAAACATTATCTGATAAAAAGAGGTATGTTAAAATGTCCTACCTTTATTTGGAAAATAACCCCTACATAACAACCGGAAATCGGCTCTCCCGGATTCCACGGCTGAATATAATTTTATTGGTATGTTCACCAGCCCCCAGCTTATGGAACCACTTATAAATTTTCAACACTCAACATCGCCTCTATTTGCGCGGACGTGAAGTGCTTTTGAGTCATCGCACTGACGGGACATTCGGGAATGCAAGCACCACAACCTTTACAAAGCGCTGGGTTCACATACGATTTCCTCGTCCTGAGCATAATTTCCTCTAACTGTTTCTCCTCTTCTTTTAACTCTATCGCTCCAAAAGGACATACTTCCTCGCACGCGCCACAGCCGATACAAAGCGCTTCATTCACTTCTGCTATTATCGGCTCCACCTCTATATATTCCCTGGAGAGGATACTGCAAACTCGCGATGCCGCTGCCGATGCCTGTGCAACACTGTCAGGAATATCTTTTGGCGATTGGCAGCATCCTGCGATGAAAATACCATCGGTAAGCGTATCCATGGGTCGCAGTTTTGGATGCGCCTCTAAAAAGAATTTATCGGCACTTTGTGTTACCTTTAACTTCCTTGCCAGGTCAAGAACGTCATTACGGGGAACAATGCCAGTTGCGAGCACGACAAGGTCTGCCGCCTTCTCCACAGGGCGACCTTCACTTACCGTTTTCACTTTCAATCTTCCATTTTCTTCTTTCTCCACTTTTATCTCATCAGTTAACTCCCTTCTCATGTAATTCGCTCCTTCTTCCTTTACACGCCAGTAGAACTCCTCAAATCCTTTACCAAACGCCCTCACGTCTGTATAGAACACTGTTACATTCGCATCAGGAATATGCTCTTTCACCAGGTGTGCCTGTTTCGCAATGTACATACAGCAGACCCTGGAGCAGTATTCGTTCCCTTTTGGGGTCGTCATTCCACCTTCCACCTCTTTCTCCCTCGACCCCACGCAAGATATAAAAACCACTTCTTTCGGCTCTTTTCCATTTATTTCTATCTTTCCACCAGTCGGACCCGATGCGTTACAAAGCCGCTCAAATTCTAAGCCAGTTATCACCTCATCGTATTCATACCCGTAATTCGGCTCTAAAGCAGGGTCGAATAAATCGTAGCCCGTTGCGGCTATTATCGCCCCTACCTCTATCTCAAACAATTCTTCTTTCATCTCGTGGTTTATCGCATCTGCCTCGCATACCATCTCACAAAGCCGGCAGTCTGCGCAAATGCCACACTTCAAGCATCTTTTTGCCTCTTCGGCTGCTCCCTCCTCTGTAAATCCCAATTCAACCTCTTCAAAGCTATTCCTTCTTCTTTCGACTGGGAGTTTCGGCATCCTTACCCTTTCCTTCTTCTCTAACTCCGGTAGCCGTGCTTTTACCTCCTCTATTCCTATCTCTTCCTTCTTCCTTGCTGGACCCTCGACTTCTGGCAAGGGCTCTCCCAGCAGATACATATCAATTACCTCTGCGGCTCTCTTGCCCCATGCGATTGCATCTATCACCGTTGCAGGTCCCGTTACGGCGTCACCACCTGCAAATACCCCTTCTACGTTTGTTCTTCCATTTTCATCCACTTTAATCCTTGTACCATCTACTTCTATACCACTTCCCTCAAGGAATCCAAGCTCCGATTGCTGACCTATTGCCAGCATGACCGTATCCACCTCCATCGCAAATTCTGAACCCTCAACAGGTATAGGTCTTCGTCTCCCGGATTCATCAGGCTCGCCCAATTCCATCCTTATGCACTCCATTCCTCGCACTTTATCGTCTTCATCACCAATGATCCTGCTCGGATTAGTCAAATAAGCAATTTTCACGCCTTCATCTTCTGCATCTGTTATCTCTTCTTCTCTTGCTGGCATCTCTTCTCGTGATCTCCTATATACAATCGTCACGTCAGAGCCCAATCGCAACGCACATCTCGCTGCGTCTATCGCTACGTTTCCGCCACCTATCACCACTACTTTCTTGCCTATTTTCACTTCTTTACCAAGATTCAGTTCACGAAGGAAATCAACACCATGAACTACTCCCTTCAAACTCTCACCTTCAATACCGAGTTTTCTGCTCTTATCCGCACCAATGGCGACGAAAATAGCGTTGTATTCTCTCCTGAGTTTTTCAAAGCCTTCTTTGTCTATCCCGCTTCCGGTTTCTATCACTATTTTCCCGGCTCCTTCCCGTTTGATGTAATCTATCTCCTTTTTCAAAACGCCTCTTGGTAACCTGTATTCTGGTATTCCCGCAGCGAGCATCCCTCCTAAAACCGGTAACTTCTCAATCATCCTCACTGAATACCCTCTCTTCGCAAGGTAGTAGGCTGCGGTTAGACCCGCGGGGCCTGAGCCAATAATCGCTATCTTCTCCTCCTTCTCCTCTGTAATCGTATTTCCATCTTTATCTTCTTCATAATCAATACAATCAGTCGCAAATCGTTTCAACGCAGCAATTGCAACCGGTGCGTCAATTTCCCCTCGGTTGCATTTGTCCTCACATGGATGTGGGCATACATACCCGCAAACCGCAGGTAACGGATTCGTCTCCCTTATCAAATCAACTGCTTCCTTGTATCTACCCTGTGCGATTAACGCAACGTAACCCTGCACATTCACACCTGCTGGACACCCCACTCTACATGGTGGTATCCCTTGTATCTTATCAATTGTGTACACAAGAGGAATAGCTTGAGGAAAAGGTATATAAACCGCTCCTCTTTTTGATAACCCCAAATCGAAATCGTTAGGAACGACTCCTTTAACCGGGCATATATTTGCACATTCTCCGCAGCCCGTGCATTTCTCCTCGTCCACGTAACGTGGCTTCTTCCTTACTTTCACCCTGAAATTACCTATGTAACCTTCAACGCTCTCCACTTCCGCATAAGTAATCAACTCGATGTTCTCATGCCGGGCTACATCCACCATCTTCGGCGTGAGCACACAGGCAGAGCAATCCAGGGTGGGAAATGTTTTGTCAAGATGTGCCATGTGCCCCCCGATGGTAGGTTCTCGTTCCACCAAATACACCTGAAAGCCCGCATCTGCAATATCCAGTGCGCTTTGTATCCCGGCTATACCTCCGCCTATTACCAGTACGGAGGGCGTCACACCTACACGCATCGGCTCTAAAGGCTGTAATAAAGATGCTTTTGCAACAGCACTCGCCACCAATTCCTTCGCTTTCTCTGTTGCGCTTTCTCTGTCAGAATGAACCCAGCTGCACTGCTCCCTTATATTTGCCATCTCCATGCAATATGCATTCAAGCCCGCTTCTTCACATGCCCTTCTGAAAGTAAGTTCGTGCATACGAGGTGAACAAGAGGCAACGACCACTCTGTCAAGCTTCTCATCCTGAATATCCTTCTTTATCAGCTCCTGACCGGGGTCCGAGCACATATAAACATAATCGCGTGCAATAGAAACGTCAGGCAGAGTTTTTGCATACTCCGTTACCTCCTTCACATCTACCGTAGCTGCTATGTTCGTTCCACAATGGCATACATAAACGCCGATTGATAAATTTTCGTTTTTTTTCTCCTTTCTTATCCTTTCCATTTTGCTCGGCACGCTCAAATTACGATTAAATTCTAAATATTAAAAAGTCTTCGGAAATCAATAGATTACACTTTCTGGCGTTATATTCTCCTCCGGTGGTTCTATCAATTCCTTATTCTGTGGGTAAGGCAGAGAAAAGCCAATATCTGTACATCCTTCGTCAGGCGTTAGCCCATAAACGACATCGTTTGAATACTCATAACATTACCTCTATCTGTGCATATATCTGCTCATCCTTGAAATGTTTCATTGAAATTGCTCCGGAGGGACATGCAGACCCGCAGGAACCACATCCTTTGCATACTACCTCTTTCACATGCATCACGCCCTCTTCAAGCGAGAGTGCATCAAAAGGGCATATCGCTTCACACGTTCCACAACCCACGCAAACATCCTCATTTATACTTGCCACAAGCGGCTCTATCTCTACTTCGCCCCTCATCAAGGGTATCGAAGCTCGGATTGCCGCACCAACCCCCTGTGCAACGCTGTCAGGGATATCTTTTGGTGACTGGCAGCATCCTGCGATGAAAATACCATCGGTGAATGTATCTAAAGGACGGAGTTTTGGATGCGCCTCTAAGAAGAATCCATCTGCACTTTTCGTTATCTTCAATATTTTAGCGAGTTCATCCGCGTCCTTTCTTGGTACGATTGCATTAGCCATGACCACTAAATCCGCTTCTATCTCTATTTTTTCACCCTCAATTATCGTTTTTATTACTACCTTTTCGTCTTCCCCTTTTCTTTTTACTACCTCTACGGGGTCCTCAAGCTCTTTTCTTATGTATTCCACTCCTTCCTTCCTCGCTCTATTATAGAACTCCTCAAACCCTTTTCCATATGCTCTCACATCATTGTATAGTACTTTTACTTTCGCGTCAGGTATTTTTTCTCTTACCAGATGCGCCTGTTTCGCTATATACATGCAGCACACACGAGAGCAATATTCACATTCATCTTCTTTGCGAGAACGAGAACCAATGCAGGAGATGAAAACCACTTCTTTTGGCTCTTTCCCGTTTATTATAATCTTACCGCTGGTGGGGCCAGAAGCGACTGAAAGCCTTTCAAATTCCAATCCGGTTAGTACTTCATCGTATTTATAGCCATACTCCGGCTTCTCAGCTAAGTCAAGCAGCTCGTATCCTGTCGCAACAACAATCGTCCCTACTTCTACCTCTATCTCTTCCTCAAGCAGCTCGAAATCAATCGCGTCTGCCGGACACGCTTCTTTACACGCTGGATATTTACCGCATTTTCCTTTTGTTATGTATAGGCAACGTTCTGCATCTACGGTGTATATTAGAGGAACAGCCTGTGGAAAAGGAACGTATATCGCACTCCTCATCGCCATTCCAGCGTCAAATTCATTTGGGATACGTCCACGAAGCCGACATGCATTTGCACATTCACCACATCCAGTGCATTTCTGCTCATCCACGTAACGAGGTCTCTTTCTTATCTTCACTTTATAGTTCCCTATATATCCACTTACCTCTTTCACCTCCGAATAAGTGAGTAACTGGATATTCTTGTGTCTTTCGGCTTCCACCATCTTCGGCGTGAGAATGCAAGCAGAGCAGTCTAAAGTGGGGAATGTCTTATCAAGTTGAGCCATGTGTCCGCCAATTGAAGGCTCTTTCTCTACTAAATACGTCTCAAATCCTTTATCCGCAATCTCCAGAGCGGCGTAGATTCCTGCTACTCCTCCCCCGATCACCAGCGCTCTTGGTACAACACCGACTTTTTTCCGCTCTAAAGGCTCTAACAATGCCGCTTTACCGATTGCTGAAGCCACCAAATCCTTTGCCTTCTCTGTCGCTTTGTCTTTATCCGAGTGAACCCAGGCACACTGCTCTCTCAGGTTCGCCATTTCAAAACAATAAGGATTCACACCTGCGTCTTCACACGCATTTCTGAATGTGGGTTCATGCATCCTTGGAGAGCAGGAGGCAACAACAACTCGATTCAACCCGTGCTCTTTTATATCCCTCTTTATTAACTCCTGGCCGGGATCTGAGCACATATACTGGTAATCTCTCGCAATAACTACGCATGGCATATCGCTTGCAAACCTCGCTACTTCTTTAACATCCACCGTAGCTGCTATGTTCACACCGCAATGGCAGATATAAACACCTATCCGGGGAGTTTCTATATTTATCATTTATTTTTACGATATGAAAATCTTATATTTAACATCCTCATCCTTTATTTCTTCTTCTATTCGCTTTGCAATTATCTTTTCAGGATGATGAAGCCCTTTTACTCTTTTCGTGAGGTCTTCAAAATCGGAAAACTCTCCTTTCTTCCTTTCTTCCAATATCGCCCACATCAATTTCTTCCCTATCCCTGGCAGCAAATCAAGCGTATGTAATCTTGTGGTGATGGGTTTTGCTTCGTTGAAAATCAATATGAACCTTTTTTCATTCTCCTTTACTAATTTCTCCAGTAAAAAAGGGAGTTCCATCTTTGCTGTCGGCGTTAGATCCTTATATTGCAGTCGCTTGATTACATGGTCTATTACTTCCCGCTCACCCTCGCCAATATACACGCGTTCATACACCACGGCGGTTTTATCTCTCTTAGGCGAAAGCTCCATCAAGATAAACTTATCCTCGCCAATCGCCTGAACAAGTGGTTTTTTCTGATACACAGGGCGCGAATCGTCAGGGTGCCCATAAGGTAAAAAATCAAGGACTCGAGCATATGTCTCTCGTTTCTTCTCTTTCCCACTCTTTTTTTCACGCCCAGACCCTTTCATCCTTTCCCCCCCTCTAAAACTTTTAAGAATAGTTAAATAAAAGAACACTTCGCAGTTTCTTTGATCACGTTTGTCTCGATTCAATCATTCCGATTCATATTTTGCAACGCAATCGAGTATTTTCTCTATGTTCGCCTCGGTAAGTGTGAATCTTTCCTTCGCATATATTGCTCGAACCTCGTTTTTGCTCTTTGGCATCAGGTCAGCGATCCTCACCGCTATCTCCTCTTTCATTTTCCCTAACTCCAAAAGCTCGTTTATAAGTGCTCTTGACTCTTTAGCTCCGAGTTTAGCAAACTTTGTTGTATGTTCAGCGGCTTTTCGCCTTTCATACCTCATCTCTTCCTCTTCCATCCCCTCTTTATCTTTCTTTTCCTCTTCTTGTCCGCTTTTCCTCTGAGCTTTCAATATTTCCTTAGCTTCTGCAAGTGTCAAGACTCTCTCGCTGATTATCTCCTTTACAATCATTTTCCCCTTTCTCTCTTTTTCTTCTTTACTTCCCGCTATAAACTATAAGAAGATAAAAAGGTTTTTATATAGTAGAATTCATTGGTTCAGTAAAGATGGAGAAGGTGTTTGAATTATGAAAGCATCCATAGTAAGGGACACAAACCTTGCAGAAGGCGGAAAAAAGAGAATAGAGTGGATTAGTGGGAGAATGCCGGTTTTGAGCTTAATAAGGGAGAGATATGCGCATGAGAATCCGTTAGAAGGCGTAACTGTGACGGCGTGTTTGCATGTCACGGTTGAAACGGCGAATCTTGTCTTAACCTTAAAAGCCGGAGGTGCGGAAGTTGCGCTTACTGCTGCCAATCCACTATCTACTCAGGATGACATAGCTGCTGCCTTGGCTTCGCTTGGAATAAAAACCTATGCATTTAGGGGTGAGCGTGAAGATGAATATTACGAATGCATAGATGAAGCACTCATGATAGAACCTTCGGTAGTGCTTGACGATGGTGGTGATGCTATTACAAGGGTTCACACAGTGCGTGAAGAACTGGTGAAAAATATAAAGGGCGCGTGCGAGGAGACAACTACGGGCGTGATAAGGCATCACGCAAGAGCGAGGGAGAACAGGTTGGGCTTTCCTGTTATTTCGGTTAACGATGCAGAGACGAAGATGATGTTTGATAACAGATATGGAACCGGGCAATCCACGATTCATGGCATAATGAATGCGACAAATCTTCTTCTCGCAGGTAGAGTCGTTGTGGTAGCGGGATATGGCTGGTGTGGACGAGGAGTAGCGTTAAGGGCAAAAGGGCTCGGCTCATCGGTGGTAGTGGTGGAAACAAACCCAAGAAAAGCACTGGAAGCGGTTATGGACGGATACAGAGTGATGCCAATGCGGGAAGCGGCAAAAATTGGCGAACTCTTTATCACTGCTACTGGCGATATTTCTGTTATAAGAGGCGAGCATATCGAGTTAATGCAAGACGGTGCTATTCTCGCCAATACGGGTCATTTTAATGTCGAGATAAACTTAAACGACTTGGAAGAAAAGGCGGTAGCGAAAAACGAGATAAAAGAAAACGTGGTTGAATATAGGATGAGAGATGGCAGGAAGCTGTATTTGCTCTCCGAAGGCAGAATTGTGAATCTCACTGCGGCATATGGGCACCCTCCCGAGGTAATGGACATGAGCTTCGCAAACCAGGCTTTATGCGTGAAATATATCGTAGAAAATTATGATAAGTTGCGTAAAGAAGTATATCCTGTGCCGAAGGAGATAGACGAGGAAGTGGCTCGATTGAAGCTGAAGTCTATGGGCGTGGAGATAGAGGAACTTACGGAGGAGCAGAGAAAATATCTCGTCTCATGGGAGTTGGGGACGCAATAAGATAGCCAATAGCCAAATAGGGAGTCTCTATTCCCTGTTTAGGAAGGATTAAACTATGGATGAGAAGGAGAAAAAAGAGAGGGTAGAAAGGTTACAGAAGAGATTGGAACATTGGGTTGAGCACAATAAAGAGCATGCGGAAAGTTTCAGTAAGGCAGCAAGAGAAGCAGAAGAGATTGGACTCGTGGATGTGAGTAAGCATTTGAGGGGAGCGGCAAAGAGCATGGATGAATCTTCAGCACTGTTGGAAACGGCGATGAAGGAGTTATCTTGAAGCACATAAAAAAGTTTACCAAAAGATTTTTTAATGGAGTAAAAAACGCTACGCAAGCTTCGCAGCAAGGTACTGTGGTAAGTGCATCCGAGCGCCGAGGTGGGGCGCAATGATAGAAGTACCAATAACGAAAAGGAGGTGATAAAAAAATGCCGTATGCACTAAGCATTCTCAAAGTGGAGGACTATGCCCGATGGAAATCTGAGTTCGATCGTGAGGATGGCGTTGCTCTGCGTAAGGCTGGTGACATGAAGTCGTACCAGCTTTTCCAGGCCGGTGTTGATCCCAATAAGATTGTGCTCCTCACCGAATTTGATAATTTGGACGTTGCTCGGAAGTTCATACAATCCGAGGAATTGCAAGAGGCGAATCAGCAGAGTGGTGTAGTTTCTATGCTTGAGACATACTACCTCGAAGAAGTTGAAAAGAAGTTCGTGTGATTGACAAGCTAACAGATGCAAATGTCTGCGTGCAATCACAAAGTACGCGAAGTTGGAACGGCCCAGGCGGTTAGCTAGTATAAAGCCTCTGAGCAAGTGCCTACCTGGGAAGGCTAAATAAAAAGAGGTGAAAAAATGTTGTACTTAGTTAAGCGCGAAGTGAAAGGAGGATACCCGCTTCCACCTGAAGAATACTTGGGACTTGTGGCAAAGGATTTGGAAGCTATTATGAAGTATAAGGAAGAGGGAAAAGTCTTGATGCATGGCACGCCTATAGGTCGAGCAGCGGGTTACACAATCTATGATGTGGACTCTAATGACGAGCTTCAGAGGCTATATGCTCGACTGCCCCTGTTTCCCTTTGTGGAGACAGAGATTATCCCACTAATTTCTGAGTCGAAAATGATGCCACCAATTCATTGGGGGTATTTACGTCCCATACATCTTATAATAACCCATAAAATCCGATAATATTGGCATCAAATCAATACCACTTATCCTACCCAACCCGCCTGAAGCAGCAGAAAACTCATCGAATTTATTTACTCTGTCTTTTCTGACGCCTACACCTTTTATGACTACGGGAACAGGGTCACTGCTATGCCGTTTTATTGATACCGGCGTGCTGTGGTCAGCAGTAATGACGATATATGAGTCAGCATCTTTTATCCGAGCTACAAGCTCTTTATCTATCCTCGAAATCATATTCTTCTTTCCTTCAAAGTCACCATCGTGTCCCATGCTATCGGTAGCTTTTACGTGAAGAAATACAAAATCATGCGCTTTCAATGCATGCAATGCCGCTTCCACTTTATTATTTAAGTTCGTATCCGCTCTGCCTGTTGTACCTTCCACGTGGATGACCTCCATACCGAGATATTTCGCAACGCCTTTATAAAGAGAAGCACCTGCTACACATGCAGCACTAAATCCAAATCGCGCTTTTATCGACGGCACTTCCTCATAGCTGCCTGCACCTCTCAGCAAAATAATATTCGCTGGCGGTTCTCCTCTTCGCCTTCTCTCTTCATTTACATGATGCCCATTCAGTATCTCATAACTACGCATGACGAATTCATTTACGATTTTTGCGGTCTTCTTCTCACCCTCGCCTTCTTTACCTTTAAGTGGCTCACATTTTTTTACTATGTCCCCTGCTTCATGTGTGTCCACATCAGAAACGTATTTGGATAGGTTTTCATTTTTGCCTTCCATTACCACTGCACATCTATGCTCCGTAGTATTTTTCAGAAATATCTTAACGCCATCTATTTCAAGCCCGTTTAGCGCTTCTGCCAGTTCTTTACTACCCTTTCTACCAGCTCTTCTGTCTATGACACGCATTTTTTCATCCACGGTAGCGAAATTCGCTCTAAACGCAACATCTCCCTTATGCAGAGCCATATCAGCACCAAGCGCTTCAAACACGCCTCTACCCGGATAATATTTGTATGGGTCGTAGCCAAGGATTGCAAGATGCGCAGTGTCACTTCCGGGCACTATTCCGGGTGATATTACATCCATCAGCCCGTTTATTCCCGCTTTGCTTATTTCGTCTATATTGGGTGTATCGGCAGCCTGTAAGGGTGTTTTTCCACCCAAAGAGGGACGATCTCCGAGACCATCGCATATCAACAAGATTACTTTGTTTTTATCATAGCCCGGTTTTGTGCTCATTGGTTATTTATTAACCTCCTGCATTTATATATCATATCAAAACTTCATCCTCACAAGACTGAACAGCATCCTCGGATTCTTCTTTATCATCTCTTTTAACAACGCTCGTTCACTGAACTCCTTTATTCTTATCCCACCGGCTAAAGAATGGAAAAACTTGTTCAGGTCCTGTGTGCTCAAGTTCAAGACGATATTCTTTGTCTTCAATCCGACTTTCAGGACTTTACCAAACTCTTTTCGCCATCTCTTTTCGTATTCCTTCAACCTTCTTTTTGACGTGTTATTTTCATGCACCGCCTTCGCAATTACATCTCCGGCTATTTCTCCTCCTTGCATTGCTTCCAAAATGCCACCTCCGGTGATAGGATTGACATGCCTTGCTGCGTCACCCACCAAAATCAGCCCATTTGCTACCGTTTCATATACCGGTCCGCTCAACGGTACTGCACCATACATCTCTGCTATTATCTTTCCATCTGGGAACTTGTCTTGGACGAATGCGTTCAGATAATCGTAGGCACGATGTTTTTCACGAGAGACATCGCCTCCTATCCCAACGCCTACATTTGCGCAATTTTCACCTTTTGGAAACACCCATGCATATCCTCTGGGTGCAGTGTCATAGCCGAAGAAAAGTTCACAATAATCTCTGTTAAATTCGATGTCGCACATGAGGAACTGTGCACAGGTTGCAACGTCAGCCAGGCGCAGTGTTGTGTCAATACCGCCCCATCTACCAACCCTTGATTCCACGCCATCCGCGCCAACAACCACATCTGCATAGATACAAAGATCTCCTTCCGCACTTCTTGCATACACGCCCTTTACATATCCTTCTTCTTGGATGACCCCATAAGCTTGTGTTTTAACCCGCACTTCCGCACCTGCATGTGCAGCTTCCTGTGCCAGGAATTTATCAAATAGCTTTCTTTCAAGTACATAGCCCGCTTCTTCTGCTCCTTCAACCGATAAAATCACCTTCGTGCCGTCAGGACCGTATGTGATTGTCCCTTTTACCTCAGCGCATATCCATCTGGAATCCACTTTAACGAACCTTTCTATTTCTTTGCTTACACCCTCAGCGCATCTCACTGGCTCGCCTATTTCTGGATTCCTTTCGATTAAAAGAACATCTACTCCGCGTTCCGCAGCGGTCTTCGCAGTTATACTGCCCGCAGGTCCTGCTCCTACCACTACGACATCATGTTTCTCCTCTTTCATTGTATTGTACAGTACAGAAAATAAAATAATATTTAGTAAACTTTATATAACCTTTAAAAAAATATGAAATAGGAGGACAGAAAAAGATGGAAAAAGCGAAAGGGGTAGTAAAGCCACAGCATTGGATGAACCGCTATTTAGAGCGGTTAAATAGTGAAGAAGGCATGTCTGCGGAAGAGATATATGAAGAAGAGAATGCCCGCCGAGCCAAAGAAGGTTTACCCTTGCTAAAATTCAATTCTATCGGCCGTACCTTAAATACCTTTGGATATCCGAAATCGGGCACCAAACATAAGCGCTTAGCAGAGGTTAAGCCGACACGCATAGAGACGGTCATAAAAGACATAAAGCGGAAAGTAGAAAAACTCGGCGAACTCATCAAAGAAGAAAATTTATCGCACGTGGAAGAAGAGTTTATATGGCTGTTTATAGAAGACTATCCGGAGTCACAGATAGCAGATATGTTGCAATTGGACCAGGCGGAGTTGGGAGCAATTAAGAAGAAATTGCATCTGGGATAACTAATCCTTTTTAATATTCTCTTCCCTCTTCTTCTTATGCCCGATAAGGAAGTCCAGTTGTGAGGTATCCGCCTCACCGAAATCCGCATATCCCTTCTCTTTGATATATTCTATAACCTTCTTCGCATTCTCTTCTCGCACCGCTACCGTTGAAAATCCCTTTTCACTACCTACACTGCCCACACTCGCATCGCTCTCTACCGCAGTGAAATCCGTACAAACGTTGCAGCCGCTTGGAAGTATCTCCTCAAGTTCCTTCACCTTGAATTTCACTTTTTCACCATCACTCATGGTAGCGATGAACTTACCCTTTGTTATGTCCGTCTTGATTAACTTATCGAAGTCAACACCTTTTTCTTGCAGAAATTTTGAGATATCGTCATAATGAAAATTCTCAGTGCAGAACAAACCCACAACGAGTTTCACCTTTTCGCGAAAAATAGGGAATTCCTGTTGTAGTTTTCTAACACCAGAAACTATACACGGCGTTCCGATAACACCAATACCACGCTTCGTGAATCTCACCGCTTTCTTCAACTCCGGAAGCACAGTCGCAAATGTATATTTTGTTCCTCCGAGCGTGGAAATTGCAAGCTGTTCAGGGTCTCGCACGTGAAAAATCTCGGTTGCCCACTTCTCGTCTCTTCCTACAAATAAACCCCGGTCTATCATCCCCATTTCCATTGCCGAAACGATGAGTTCTGTCACCATTGCACCGTCCTGTCCGGCGAACCGTTTTGAGCGCCCCGCGATGAAATCTATATAGGAGCCCAAACCACTTCTCGGCTCGTAAACAAACCTCGGGCACACTCGTACACAGGCACCGCAGTCAGTGCATCTATCTTCATAATCCGGAAAGTCCACGCCATCTACTGCTATTATTCCGTCCACAGGGCATACACACGCACATGTCAAACAGTGACTGCATAAATTTGTATCTATAACTTTAGCCTTTAGATTCTCGAAATACAATTTCTCCTTCAACGGTTTCTCTGGAACTTTTACTTCCCACTCGGATTTACCTACTCTCGCTTCTGCTGCCATTTTTATCACTTCCTCACAAGCCTTAAAATTTGCATCGAACACTCCTTAACACATAATCCACATCCAGTGCATTTATCACGGTCTATCCTCATCTTAACTACCCTTCTTTCTTCATCCATAATAGAAGAGATCGCCCCACTTTCACACATATCCTCGCAAATCCTGCACCCGAGACAGCTCTCCGGCTCTATGCACTGACTCACCATCGGTATCTCCACTGGAGGTGTAACCTCAACAAAAAGAGTATCTACTTCACGCGTCCTCTTCAAATGTAAATCCTGCTCGTCTATCTCA
>JAPDIG010000033.1 GCA_025966525.1 Candidatus Methanophagales archaeon | reverse complement strand
GCTTTTCCCTTCGCCTCCGCCGCCTCTACCTTCATCCTTCTTTTTCCCTTCTTCTTCTCTTATCTATTCTTTACACACTATATAAAACCTTATGTTTTTTTCGGTTTGCCACATGATTTATATTTTATTTTATGGTATGGCTCATTTATTTTATTTTTACCTTCGGCGGTCGCCCGCGCCGCCCTGAAGGAAGTTTGTTAGCAACGTTGACTGCCCTCTCACGCCAACTCTCGTTATGCTTATATTAGTCCAACAGATGTTCTACAAGCTCAATAAGAGAGAGCCAAAAGTTTCATAGATTAAAAGAATCACCAGGTGCAACACATTCTTTGATCTTTCTTGGTAGGAAAGTCAATATCCCTGATGAGTTTTACAATGCGTTAAGAAGACTATCTGTATGAGTTATATGATGAAAAAATAGCAAATGAACGATTAGAACTATCAAAAAAGGTGATAAAATGGGTAAAAGAGGAATTGAAGAAATAAATGAGTTTTTAAAAAGGGTTGAAGTGAAATTTAAGCCTGAACGAGTTATTCTATTTGGAAGCAGGGGGAGGGGGGATTATTTAAAGCATAGCGATTATGATATCCTGTAATTCCTCCAGTCGGTAAAACAATCTGCTTATTCCAAATAATAGCACCGTGAAGTTATCCACCGCTTTCTTTTCTTCCAGCAACTTCTTGAATTCCTCCTCTGCTTTGCTTTTTATAATGAGCGTGATATACTTATCCCTTCCTTCCCTTTATTTCTTTGATCAAACTTTCTTTTTAAGAGAGTTTGAATGATAATCGCCATCACCGGAACGCCGGGCACCGGCAAGACAAGCGTGTGCAATGCGCTTGGACTCGAATTTATGGACTTGAATAAGGTAATAGCGGAAAAGAGATTCTATACCGGCGTAGATACCGAAAGAGGCTGTCTTATCACAGACCTCGATAAATTAGCGGAATACGTAAGGCGAGTGTATAAAGAAAAAAGGAAAGAGAAGAAAGGAGGAAATTTGATGTTGATTGAGAGCCACTTAGCCCATTTTCTGAACCCCGATGTGGCAATCGTGCTGCGTGCAAATCCGCTTTTGCTCGCGGAACGGCTAAAGCAACGAGGCTTAAGGTTTTCTGCGCAGAAAATACGTGAGAACATGGAAGCAGAAATGCTGGACATTATCTTAGCTGAGGCGGTACAGCGGTGCGGAGCTGTATATGAAGTGGACACAAGCGGGAAGAGGATAGAAGAAGTAGCTTCTGCGGTGCGCGAGATTATAGATGCGGAGACCGCGGGCGAAAGCAGAAGGAAGGAAGCACTAAGGGACAAGTATAAGCCGGGCTCTGTCGACTGGTTCAAAATTCCAAACTGCAAAAAAGTTTGTTCTTGACGATAGATTAGGAATTAGAGTTTAGAATTTATACGCACATGATATTGAGTATTTATTTATAGATAGAATGGCGCTCGATTCTATGCTCCGTGAATTTGTGGATAATTGTAGATTCGCGAGAAGAATTGCGATTGCTCTCGCCGGGATAGGCATCTCGCCGAATTTATTATCCCTTCTCTCTTTTGGCTGCGCTATGCTCGCCGGCTTATTTTTCTTCTTCGCTGGTAACAGTCCCTATTTTAACTATCGCAATTTTAACCTTCTTCTTTTTCTCGCTGGTGTTTTCGTGTGCCTGAATGCTCTTTTGGACGCTTTAGATGGTGTTTTAGCCCGCGAAACCGGGAATGCAAGCAAAAAGGGTGATTTCCTTGATCATGTTATTGACCGATATTCTGATGTGTTCGTTATCGGTGGCATTATCCTTGGTGGCTATGTGAATCCAAGGTGGGAAATCGGCTTGGTAGCGATTATCGGTGTTTTGCTCTCTTCTTATATGGGCACGCAGGCGCAGGCGGTAGGGCTGAGCAGGGTGTACGGCGGTTTAATTGGCAGAGCAGACCGCCTTTTGATTATCATCGTAGCCACTTTTCTATCACTGATTTACCCATATCCAATTCCCGCATCTGGACCGTTGAGTTTCTCATTCCTCGGCTGGACCCTGGTTCTCTTTGCAATTCTCTGCAATGCAACTGCGTTACAAAGGTTCTTTTACGCATGGAGACGGATTTAAAATCACGTGCTCATCTCTAAAATCAAGCCTGTGTTCTCCTACACACCTGCATTTATAATTCATTTCCCTTTCCTTCTTGTAAATGTCTCGTCCCTTTTATCTCCCTCAGCCTCTATCCGGGCAGGCGTGTCTACGCCATAGTATCGTTTTTAAGCTTCTGTGTATTTTGTCATAATGTTGCTTTTTGACATATCGTCGTACATATCCCCATCACACGAAAAAAAGCAATCTTCTTATCTGTGTTAATCAGTGTCTTTTTAACTTCAGTATCCGCAGTGCGAGCAAAGCCGCATTTTCACCGTTGTCTATACCCACTACGCCTACCGGAACACCCGAAGGCATTTGCACCATAGAAAGTAATGCGTCCATGCCCAACAACTTCCCACTCACAGGAACACCAATAACTGGCTTTTCTGTTCTTGACGCTATTACCCCCGGCAATGCCGCTGATAGCCCGGCAATCGCTATTATCACCTCCACTTCTTCGCTTTCCTCTAAATACTTATCCAGCTCTTCCGGATTCCTGTGTGCCGAGATCACCCTCAGGTCATAAGCAATCTTACGCTCATCCAACACCTTTACCGCTTTATCCGCCACCGCTCTATCGCTCTCCGAGCCCAATATTACCGCTACTTTGGTCATTTCTCAATTCCCACTTTGCTTTAGCCCTTCGCCCTCTCTTCCATCACACAGGTGAACTCCTCCGGGTCCCTTATTCTTTTCAACTCATCCTTCCGCATCAAGACCGTATTATCTATCTGCACTCGCTTGACATTACCATTCACCACGAGCACCGACTTCGTTCTCGTTACCTGCGACAAACTGCTTATTATCCTTGCCCTTTTTATCATTCGCTTCCCATATTTGCTTATCCCCGTGAGAATTTTTACTCTTTCACTTTCTTCTCCCACTTCCCTTCCTTTTTGCGACTGCGAAACCGAAACAGCGCTAAAAGGAGCATACGCAGTTCTAAATATCTCAAACCCTATCTCTTCCAGTATTCTCAAAATATACCCCTCTAAGCTCGAACCCGATTCTTCTACTCCTGTTTCTGGTATATCCGGAGGAAAGGGGTCTTCAAATTCAGGGTTTAAAAACTCCTGAGCTTCTATTAGCTTTGTATCTAAAATCTCCTCCAGCTTTAGTGCTATATCTATGGTAGTGCTCATCCCCCCTTCCTCATATTTGCTAACGCTCCTCCTTGAAATCCCTAATTCCGCAGCAACGTCACCCAAGGAAAGTTGTTTCCTTTCTCTCGCACATTTCATCATTTCGCCGTCTAAGTTAACGTACAAGCCCCCTGTGGCTGAATAGACGTATGGATGCACTCCTTCAACAAAATAGTCATATAGCGTATGCGTGTTTAGAGCTGGAATCCCATATCTATGATACACAACGTCGTCTTCTAAAAATAAATCACTTTTTCGCTCGCCCACGACGATTGGGGAAGCAAGTAAGCAAAATGCTGCACGCTTTATGCTCCTCGCTACTTCCTCGCTAACACCATCTATGTTATGCAATATCTTTGCTAACAGCGTTATTTCCTCGCGCCGTGCCGCTAAATCAAAACTCCGAGCTTCGCATCTACTCGAAACGATAAATCCCGCTTCCTTCAATATTTCCGCTACCCTTACTATCAAATTATCCCTTTCTGCATTCTGCATTTTTCACTTTCCATTTTGCATTTTGCTTATCTCCCTTGCGCGCCTGGTCGCTTCTATCACCGCTTCCATCATCGCTGCCTTCACACCCCTCGATTCCATTGCGTATAGCCCTCTTATTGTCGTTCCTCCCGGAGATGCGGTCATTGCTTCTATATCCGCCGGCTTATCACCCGCGAGAATCATCTTCGCTGCTCCCATCGCTGCCCCTGCGGCAATTGCCAGCGATAAATCCCGCCCCATGCCCTCATACACACCGCCATCTGCCATCGCATCTATTACCGCAGCAAAGAAAGCGATGCCACTGCCACTTAACCCTGTAATAACGTCCATGTCTCTCTCCTTCACGGAGTAAACCGCGCCAATAGCACTTAAAATCCCCTTTGCAATTTCTTCATCCTCATCACCTGCGTATTCGCCTTTGCATGTTGCTGATACTGCCTCTCTTACTCGTGCCCCTATATTCGGCATCGCGCGAATCACTTTTCTTCCCGCGGCTGCTCCAAGATACTCCTCTATCTCTCTTGTTGGCACACCAGCAGCTATCGAAATCAACATCTTCTCTCCGGTCATCACAGGTGCAATCTCTGAGACCACTCCTCGCACATCGTTTGGCTTAACCGCTAATATCACCACTTCCGATTTCTCCGCGGTCTCTTCGTTACTTTCGCATACTACCACTCCGGAGTCTGACTCCGCATCAGAAAATCTTAGCTTATCCGGGTTTGCATCACTTATAAAAATCTTCACTTCCGGCTCGGCAGCCAATAGCCCACGAAGAATTGCCCTCCCTATGTTACCCACGCCGATAATTCCTATTCTCTTCCTCTTTGCTTTCCTCTCATTCATTCTATCTATTCTTTCATTGGGTTGATAAGCACGACATTATTGCCCCTGACGATTACAGAGCCAAGCAACCTCTTCCTTTCTCCATTCTCCAGCTCATTTACACCACTCAGGTGCAAATTCAAGTAATCATCCACACTTGCTAACACACCCTCCAGAACGCTCCTCTCTCCTTTCATCTCTACATGCACCTTTCTCCCCACCAAACTTTGTATTCTTTTATTTGGAAACATATTCTCATCCCTCTTTACTTTATCTTATCTTTTTAATCTGGGCAAATAAATACGTTTAAAAGACATGCTTCATAATTTGGTCGTTGAAGGTAAAGTTGTAAATACAGATGAGATATATAACGCTCAGATAGGCATTGATGGTGGCTACATTACAGAGATAAAAAAGCAGGGTTTACGAAGCGAGACAAAGATAGAAGCAACCAGGGGCTGTTTGATTTTTCCCGGGTTTATTGATATACACGCCCATTTAAGAGAGGATAGCAGCCATAAATGGGACTACAAGGAAGATTTCAAGTCCGGTACTGCTGCGGCACTTCATGGTGGGATATCTACTGTTGTGGATATGCCAAATACTCCTTTGCCAGGCATAAATTCCGAGCGAATAAAAAATAAGAAGAAACTCGCATACATAAAGTCGAGAGGTTTAATTGATGTCTTTTTCTACGGCGGTGTTACTGAATCCAACACGGATATAGACACAAATGCGATTATGGATATGCGGAAAGAAGTAGTGGCTTACAAGATATACCTTACCGAGACTTCCGGTGGGTTGTATATCCGTGAGGAGATGCTGCCAGAAGCGATTAAAGCGGTAGAATCGACTTCTAAACCCGTTGTAATTCATTGCGAAGACCCGGGGATTATAGAAGAGCGGAAGAAGGAATTGAACGTAAAGGGCAAAGAATGGAGAAGCCGGAAACATATAGAACTCCATTCCAGGCTAAGATCTGAGGAAGCGGAATTGTCCGCGGTCAGGAAAGTTCTATCCGCATCCACTTCTTCCGGAAAAATCAATATAGCTCATGTTTCTGTTTACAAGACTTTCGGTTTAATACGGCAATACAAAAAGGGCAAGGTTTACTGTGAGGTCACACCCCACCATTTGTTCTTCACTAAGCGCGATGTACTTAGCAAAAAGGCATTTTTAAAAACGAATCCGCCTTTGAGAACCGGGAAAAATAGGCTGCGGTTGCTGGCAGCGTTTAAAAATGGCAAAGTAGATTTTCTCGTGACTGACCATGCGCCGCATACGAAGGAGGAAAAAGCACGTGATATTTTAGTAGCGCCTGCCGGTGTCCCTAATTTAGACACTTATGGTAATTTCGTGGCTTGGTTGATAGAATCCTGTAATACGCATCCAACGCTTATATCGAGAGTGTGTTCGTATAATCCCGCGGCATTCTTAGGATTAAACGATAGAGGACGTATAGAAGTAGGGAAACGGGCGAATTTGACTATTTTGAATCTACGGAAGCGCGTGAAAATCAGCAGCGAACACTTATATACTAAATGCGGGTGGTCACCATTCGAGGGCTATGAATTCCCTGGAACGGTGAGGCACACGGTTTTTAATGGTATCGTAGTGACAGAATATGACGAAGTAAGCCAACAAAGCTGAGGTTTTACGAACTTATGTAGAGGAGCGAGGACTGGGAAAGTTTACTTTGCTCCCTGTGATGTGGTTTTATCCGAAGAGGATATAGTGCAGCCAGATATATTCTTTATTTCAAAGGAAAGAGAACATATCATTACTGATAGTCTACTTTTTAATCTATTTGCCTTTTCCTTTATGTGTATATCATGAACCCTGTCATAGAGACCGTCTGGGTTGCAATATGGCTGATGCTGCCGGCGTATATAACAAATGCGAGTGCGGCGTTTTTTGGCGGTAAAACACCCATAGACAGAGGAGTTCTCTGGCGTAAAAACCGCTTACTTGGCAATGGAAAGACATACGAGGGTCTCTTAACCGGATTCTCTTGCGGTTTTTGCGCTGGCATTTTTCAGCAACTGCTTGGATATATAAAAATGCCTTCCTTTGGACCTTTCCCCTCCTTCTTACTCACTTTATTTTGCTTATCTGCGGGTGCTATGCTTGGTGACCTGCTTGGGAGTTTCATAAAAAGGCGGGCAGGGCTAAAAAGAGGTGCTCCTTTGCCTCTGGTGGATCAACTGGACTTCGTAGGCGGCGCCTGGCTGCTTTTGTTCCTCTTCGCAAGAGAGTGGTTTATTGATACCTTCTCCGCAGAAATAATCATTACGGTTGTTATTATTACTCCGCTTCTGCATCTGCTTACAAATTACATCGGGTTTAAGATGGGGAGAAAAGGGGTCCCGTGGTAAAAAAAAGCGAAAAATATATATAAAACATCGCACAGAATATCTTGGAGACACTGCTGACGCGCTGAAAGAGAAATGATGATAGAGAAGAAGAGAAAGGGAAGATGTAGGAGAAAAGGTGGTAAGATTGTTTTTTGCTGAACATTATCCTGTACTTGTCATTGTGGTATCCTTGTTTTCTGCATTTACTATTTTGATTGCGGGATGGGTGAATAAGAAGAATTGTTTTCCTATTTCGCTTGCAACCATTTTCGTGCAACTAATGATGGCTCTTTTTCTTTTACACCGGGTTATCACCAGTGGAACAATACATTACTGGCTGGGTGGCTGGGCACCTCCATGGGGCATAGAATACGTCATAGATGCATTCAACGCATACGTGTTGGTTATAGTTCTCTTCATCTGCCTATTGACGGCGATATATTCAAAGCGAAGTATAGAAAAAGAACAGCCTCGGAAAATCGTACCGTTCTACGTGATCTTTCAACTTCTTGTCACTGGTTTATGCGGCATAACGGTAACCGGGGATATATTCAATTTGTATGTATTCCTTGAGATAGCTTCTTTAGCGGCATATGCGTTAATTGCTGTTGCTGGTGGGAGAGCGCTGAAAGCAAGCTATAACTATGTGATTATGGGCTCAATAGGTGCTTGCTTCTACCTTCTCGGCGTGGGTTTCCTGTATGCTGTAACCGGGTCGCTTAACATGGCAGACCTTTCGTATCTGTTACCGCCATTGTACGGGAATAAAGTAGTGCAAGCGGCTTTTGTCTTCTTTGTTGTTGGAATGAGTATAAAGATGGCGCTCTTCCCGCTTCATATATGGCAGCCAGATGCATATACGTATGCCCCTTCCGCGGTTACTGTGATCATCGCGGCAGCGATGTCAAAGGTTTCAATTTATGCATTTATAAGAGTCCTTTTTTCCGTCTTCACCACGAAATTCATCCAGATTTACGTGCCCATTGACGCTGCTATCTCCTGGATAGCTGCGATAGCCATCATTGTGGGCTCGCTTATTGCAATAATGCAGACAAATTTAAAGAGGATGCTTGCTTATTCCAGTGTGTCACAGGTGGGCTATATTGTGCTTGGTGTGGGACTCTATTCCACTCAATGGGGACTGCACGGTGCATTGATACATATATTGAATCATGCAATGACGAAAGGATGCCTCTTCCTGGCTGCTGGCGCCATTATATACCGGAGTGGCTTGTGGAACATACGCGATTTCGAAGGTTTGGGTAAGAAGATGCCCTATACATGCGCTGCTTTTACGTTAGCCGCATTATCAATGATTGGAGTGCCGCCAAGTGTGGGATTTATAACGAAATTGTGTCTATTGCTTGCCTCATTAGAAGCGGTGGAATACGGTTTTGTAGCCGTTATACTTGCCAGCACGCTCCTCAATCTGGTCTATTTCTGGCGAGTTATAGATCGCATGTATTTTGTGCATAATGAGGGAGAAAACGAAATAAAAAAAGATGAGGCACCGGTGAGTATGGTCTTTCCTGCCTTAATACTCGGATCGCTTTGCATTATCGCCGGAATCCTATGGCTCGCGGGTGCGAAGACACCTTTACTACCAATGGTTAATCAGGCAGTGAATGCGTTATTGGGCACGGGGGTGGTTGCAGCACCATGACTGAGGGAGCGATAGTTTCCAGTTTCATACCTCTATTTGCAATTCTATGCCCTGCTACTGCTTCGATTCTTATATTGCTATCCCGCAAACGACCGAACGTAAGAGAGAGCTGGACGATTATCGCAGGCATACTGCAGTTCTCGCTCATTGCATCCATGATACCGACAATTTTGAACGAGGAGGTCATAAAATGCATATTCTTCCAGACGATGTTCAAGGGCATTGCATTTGGATTCAAGGTGGATGCTTTTGGGCTTATCTTCGCGCTCACCGCATCCTTCTTGTGGATTCTCGTTTCGTTCTATTCCATCGGATACATGAGGTCTCTGCGCGAGCATGCGCAGACAAGATACTACTTCTGCTTTGCTATCGCCATATTCGGTGCCATTGGTGTTGCGATGTCAGCGAATTTACTCACAATGTTCATATTCTTCGAGATCTTAACGGTATCTACGTATCCGTTAGTTATACACGAGCAGAGCAAAGAAGCGATAAGTGCAGGGCATAAGTATTTTGCTTATTTACTCACCGCGGGCGTTTTCCTCCTGTTCGCAATAATGATGACTTATTATCTTACGGGGACCACAGACTTCACAGGTGGAGGAATAAAAGCGTTATCAGAACTCAGCTCCGCATATAAATTGACGCTGGTGATTTTGTTCTTCTGTTTCTTGTTGGGGTTCATGAAAGCGGCGTGGATGCCATTCCATAGCTGGCTGCCCACTGCAATGATCGCACCCACGCCGGTAAGTGCGCTTTTGCATGCAGTAGCGGTGGTGAAGGCGGGGGTGTTTGGAATCGTACGGATTGTATGCTATATATATGGCGTGGACCTGATGACTTCACTCGGGCTTGGATTAGCGCTTGCCTGTATAGCGGGCTTTACAATGATTGTCGCTAATCTGTTTGCCATCGCACAGGATAACTTGAAAAGAAGACTGGCATACTCCACGATAAACCAGCTATCGTATATAATCCTGGGTGCGGCGTTGTTAAGTCCTAAGGGGATAGAAGGTGCAATGATCCATATTCCTTTTCATGGCTTCATGAAGATAACGTTGTTCCTTTGTGCAGGCGCGATAATGGTCGTTACAGGGAAGAAGAATATAAGCGAGATGGCAGGCGTAGGGAAACAAATGCCGGTAACGATGCTCGCATTTACCATAACTGCGTTTGGAATGTGTGGAATTCCGCCTGCATGTGGATTTATAAGTAAATGGTTCCTTTGCCTGGGAACGCTGCAAGCAGAAGAGATAATCTTTTTGTTTGTCCTCTTGATAGCTTCTTTACTTGATGTCGTTTATTTCTTCCCCATTATACATATTGCATTCTTCAAGCGACCAGAAGGCGGGGTAGAAGAGGTAGAAGTAAAAGAAGCGCCTTTGTTCATGCTTATTCCGCTATCCCTAACAGCCATTTTCTCGGTTATATTTTTCCTGGATTTCATTCTCAGGCTAAACATAATCTCTATGTATTTCTATAAGATTGTGGAAATAGCGGTTGGAAACGTGATTCCGATTCCGTAGCGTAGTATTGCATAGCACAAAATTTAATTAAATCTGATTTATACCTATATCTAAAATTATGGAGAACGTGATGAAAAAGGAGAAGGACAGGGAAGGAGAGATAAAAATAGCACAGGTTTCATGCGGCACCGTGTATGGAAACGTGCAGCATGAGATAGAACGTGCGGCGAAAGAAATAGGTGCAGAGATATTTGTGCCTGAAGTGGACCTTGATTATGTAGCGGAGAAGGTGGACGAATTTGGGTACGACATGAAGAGCAGCCTTGGATTAAGTGTGGCGTTGGCAAGAGGATACGCAGTGGCAGAAGGATTATGCGATGCTGATGCGGTATTCGTCGCAGGGTGTCACAAATGCCCACGCGGTGCGGTTATAAGGACAGAAATCAGGCGAATAATACAGGGGAGGACGGCTTTGCCGCTTGTTATGTATCCCTTCTCGGAGCGGACAAAGGCGGGTGAACTGCTGACGAGAATGGAAGCGCTGGTTACGATAGTGAAGCGGAGATGGATACTGGAGAGGAAGGAGCAGGAGGGGCTTACCGCTGGCATTGATTCCGGTTCCACAACGACAAAAGCAGCAATAATGCAGGATAACGAGGTGATAGGGGCGACATGGACTCCAACCGGGGATGTAATAAAAACGGGTGAGCGCGTTTTCGCGAAAGCATTGGAAATCGCAGGTGTGAAGAGGGACGATATAGAGGCGTTGGGAACGACGGGTTACGGCAGACACGGGTTAGGCGAGCATTTCAAGGCGGACCTGGTGCAGGAAGAACTGACCGTGAACTCGAAGGCTGCGATGTATCTTGCGGGAATAGAAAAGGGCGAAGCAATGATTATTGACATCGGCGGTATGGACAACAAGATAATAACGGCAAAAGATGGCATTCCTGATAATTTCACGATGGGCGGGATATGCGCAGGTGCTTCAGGACGGTTCCTGGAAATGATAGCACGCAGACTGGGTGTGGATGTGGTCGAATTAGGGAAGTTAGCCTTAGAAGGCGACGCGTACAAAGTAAAGACCGACAGTTATTGCATCGTTTTTGGTATTCAGGACCTCGTATCGGCGTTATCAAGTGGAGCGAGGCGCGAAGACGTTGCGGCTGCTGCATGTCATTCAGTAGTGGAGCAGGTGAAAGAGCAGTTGTTACAGGAGATAGACCTCAGACAGCCTGCGATAGAAGTTGGCGGCACGGCATTGGTGGATGGCGTGCCAGTAGCGATGAACGATGTGCTGGGGTTTGATGTGATTGTACCGAAATATCCTCAGTATATAGGTGCGATAGGAGGAGCACTGCTTGCTTCGTCTTTCAGGTAACTTAAAGGCACCGGCTCGCCGTTGTCATGGCTATTGTAATAACATATTCAAAACATGATAAAAGGTGTGCGATTAGAATATGATGCACAAGAACAGATAATAGGGTTAGAAATAAGTGAGATTACAAAAAGATTGGCAGAGCCGATTGCAAAGCGATTACATTCTTAAAAGAACAAAAATGAGGTGTGTTTCCGAGATGAAATCCGAAAAACTCTATGAACTCGCATCGAAGTACATGCCCGGGGGGGTTAGCAGTCCTGTGCGTGCTTATAAACCGTACCCGTTCTTTACCGTGAGCGCAAAAGGCTCACGGATATACGACATTGATGGCAGGGAATACATTGACTACTGCTTAGCATACGGACCGCTTGTTTTAGGGCACGGAAACGAAGAGGTGAAGGAAGCGGTGAAAGAACAGCTTGATAAAGGATGGTTGTACGGCACGCCACATGAAAAGGAGATCGCGCTTGCGAAGAAGATAATAAACAATTATCCTTCTATTGACCTCGTCAGGTTTGTTAATACGGGAAGCGAAGCAACGATGGCAGGGATACGGCTTGCAAGGGGGTTTAAGGAACGTGACAAAATAGTAAAAATCGAAGGCGGTTTTCACGGCGCCCACGATAGCGTGTTAGTTAAAGCAGGTTCTGGCGCCACCACTTATGGCATTCCCGATTCAAAAGGAGTGCCTGCGGATTCGGTGATAAACACGCTTCAGGTCCCTTTTAATGATCCCGAGGCACTTACCGATACGCTGGCGAAGAATTACGAGGAGGTTGCAGCGGTAATAATCGAGCCGGTGATGGGAAATGTGGGACCGATTCCGCCTCAAAATAACTATTTGCACGAAGTAAGGAAAATAACGGAGGAGAAGGATGTTCTACTCATCTTTGACGAAGTGATTACGGGTTTCCGGCTCGCTTTGGGCGGTGCGCAGGAGTTTTATGGTGTGGATGCGGATATAACGATTTTAGGTAAGATTGTCGGCGGGGGTTTCCCTATCGGTGTGGTTGGAGGCAAAAAGGAGATTATGGAGCTCATAGCACCTTCTGGAGGGGTATATCATGCAGGGACGTTTAGCGGCAATCCTGTTTCTGTTACCGCGGGTTTGAAAACGATAGAAATAATAGAGAGAGAAGGACTGGGGAAACTAAACAAACTTGGTGAAAGGATGCAGACAGCTTTACGAGAAATATTGCGGAATTTGAGAGTTGAAGGTTGTGTTTCTGGTGTGGGCTCGATGTTCAAGGTGTTTTTCAGTCCTACCGGAAAAGAGGTGAGGAACTATGCTGATGCTTTATCGTGTGATAAAAACAAGTATTTGCGGTTTTTTCATTCGATGCTTTCTTCTAACATATTTCTGCCGCCTTCGCAGTTTGAGACGAATTTTATCTCTTTTGCGCATACCGATGCGGATATAGAAAGGACGTTAGAGGCGTATAAGGAGAATTTAAAACAATTCCGTGGGAAGTGATATTTTGGCAATCTAAACTCTATTTGTCAAATTTTTAGCGAAGAATGATTATAGGAACGCGTGGTAGTAAATTGGCGATATTACAAACTGAGAAAGTCTGCGAGCGGTTGAAAGAGCTTGGCTACGAGCCTACGATAAAAACAGTGCGGAGTTTAGGGGATGTCAGGACGGACCGGGGTTTATACGAAATGCCGGAGAAAGGTGTTTTTGTAAAAAAGCTTGATATGCTTCTTTTAGAAGGTAAAATAGACCTCGCAGTGCATTCCATGAAGGATATACCTCTGGAACGAGATGAAAGGTTAGAGACGTCTGCGGTTTTACCTCGTGATTCGCCTTATGATGCGTTAGTGTCACAGTATAGATTGGACGAAATGCCAGATGGTGCGATAATAGGAACGTCAAGTGTGCGGAGGAAGTTCCAAATTCTGAATTACACGGCGGAGAAGGGAGTAAAAGTGAGGATAAAAGACATCCGCGGTAATGTAGATACGAGGATTAAAAAGTTTAGAAGAGGCGAATACGACGGTGTAATCCTTGCAGAAGCAGGGCTTGAGAGATTGGGCTTGGATATAGAGTATGAAAGGCTCGATTGCGACCCTTTTGTGCCTTCGCCAAATCAGGGTATTATTGCAGTGGTTACGAGAAAAGGGTCGGATGAGAGCGAGATTTTAAACGCGATTGACGATCCCGATACGAGGATAGAAGCAGAGGTGGAGAATGAAGTATTGGAAGTAATTGGTGGTGGATGTGCACTTCCAGTGGGTGTGCATGCTAAGGTATCGGAAGACAAAATTGTGCTGGCTGTTTACGTTGGTATTTCTCGTGAGAAACATGTTTTGGAAAATGCGTTGCTCAGTAAAGATAAAAGATTGGAAGAGGTACGGGAGTTCGCATCTGCACTCTCTATCGAAAAAACGCTTGGTTAGGGGAATGGGCATAAAGAGGGAGGAGGTGTAGGAGGAGCAGGAGTAGGAGCAGGAGGAACTTCCGTCTCTGATTTTATTGTCTTCTCAATCCTGGAAGTGCCAAAATAGTACTCGGAAGACCTTGCCTTTGTACTTCCCTCTCCTGATTTATATCCTACATAAGCTTTTCCAATGCAAGTAGACATCAACTCATAATAGGTTGATTTGTTTAGAGCTACTGTCTCTTTCACATATCCCGGCTGGACTTCGGCTGATACCTTCATTCCCAGAATGTTTGCATCGTATCTGGATACCTTAACGAGCCTATTTGCAACAAAGGACGTGCTGATAGCCTCTCCATTGTTTTCGTATCTTTCTTCTGTGCTTATCTGAGTGCCTAAATATCCGACGGCTTTTGTGGTGGAGAGAAGAGTAGGCCAGGCTTCGCTAATAGTAATATTTGCGCTTTCGTTCTTACCTTCTATCTCCCTTGTGATTACCACGGGACCCCCTTTACTCACTACCAAGGTCTTCTCTGAAGAGATCATTCTGCCGTGTAGAGCGAGGGTCCTTTCATCCGCACTAAGCCCTGCGAAATTGTTAAAAGAGGAATCCCTGATCACTGTACCTGTTACATTCACGTCTCCTTCAATCTCCAATGTGCCGGGGATCGTTGATCGCTCTATGCTCCAGGTCGTGTTATCCACAGTGATCACCTCCTTATAGCCTATCTCCGCCTCTGTGAGCGAATGAGAAGATATGAGAATAAGGAGAGCTAACGCTAATATCACCACTCCTAATCCATTATTTCGTACCGTTGCTCTCAAGGTTACCACTCCATCTTTATATTCTTAAAGACACGTCCATATATATTGTCTCTCACCCACCGGGATTTTCGTTTTTGTGCATAAAAAATAAAGATAAG
>JAPDIG010000032.1:10360-14904 GCA_025966525.1 Candidatus Methanophagales archaeon | reverse complement strand
ATCATCTCAACAGGCTTTTCACTAACATATCCTACATAAACTCCCTTAGCACTCCTTGTTCTCTCCTTAACTTTTTTTGACAGACTTTTCAAGTCTGTATCTGCGTCTATTATCCTCTGATTCCAGACGGCGACAAATTTCTCCCTATACTCATCCAAAATGCGCTTAAAATTCTCTATAAACCACTTCTGGTTCCTCTCAAACTCTTTCATATGTAAAAGGTGCTCTTCGTTTATCTCCATTTTTCTCACCTTTATCAAATATTTATTGTTCTTTTACGTATATGAAGTTATTTTATGCTTCATAATTTTTATGAAAAGTTCTCAAAAAGTCTTTTAAAAAAGAAAACAAGAATAGAAATGAAGGAGGGATAGAAAAAGATGTCTATAACAAAGATCAATGCGTCTGCGGCAACGCTGACGAAGAATAGGACGGAAGAAGCGGTATGCAGTTTGAGTGGAATGTGCACAACTTGCGTGGATGGTTGTATAGGAATGTGCGAGATAGGGAAGTCCGCATATCGAGGAAGCGAGATTATATATCCTCAGCCTTACGGTATCATAACGGCTGCGGCGGAGAAAATTTACCCGGTTGACCTCTCCCACTTCACTATCTTGGGCACTGCGGTAGGAGCTCATGGAATAGAGGCGGACAGCGATAAAGCAATCTTTTCAAATGTGAATTTGGAGAGAAGGATAGGCAGGGATAAAGGGATAAAATTGAAGCTCCCACTAATCATCCCAGGTCTTGGCTCGACTGCGATTGCAAAGAACAACTGGGAGGAACTGGCGATAGGAGCGGCAATAGCTGGGATACCTCTAACTATTGGCGAAAACGTCTGCGGTATGGACGCGAAATCAGAAATCGTTAATGGGAAAGTGGTGCACTCGGAAGAGTTGGAGTGGCGGGTAAGGTTATACAAGGATTGGCAGCAGGATGGCTATGGAACAATAATTGTTCAAGCCAATGTAGAGGACACAAGACTGGGCGTTCAGGAGTATGCCATCTCTGAGTTGGGTGTGGATGCAGTGGAACTAAAATGGGGGCAAGGAGCAAAAGATATTGGCGGTGAGGTAAAAATCGAGGACTTGAAGAAAGCACAGCTATTGAAGAAGAGGGGCTACATTGTCCTTCCAGACCCAACGGATAAAAATGTAATCGCGGCATTTGAAGGAGGTGGGTTCAAAGAGTTTGAAAGACATTCTCGAGTGGGAATGGTAACGGAAGAGAGTTTCTTAACGAGGGTTGAAGAACTTCGAGACTTCGGTGCAAAGTATATATTCTTAAAAACAGGTGCGTACAGACCCGCGGATTTAGCAAGAGCGGTAAAATTCGGGTCGAAGGCGGAAATTGACCTCTTGACGGTGGATGCTGCCGGCGGCGGGACAGGCATGAGTCCATGGAGAATGATGAACGAGTGGGGTGTGCCGCCGGTAGAGATTTTTTCTCTGCTTTACAAATATCTCGACAGGCTCGCGCAGAGAGGCGAGTTCGTTCCCGACGTTGCGATAGCGGGAGGATTTACCTTTGAAGACCAGATATTTAAAGGACTGGCACTCGGCGCACCACATTTCAAGCTCGTGGGAATGGCGAGAGCACCACTTGCAGCCGCTATGGTGGGTAAGACCATAGGTAAATGCATCGAGGAGGAGGAAGAGGTGCCCATATACATCAAGCAATTTGGCGATACCATAGAGGAGATATTCGTTACTGCACCGGAATTGAAGAGGAAGTTTGGTAAGAGATTCGATGAAATTCCTACGGGTGCAATGGGTCTTTACACATACCTGCAAAGACTTGCTCAGGGTATGCGTCAGTTGATGTGCGGCAGTCGTAAGTTCGCATTGGAGTATATTACCCGCGATGATATAGCGGCTTTGACTAAAGAATCTGCAGAAATCAGTGGTATACCTTATGTGATGGATGCTGATGAAGAGGAGGTGGATAAGATACTGGGTAGTGGTTAATTAGCGACAAATATGTTGAAGGAGTGTACAGTGCTATGTGAAATACGTGTATCTTCGCTGGAAAGGGCATTAGAGCTAAAGAAGAGGGGATATATCGTGCAACCAGACCCAGAAGAGCCAGCGGTTCAAGAAGCGTTTAATGATGGCTTGTTCAAGACGTTCGAGCGGCACAGCCGCGTGGGATTCCCAGAGGAGCACGGTTTTGTAGAGGATGTCGAATGGCTGCGTGACATAGGTGCAAAATATGTAACGATAAAAACCGGTGCTTACCGCCCAGTAGATGTGGCATGGACGATGAAAGTGGCATCGGAAGCCAAAGTGGATTATATAACGTTTGACGGCGCTGGTGGTGGCACGGGAATGAGTCCGGTGCCGATGATGAACGAGATGAGCACGCCCACCGTTTATTTAGAAGCGCAGGTATTGAAGTGTGCAAGGATATTGCTCCGTGAAGGAAAATACGTGCCGGATATAAGCATGGCTGGCGGGTTCATCAACGAGACGCAGATGTTCAAGGCGATAGCGCTTAGCAATTTCGATGGAAACCACGGCAAAGGTCCATTCGTGAAATCAATCACAATGGCGAGGTCGCCATTGACGGCAGCGATGAAAGCCCTGTATTACTGTGAACTCGCAGAAAAGGGCAGATTACCAAGGGATTTTGCGAATAAGTATGGCAACAGCCCGGAGAGGTTCTTTATTGCTGCTGAGGAGTTAAAAACGGGATATGGTGGTAAAGTAGGTAAGGAGATACCCTGGTCTGCGGTTGGTGTCTATACTTATCTCAGT
Organism: Candidatus Methanophagales archaeon; assembly: GCA_025966525.1. GTDB lineage: Archaea > Halobacteriota > Syntropharchaeia > Alkanophagales > Methanospirareceae > QMVO01. Next base: position 12,148 of record JAPDIG010000032.1, on the reverse strand, counting down.
GAGAGGTTAGGTCTTGGCTTAAAGCAGATGCTCGCAGGTACAAGGAAGTTCAAACTGGATTTGATAGACCGAGGCGATATCGCGTCAATGAGCAAGCTCGCATCTGAAGTCACCGGGATACCAATGTTGCATGAGCTGGAGGCTGAGTTGTTTGAGGAGATATTGGCGTCTTAAAAAGGGTTTTTCTTTGGAATGGAAAAAGGTGGAGAAATAAGGGTGGGAAAACACCCTTATTTTCTCAATAATCAATAACATCATAAGGGTATTATATTTAAGTTAGTGTTGCAAATATAGTAATATGCTTTCAAAATTGAACGTTAAAAACTACAAGAGTTTAGCAGATTTTGAGATGGAGCTTGGCAAGTTTAATGTTTTGATAGGACCTAATAACTCAGGTAAGAGCAATATCTTCGATTGCTTATCCTTTCTTGCCGAGACCATGGATGCAGGTTTTGGGGACGTGGTACGCAAAAGAGGGGGCTACGACCATATAGTTTATGGTGGTGAAGAGGAAAAAGAGGTAAGAATGAATATAATTGCATCTGTTGACTCAAAAGAATTCAACTATGGAATATCTTTCTGGAAGTCTGAAAATATCGAAGAGAGATTGACGTTGAAAGAGAAGGAATGAGAAAGAGTAATTTTTGAGGGTACTGAGGGTGAGGGTAAATATTTAGACGAGGAAAAAGAGGACATCTGATGTATGAAGAACTTGTAGTAGAAGACATAAGTAAACGCACGAAGACTCTTAAACCAATCTCAGCACAAGCCCTCAGAGATAAGTTTGGCTCTACCAGTCATGTATATCTCAATATTAAAGAGGTCTTAGAATCCCTCTGGAAAGAGATAAAAGAAGAACCGGGTATAAAGACAAAGGTAGATAACTGGGCAAATGCTATTGGAACACTTTATGGATATAAACCTGATATTTCGTTGTTTTTAGACCACGCATACCTTAATATTTTGGCTAAAATTGCGGTTTATTTGAAATTTGAAAAATTACCAAATAGAGATGAAATTCTGGATGTTATCAGTGGGAAATATTTTACAGCTAAAGGCATCACAAACTTCCTCGAAGAGGATATCTCTCTATGGCTTCTCAGTCCTGAAATAGAGGATAAATCTTTTACTCTATTTTGTTCTGTCGTTGAGGCATTAGCACATTATGATTTCTCCAAAATAGACGAAGATATCTTTAGAGAAATATACGAGGAAATCGTTGAGCGTAAGGAGCGGCACAAAGCCGGTGAATATTACACACCAGAATGGCTCGTTCAACTTATTTTGGATGATGTATTTGCCTTACGGGAAGAGAAAAAAGTTATTCCCAAAATGTTAGACCCTGCGTGTGGTTCAGGCACTTTTCTATATCGTGCTATAAAAAACCTCATTGAAAAAGGAGCGTCTTTAAAAGATATTATAAAAAAGGTGGAGGGTATAGACATAAATCCGATAGCTACTATCATTACAAAAGCAAACTATCTAATAGCAATCAGCGATTTAATTGAAGATTCTGAAGAGATAACCTTACCAGTTTTCACCAAAGACTGTTTGAAGTCACCAGACCTGTTCAATTACAAAATTGATAAATACGACATAATCATTGGCAATCCTCCCTGGGTTGTTATGAGGTCTATGAAAAATAAAGAATACCAGAACTTTTTAAAGAAAGAGGTCTTAAATTATCACCTGCTTGAAAAGAAAGATGTACATCTCTTTACCCAGATGGAATTAGCAACACTCTTCTTCTGCAAGTGCGCTGATTTATACCTGAAAAGGGAGGGGATA
>JAPDIG010000032.1:0-10260 GCA_025966525.1 Candidatus Methanophagales archaeon | reverse complement strand
TCAGAAAATTTAAAAAGCCGCCTATAAAGTTAGTTAAAATAATTGATTTAGAGGATGTGAATCCTCTCTTCAATATGCCTTCTTGTGTGCTAATTGGATTAAAAGATGGCACAACTAAATATCCCGTATTATCGGAAAGGTATGCCGGCGAGTTACCTGATAGGAATGTCAAATTCTCTGAAGCAAAGGCAAGATTATTTACTGAGATTTGTAAATACATCCCTCCGGACTTCTCGGCAGAACCCTCTTATTACTTCCATAAATTCAAAGTGGGAGCAAGTATATTCCCCAGGTCGCTTTATTTTGTGGACATCATATCCCGCACAAACTCGCTGGTTGCAGTAAAAACATCCTCTGAGATATATCACATGGTTAAAGAGCCGTGGAAAATTGTATTAGAAGGTAGTGTGGAGGATGATTTTCTGTATGCCACGTTGTTGGCTTGGGAGATAATTCCTTTTGGTTATATTAAACTTCACCCAGTCATACTTCCAATTAGAGCGCATTTTAATGGGTATAGGTTATTAAATTCAAATGAATTACAAAGAACGGGGTTTACAGGCGCTGAAGAATGGCTTGAAAAAGCAGAAGAGATTTGGCACGAAAGAAGGACAGAAAAATCAAAAAAGCGCTTCCCACGTTTATTGGATAGATTAAACTACAACAACCTCCTTACAATTCAGGACCCATCCAGGAGATATGTTGTCTTATACAACGCAACTGGTACCAATTTGGTCTCCTGTGTTATTGATAAACCATCACTACCTTGTTTCATAGCTAATGGAAAAGAAGTAAAACCCAAAGGTTTTATTGTAGATGTCAAGACATGGTTTTTTGAAACTGAAGATGAGATGGAAGCATATTATGTGAGTGCTATTTTTAACTCCGAAATAATTAACGAACTAATAAAACCTTTACAACCAAGAGGGCTTTTTGGTGCTCGTGCTATTCATAGAAGGCCATTACTTTTTGCAATATCCAAATTTGACGGTAATGAGGATATGCATCTAAAACTCGCTGATATTGGGAAAGAGTGTCATGAAAAAGTAAAAGCTATGAAATTTTTACAGAAGAATAATGTCAGGGCAGAAGTGAGAAATAAACTTCAAGGTGAAATAAAGGATATAAACAAAATTGTATCAAAATTTATAAACATCAGAATGGAGGGGGAATAAAATGCCAGCTGATATGCAACTGTTAGTGGATAAACTTCAAGAGATGAAGGATGTCTATGAAGAGGCTATTAGAAATGGAAAATATACCAGCCTTATAAGGTCTAAAAAACTCATTAACTTACTCCATGAATACGTAATTGAAGGAGCAGGACATTATAGTTCAGCCTCCACAGAATGGCACAAATGTGTCTGTTGGACCTATCATGGCAATTAACGTGAGAAGCCAATTGAGTTCTATTGAGAAGAATTATGACACCTTATTTGAGAGGATATTTGCAGAAGCTTTGAATCTTCATAATAGGTTTCCCTATATGGTCTTAGGGTATCTTTATTTACTTCCCAAGGTTGGATATAATTCAGATGCGGCAAAAGAAAATCAAATAGTATTATCTGAAAGGTACAGCCTTGAAAAGTATATCTTAAGCTTTTTATCCATTGCAAAGAGAACAAGCCCAAGCGATGTGCCTTGGAGATATGAGAAAGTATGCCTGTTGATTGTTGATTTTGAAAGCGACCCCCCGGAAGTTATGGATAGTCTCCAAGTATTTCGGGGTGAAGGGCTGATTAGCGAGAAATTTGCTCGGCTTTATACGCTTGAAGATTTAACCATGAAGGATTTCTTTGATGTATTATACAAACTAATGATGGAAAGATACTACCTACTGGGATTTCGATAATCCCTAGCCTATCCCATACGAGCCCAGTTGTGGTCATAAGTCAAAAAATCCCAAATAGTTTTATAAGGGAATAACAGACATTAAAGTATTGCTTGAGGAGGTAAAAAGAAAAAAAATGTTTGGGGCGGAAAAATTTATACAAAAACAGGTTCAGGAGATAAGAGAAAAGATAAAAGATGGGAAAGCAGTCATAGCGGTTTCAGGTGGAGTTGATTCCACCGTTTGTGCAGTGCTCACGCATCGTGCGGTAGGAGACCGATTGGTAGCAGTTTTTATTGACGATGGATTGATGCGCGAAGGCGAAGCAGAGCAAGTGATAAACTTTTTCAAAGCGAGGAATATGAATGCAAGGCTGGTGGATGCCGCTGATGAGTTCTTTGATGCCTTAAAAGGAATTAACGACCCGGAAGAGAAGAGAAAAGCATTTAGAAACACGTTCTACTCTGTTCTCGCAGGGGTTGTGCGAGAGGAGAACGCTAATTATTTAGTGCAGGGGACAATAGCAGCAGATATTGTTGAAACGGTGAAAGGAATCAAGACCCAGCACAACATTCTTGAACAGATAGGTATTGACCCGGAAAGCTATGGACTAACGATTGTTGAGCCTTTGCGGGAGATATACAAACATGAGGTAAGAGAAGTTGCCAGGAGTTTGGGGTTGCCTGCAGAGTTTTCGGAGCGCCCACCTTTCCCCGGTCCCGGACTTGCTACGAGGATACTTGGTGAAGTGACGCCTGAACGTGTAGAGATAGAAAGAAGAGCTACAAAGATTGTAGAAGAGGAAACTTCTGACATCGAGTCATTCCAGAGTATGGCGGTTTTGATGAACGACAGGGCTACCGGGATTAGAGAAGGAAAAAGAGCGTTTGGCTACATAATCGTCGTTAGACTGGTCAAAAGCAAGGATGCCATTACGGCAGAGGCTGTTAATGTTCCCTGGAAGGTCTTAAAGAGAATAGATAAGAGGATTACGACCGAAATCCCGGAAGTTGTGCACGTGCTTTATTCTTTAACTGATAAGCCTCCTGCGACGATAGAATTTCAATAAAATTACAAACTAAAATAGGTGAACTGAAATGAAAAAACGAATTATTCCTTGCCTTGACACAACATTCGATGAGCAAGGTAAAGCAGTGGTTGTTAAGGGAATAGAGTTTGAGAAGCTCAGGTATGCAGGCGACCCGGTCGAACTTGCAAAGCGGTATGATGCGCAGGGAGCCGATGAGCTTGTTTTCCTCGACATATCCGCTTCCTACGAGGGAAGGGATACAATGGTCTCAGTTGTAAAGAAAATAGCAGAGCAAGTATCCATTCCTTTATGTGTTGGCGGAGGGATAAAGAGTATAGAGGATTTTGAAAAGGTTTTTGATGCAGGCACTGATAAGGCAGGGATAAATACAGCAGCAGTTAAGAATCCCGATCTAATAAAAAAAGCTGCTGAAAGGTTTGGCAATCGTATCGTGGTTGCAATTGACTGCAAAAGGAAGTTTGAGGATGTTAAGGATAAAACGCAGGTACAATTAGAAGATGAAAAGAGTGCCTGGTATGATGTAGTTATCTATGGTGGGCGTGAGTACACGGGAATTGATGCGATAAAGTGGGCGAAGCAGGTGCAAGCGCTTGGAGCTGCCGAGATATTGCTGACTTCTAAGGATAGAGATGGGACAACGGACGGATATGACATACCTATTACAAAAGCAATTGCTGAAGCGGTGGACATTCCAGTAATTGCTTCCGGTGGTGTCGGGACTTTAGAGCATATCTACGAGGGGTTTGTTAATGGCGCGGATGCCTGCCTGGCAGCGAGTATTTTTCATTATGGCACGTACACGGTTGGCGAGATAAAGGATTATTTGAGGGGTAAGGGTTTAAGGCTATGAGTCCAAGCTTCACATAGGCACAACAGGGATTTAATTTTGGGATATAGTAATATCCTAAAAAGTTAAATATTAGGACACTATACTATAATTATGGAAATCGTAGATTTTAACCCGTGGTGGGAAACCGGAACAATAGATTGGGATACAGCGTCAATGAAGAGGCGTGACCTTTTTCCAACGCTTAAAGAAAGCTTAGAAGCGCGATTTATCGAGATAATTATTGGTTTGAGAAGGGTAGGAAAAACGGTGCTCATGCACCAGCTTATCGCATATCTGCTGAATAATGGAATAGATGCGAAGCGGATTTTTTACTACTCCTTCGATATCGAGAGAAAAGACCTGAACAAGGTAATTAAGGAGTATGAAGCGAAGATATTACACGATAAAATAAAGGAGAAGCATATTTTTCTTTTCTTCGATGAGATACACAAGTTAGAAGATTGGGAGAACAAGGTTAAAGTTCTATACGACTTGAACCCCGGAGTAAAGTGTATCCTTTCCGGTTCAGCATCGTTAAATTTAATGCGGAGGAGCAGGGAAAGTTTAGCGGGGCGGGCAAGATTTCACTATCTTCCACCATTAAGTTTTAAGGAATTTATCGAGTTTCGTGGTGAGAAAATACCGGAGCGGGAGGAGTTCGAGATATACCGGCGAAAGCTTGATCTCAGGCTTGGTGAGTTTATGTACAAAGGCTTCCCAGAAACCCTGGAAATGGAAGAGCGGAAAGCACGGGAATATGTACGAGAGCTCATCGCAGAGCGAATAATTTACCGAGATATTCCGGAGACTTTCAGGATAGAGGATTTTGAAATTCTTAGAATCCTGGCGGACTACATATTTAAAAATCCTGGCGTTATATTAAACATTGATTCTCTTTCACGCGATTTGGGGCGGCACAAGAAGACAGTAAGAAACGCTTTAAACTATTTGGAGCTTTCTTTTCTGATAAAACGTGTTAGCAATTTGAGGGGGAGCTTTTTGAGTACGAGTAGAAAGAACAGAAAAGCATACCCATTACACCCTGCTCTATCGTTGAGCAAGGATGAGGATAGGAATTTGGAGTGCTTGGTCAGGAGTGAGACAAACGCGGAATGTTACTGGAGAAAGCAAAATTACGAGGTGGATTTTGTTCTGAAGAATGATAAAGTAATCCCGGTAGAAGTAAAAAATAAGGAAAGAATAGGGGAGATGGATTTGAAGGGGTTACTTAAGTTCTGCTCGCTCGTAAAATTAAACGAGGGATTTGTTGTTAGTCGCGGTGATGAAAGAAGTGTAGACAGAGACGGTGTTAGGATAATGATAGTGCCGGTAAGTAGATTTTTATTTGTGCAAAAATAATCTTGAAAAGTGAAAAAAGATGGCAGATACAAATATGAATGAACGTAAGATAAATATTTTCAAAATAGGGGATCTATGGTGCTTTAAATATTTCTTTAGTGGTGGAGAGATGTTCAGTAAGTTAAATAAGTACTACGACAAAAGTAAATACCGATTTGAAGTTAAAACCCTCAATGATTTGAAGAAGGTAATGGAATATCTGGAATACGGAGGTTTTGATGTCACCCTTATTAAAGATTCCTCGATTTATACGGTAAGGATAAGCAAATATAATAAGTACAAACCAATCCTAAAAAATTCGATAGAATCTTATGAGAGAGGAAGAGACAGGATATTCATAATGAAGGATTTGACTTCTGTAAATGACGCGATAAAGGAAGGAGCCACAAAGTGCTCTTTTTCTTCTAATAGCTCCCCCCGAGGCGCTAATAGTGATAAGTATATCCAAATAAAGTACTTAGGTACTGACCAAAGTCATTTCTACACTTGTGAGTGGATTTTCTACTTTTCTGATGTTGGAAGAAGGATGTTTTTTGATGTTAAGTCCCTGACGAATAGAAATGTGCATCTTAGAAAGACGGCAAAAATTTGGGTAAAGGAAAAAGACTCTGCTAAGACTAAATATTCTTTGAGAATAAGCGGTATCGGTGAAGATGAAAGATGTGCGTGGTGTAGATATTTCTTCACCGCATTGCGGGGGAAAGCAAACGAAGAAGGTATCTTTGTAGATGAAGATTGGGAGTGCCCTTTTGAGGGGCCTGTGCACCCAAAAGACAGATACGCCTCTAATATAAATGAACTCTTGCGACGTTATAGGTAATGAAAAATATTTAGGAAAGCGATACAGATAGGGCAAGCAGCCGAGTTCGATTTCTCAGGCTCGCAAGCTTGCAAGGCTTTAAGAGAAGAAGGCGTGGAAGTAGTGCTCGTGAATTCCAATCCCGCAACGATAATGACCGATTTTGAGATGGCAGACGTGATATACATAGAGATATCCCAGCATTTCGCTTTTCATAATTTTTATGAAAAATTCTCAAATAGTTTTAGAAGGGGATAGCGAGCATTAAAATCTAGAGATGAAAGAACATGGAAAAAGAGATAAGTGCAAAGACAAAGGAAGAAGTATTTGAAGCGATAGAAAAGCAAGATGTGCGGTTCGTAAGGCTGTGGTTCACTGACATTTTGGGTCAGTTGAAGAGCTTTGCAATCACGCCAAAAGAATTGGAAGGTGCCTTTGACGAGGGAATGGGCTTTGATGGCTCCTCGATAAAGGGATTTGCAAGGATTGACGAGAGCGATATGCTCGCGAAACCCGACCCCGCTACATTCCAGATTGTTCCGTGGCGACCGAAGGAGAATGCAGTTGCGAGGGTGTTCTGTGATATTTTAGAGCCTGACGGCAGTCCTTACGAGGGTGACCCAAGGTATGTGTTGAAAAGGAATCTGGAGCGGTTGAAAGAGGACGGCTACACCTTCTATATTGGTCCGGAGCTGGAGTATTTCTACTTGCGGAATAATAAGAATCCGGAAGTGCTGGATGAAGGTGGGTACTTCGACTTGACCACGCTGGATGCGGGAAGCGACTTACGAAGAGATACGATTCTCACCTTGGAGGCAATGGGAATAGAAGTGGAGTACAGCCATCATGAGGTTGCGCCCTCCCAGCACGAGATAGACCTCAGATATAAGGATGCGCTGACGATGGCAGACCAGGTGATGACACATCGGATTGTGGTAAAGGAGATTGCACAGCGATATGGATTTTATGCCACGTTCATGCCAAAGCCCATCTTCGGTGTGAACGGCTCGGGAATGCATGTGCATCAATCCTTATTTAAAGGAGATAGAAACGCATTCTTTGACCTGAATGATGAATATCATCTGTCTGATGTGGGTAGAGGGTATATTGCAGGACTGTTAAGACATGCACCAGAGATAACTTCAGTCACCAATCAATGGGTAAACTCATATAAACGTTTAGTTCCGGGATATGAAGCACCCGTCTACATTACATGGGCGCGTCGCAACCGCTCTACGCTCGTTCGTGTACCGATGTACAAGCCCGGTAAAGAGAAAGCGACACGTGTGGAATACCGCAGTCCTGACCCGGCATGCAACCCGTACTTAGCATTTTCTGTGATGCTTGCAGCCGGATTAGCGGGAATAAAAAACCGGTATGAGCTGCCACCACCAACAGAAAAGGACGTTTACCGGCTAAGTGACGAGGAAAAGGCAAAGGCGAGAATAAGAACGCTGCCAGGGAGTTTGATTGAGGCAATATCACTGACAAAGCACAGCAAACTGGTGAGAGAAGCTTTAGGCGACCATATCTTCAACAACTTCATCACCTCTAAGAAGGTGGAATGGGACAGGTATCGTATGAACGTAACGGAATGGGAGTTGAAAGAGTATTTAGGTGTGTTATGAGTCAAACTTTTCTAAAGAGTTTTTAGCATGGACGAAAAGTTAAAGACAAGAGTAAAAGCACTCATCGGAGATGATGCGAAGATAATAGAAGGTGATTTCGAGCGTGAGCTATACAGCAGGGACATCGGTGAAGTTCCATTCGCAAAGCGACTTTTTCACACCATCCCAGAACTTGTAATCCAGCCTAAAAGTGTTGACGCACTCAAAAAAATCGTTCAGTTCGCAAACGAAGAGAAAGTGGCACTATTTCCGCGAGGTTCTGTGTCTTCCGGGCTTGGAGGTGTGGTGCCCACGGTAAAGGGCATCGTTCTTGATTTAGCGTTCATGAATAAGATTGTTGAGTTGAACAGGGAAAAAGAGACGATAAAAGTCCAAACAAGCGTCAGGTGGTCAGAAATCGAGAACTTTTTGAAAACGGAAAATCTTTCGCTCAGAGCATACCCTTCGAGCTTCTTTTCCACTGTTGGAGGCTGGATTGCGACAGGGGGATACGGAATAGGAAGCTACCGGTTCGGGCATCTTAAATACCAGATTGAATCACTCGAGATTATGTTTCCTTCGGGAGAGGTAAAGACCATTCATTCAGAGGAGGAGGCGTTCGCTCGTTTTTTCGGCACAGAGGGACAGTTCGGTCTGGTTCTGACTGCAACCTTGAAGCTGAGAGAGAAGCAAAAAAAATCGCTACCGCATCTGGTATACCTTGAAAGCGCCGAAGATGCTTTTAATTTCATACGCAGCATGATAAAAGAGGAACTCAAACCCAACCACATAAAATATATGGATGCTGCACATCTCAGAGAGGTAAACACCTTTCTGGGCGAGGATTTATTCAGACTGAAAGATGCGGTATTGGTAGAGTTTGAAGAGGACGACGAAGAAACGAGATTTCTCGGCTTCGCACAGAGCAGAGGGAGCCTTGCAGAAGATTATCTCTCAAATTACATCTGGCATGAGAGGCTCTTTCCAATGAAGAGAAGAGGCGGCAAGCCAACTCCACTGGCATGTGAACTCCTCATTCCGCTTGAAAACGCTGTTCCGTATCTTAAGGTGGTAAAAAGGATAACAGAAAGATGCTGGATGAAGATACACGTGGAATCGCACATTGTGGGAAAAGACAAAGCACTCCTGATGTTAACGCACCTGTGCGATGTGAGAGAGCCAAAAGCATACCTTGTTCATATGTCTCTCATCCCAGTCCTCACGCGACTTGGGATAAAGTTTGGCGCTGTTCCCTACGGCGTGGGCATCTGGAATGTTCCCTTCATAAAGGATAAATGTGAGAAGGCGAGGCTTAAAATCTACAAAGCATACAAGAAAGAGGTTGACCCGAGGAACATTTTGAATCCGCATAAATTCTTCGCGGTGAAGACAAAAATGGCTAACATACTGGGAATAACGTTTAAACCACCTCTGTTCAGAATACTCATCCACCTTGCAACTTTGACAACGCCGATTTTTGGTAAACTTACAAACCCCAGCGAGGAGTTCAAAGATGAATCGGTACTTGAAACGGCGGTATATTCATGTATTAAATGCGGGAGCTGTGCCGCTGTCTGTCCTGCGTATCTTGTTACCAGTGAAGAAGCAGTGATTCCAAAGAACAAGCTCTATCTTGCTAAGAAACTGCTCGAGGGAGAAGAAATAGCGAAAAAGGATTCTGATAAGGTCTTTTTATGCACGCATTGCGGGATGTGCAGAGAAGTATGTCAGAATGACCTGGAGCTTGTTGCAGCATGGACAGAGCTGGAGGAGATGCTTGAAGATAGATCTGGCAGACCGGAAGGAGCTATACGCGACTTCGTCTTGACGATGGAATCAAGTGAAGAATACTGGAGGTTCGTATATGCCTAAAAAATACAGTATCGAAGTGATACCGACACCACCGAGGTATCCGCCTGTCGGGAAGTTCGAGATAGAAAGAGGGGAGAACTGCATAAATTGTGGAAGGTGCGCAATGGCTTGCGTCTACGATGTCCATAAAAGACAGGAAGAAGACCCAAGATGTATGGCAGAGCCTGTTAATTATCGCTGCCGGGGGTGCTTCCGCTGTATTCAGGAATGCCCGAGAGATGCGTTGACTATCCGGGAGAGTAGGGAATATCCCGAGCTCGGTGATTCTTACTGGACTCCCGAGATAATCAGCAAGAACTGGTATCAGGCAGAGACCGGTAAGATTCCAGTCTCGGGTGCTGGATACCGGGGACCTTTTTCTGGCGAAGGTTTCGATTCGATGTGGACAGATATGTCTGAGATCGTAAGACCAACGAGGGATGGGATTCATGGTAGAGAATACATCAGCACGGCAGTGGACATTGGGAGGAAGTCCACAGCAATCAAATTTGATGCTCATGGGAAAATCGCATCACCAATCCCCCCGGCACTAAGTATTCCGTTACCGATAATCTTCAATATACTCCCTTTCGGGAGGTATGAGAATGTATACGAGGCAATGGCAAGGGCAGCCTCTTACCTGGGCACCTTTATGATTGTGGATGCAGATGGTGAGTGGTTTAAGAGTAGACGTCATACTTCACACCTCATACCTCACATCTCACATCTCACACCTCACGGCTTTGAAGCAGATTTGATTAAGACGTGCAAAATGGTTGAATTGGAATACGAAGAAGACGTTCTGAGTATGGTAAACGAAGCAAAAAGGATAAGTCCCGGAACTATTGTCTCTGTAAGGGTTCCTTTTGGTGATAATGTAGAGAGAATCGTAGAAGAATTGACGTATGCGGGTGTAGAGGTCATTCATCTTTA